>CAMZEN010000045.1 GCA_947305775.1 uncultured Verrucomicrobiota bacterium
ATCTTGTCGTCGAAGTGCGCGAAGGGACGAAGGGCTGGATGTCGCCGGATTCCACAGAGCTGCCCGAGCGCTGGCCGACGGATCAGAACGAGTCCCGCCCCATAAGCCATATCGAATAGATTAAGGAACCATGTAGCCATGCGGGGCCTCCCCCCGCATTTGCATTGCCCAGCAATGTTATGTAGATTGCCGGGCAATTTCGGGGACTGTCCCCGCATGATTCAACCCAGGTGAAGTAAGCGTGTACAGCTTTAAGCCTGGTGCCTGAATCCATTGATCGCCACGCCGTCCCGCACCCTGAATGACGCCGTCCGAACCTGCTTCGGGCGGCGTGCGAATAGAGTCAGGACGGCGTGCGAAGTGTCCTCTGACGGCGTGCGAACGAGCTTCCCACCCCGTCATTTGCAGTGCCTGTCCCCGGGTCATTTTCGGGGACTGTCCCCGCATGGGTGAAGGGCATTGTTTAGGTCCATTTACAAACTCTTACAAAAATGCACCTTCCTGGAGTTGACTACAAGAAGGTGCCTCTGACCCCTGTGCCATAAGGGCGAAATGCGATTTTCGCCTCCTAAATCCGAAAACCCAACGTTACGAAATCGTAACATTCGCGTAACATTCGCGTAACGTTAGGAACAAAAATATTTGCGATAATGGTTGCGTGGCTGCGGGGACTGTCCCCGCGCCGGGAAACGAAAGGAGCAACCGGTATGGCAAGGACAAGAAGGATCAAGTTCACGGACCGCGACGCGTTCCACCACGTCACCTCCCGCATAGCGGGGCGTCGCATGCTGCTCGCGGACCCCGAGGTGAAGCGCGAGATGCTGGACGCCCTGGAGCGCACCGCGGAGTTCAGCGGGGTCAAAATCGGCGCGTTCGCGATAATGGACAACCATTTCCACATGGTTCTCCAGGTTCCCGCCCCTGCGGGGACAGTCCCCGAAGCCGAGGTCCTGAGGCGCTACGCCGCGCTCATGGGCGCCAAGGCCTCTCTTCGCCTTGAATCGCACCTCAGGAACCTTCGCGCCAAGGGCGACAGCCTGGCCGCCGAGGGCGAGATCGCCCGCCTGCGGGCTAGGATGAACGACCTGAGCCAGTTCGTGAAGACGTTCAAGGAGGAGTTCGGCCGCCGCTTCCGCAGGCTCCGCCCCTACACAGGCACGATATGGGAAGGTCGCTTCAGGAGCACGCTCGTCGGCGAGGCCGAGTACCTCCGCCGCTGCGCGGCCTACGTGGAGCTCAACCCCGTGCGTGCGGGCCTCACCGGAAGCGCGGAGGGCTACGCCTGGAACACGGTCGGCGCGGCGAGGCGGGGGAGCGCCTTCGCGAAGCGCTGCCGCGAGTGGCTTCTCTCCGTCATAGGCCATTCATGCGGGGACAGTCCCCTCGATGAGAGGGCCCTTACCAGGCGTATAGCGCAGATCTCGGGCGGGAAGCTGTTCGGGAGCGCGGCGTTCGTGTCGAAGATGCTGGGCTTCTTCTCGGAGAAGGTGCGCTCCCGAAGCGCGAGAGCGAGGAAGGTAAAGGGGCTCGGCTACGCGTCGCACGGCTGGATGCTCGCGGCGAGGCTGGAGAAGGCGGCATGAGGGCGAGGGATGGCATATGCGAGGCTTTGCGGCTGATCGTGAAATGCGGGGACTTGTCTAATTAGGATATGGGGACAGAACAGCCCGCTGCCGCGGTTCGTCTAACGGCTCAACAGTTGCATAAGCGAGTAGTCTAAGCCTCCCGGTCCAGCCTCCAGACAACGGTGGCGGGCACGCGCCCCCAGCCAGCCTGTCGCTGGTGCCTGTTCCCGCATTTGGAGAGTGGGTGTCTCTCCCGCTCGTGCGTTCGGATGCTAAGGTGGGGCATTTTGCCTTTGATTCCAAAGACAGATATTTGTTATAATACACCGCATTGTTAGCGGCTAAACAGCCATGATGCAGAAGCTTTTTAGGCTATTCTTTGAGATGTTCAAAATCGCCCTCTTTGTAGTGGGCGGCGGATATGCCATAATCGCTGTTGCGGACGATGTGTTTTCGCGAAAGCTGAAATGGACCAAGGAAGGCGAACTTGTTGACGCGCTTTCGCTTTTTCAGACATTTCCTGGCATAATGGCGGGACATTGCGCCGTCTACGTTGGGCGTAAAGTTGCTGGACCAGTGGGTTCGGCTGTCGCGCTTGCCGCCGTGGCACTCCCAAGCCTCATCATATTCCTGTTCGTTTCCATGGGCTACGACGCTATACCGATTGACAACAGGTGGCTTGTGGCGGCTTTTGGCGGACTTCGAGCCGCGCTGACAGGCGTTATAGCTGGAATGATCATCCGTGGATGGACCAAGAGTGTGCGGGGCTCATATGGCTACGTGGCGATGTTTTGCGCGTTGGTGCTCCTTTTGGCCGGCGCAAATCCCGCGCTTGTGCTTGTCGCGGCAATGATCGTCGGAATCGCCATCGAGTATGCGCCGCGCGGCAAGTCGCGTCGCTTCAATTCGCTCGGCATTGTGGTGCCTATCTTCCTGAAGTATGGTGCACTCGCCTTTGGCGGCGGATATGTGCTGGTTCCGATGTACATCCGCGATTTTGTCGGAAACGATGCATTATGGCTTCGGCTGCCAGCGGAAGAGTTCGCGAATCTCATGGCGCTTACGCAGATGACGCCCGGCCCGATAGGCATAAACGCCGCGACGTTCTTCGGCTACAGGCTTGGCGGGGTGTTGGGCGCGGTGCTGGCGACGGCCTCGCTTGTGCTGCCCGGCTCGCTACTTCTTTCTTTTGCGTTGGCATCGCTTGAGCGGTTCAGCGAAAGCCGCGTCGTGAAGGGCATTCTTGCCGGCGTCAAACCGGTAACCATATCGCTCATGCTGTCGGCGGTGTGGTCTTTCGCGGGAATGTCGCTTTGGAGGATGTCGTCGCCTGGAGGTCTCTTTATCGACGGCGTTGCAATGGCTCTAGCCTTGTTCGCGGCCTTTGCGACGGTGAAGAAGTTCTGCGGCGTGATGCAGACGATCTTCCTTTGCGCCGCAGCCTCTGTCGTCTGTTCCGCGCTGTCATTTATGGTATAATACCCGCTGAAACGAAAGGAGTCCGACATGAAGAAACTTATTGCAATCGCCGCCCTCGTTTGTGCATTTGCCGCGGAGGCCCGTCCCGAAAGCCACGAAAGGCCGCCGGAAAGAAGGCATAAGGATAAGGAAAGCGAGTGCCATTCGCGCGTTTGGTTGCCGCTGGGCCTTTCGATTCTCACGCCTCCGATTCAGATTCCAAGCCCGAGCCACACCGTAATTGGCGGAATGATCAACCTTGGCTACGGACAAATGGATAGCATCGCCATTCTCGACGTCGGCCTTATCAACAATGTGACGCACGTAATGACAGGCGCCGAGCTTGGTCCCGCAAATCTTGCCGGCACTTGCGTTGGCGCTCAGGCCGGCGCATTGAACATCACGGGAACGACCGTTGGCCTTCAGCTTGGCGTCCTGAACTTTACCGGCAATCTGCACGGTGTCCAGCTCGGGCTTCTCAACTTCAGTGCATCCGGCGGCGCGTGGATATTCCCGATATTCAACCTTGGGTTATGATGTCGAACCTTCGTTAATGGTTGCAATTGTTGACTATAAGGCCGGGAACCTCACTAGCGTAAAGAACGCCTTCGCGGCGATTGGCGCTGAAACGGTCGTGACGCGCGATCCAGAGACGATCGCGCGCGCCGAACGCGTCGTGTTCCCGGGCGTGGGCGCGGCAAAAAGCGCGATGGAAAACCTCCGCTCGCTCGCGCTTGTCGATGCTGTGCGGCGAGCCGCCGAAACAAAGCCTTTCCTTGGCATTTGCCTCGGCATGCAGATCCTTTTCGAGCATTCCGAGGAGGATGGTGGAGTCGATCTGCTCGGAATACTGCCGGGCAAGGTGCGGCGCTTCCCCGATGTCGCGGGCTGCAAGGTTCCGCAGATGGGCTGGAACCAGGTGAATGGCGCCGACGACTACTATTTCGTACATTCATACTTCGCGGAGCGCGGACCTTTCACGGTCGGCACGACGGATTACGCGGGCGTAACCTTCACGAGCGCAGTCCAGAAGGGTGCGCTTCTCGCCTGCCAGTTCCACCCCGAGAAGTCGGGACGTGTCGGGCTCGCCCTGCTTAAGCGTTGGCTCGCTGGCGAGCGATGTATCGCCCCGGCGGCATCGTTTGCCGCGTCCACCCTTACGCGCCGCGTTATACCGTGCTTGGATGTAAGGAACGGACGCGTCACCAAAGGCGTAAAGTTCAAGAACAACATCGATCTTGGCGACCCTGTCGAAATGGCCGTCGCATATTCTGACGGCGGCGCGGACGAGCTTGTGTTCTACGACATCACCGCGTCCGCGGAGCGCAGGCCCATAGATATAGGCATGGTGGAATCCGTCGCTAAGGCCGTGCGCATCCCGTTCGCCGTCGGCGGCGGCATCTCGTGCCTTGCCGACATGGAGCGCGTGATACTGGCTGGCGCGGAGAAGATATCTGTCAACTCGCTCGCGGTGCGCAATCCGGCGATCATTGCCGAGGGCGCGGCGGCTTTCGGGCGGCAATGCATCGTGCTTGGGATGGACCCAGTAAAGAGCGCAAAGTGTCCCTCGGGCTACGAGATAACGACGCGCGGCTTCCGCGAATTCACGGGCATGGACGCGGTAGAATGGGCGAAGCGCGCGGCAGATTTGGGCGCTGGCGAGATTGTCGTCAATTCCGTCGATGCGGACGGCACGCGTCAGGGTTTTGAGCTGGAGCTTACGCGGATGATCGCCGAGGCGGTGGATGTTCCGGTTGTCGCGAGCGGCGGTGCGGGACGTCCCGAGCACCTCGTAACCGTATTCCGCGAGGCTGGAGCCGATGCCGCAATCGTCGCCGGAATGATTCACAGCGGCGAATACACGATTGCCGACATAAAGCGTGTCATGAAAGCGGGGACAGTCCCCACCCGCATGAGCTGGTAATATGGCGGTTTCGCTCGATTTCGAAAAGAATCTTGGCGGAATCGTGCTTGGCGTGGATGAAGCCGGGCGGGGACCGTTGGCTGGTGCAGTATATGCCGCCGCTGTTACCGCTCCGTTGGACATGGCGGAATCGTTGCTTGTCGGCGAATGGAGCGGAATCAACGATTCAAAGCAGCTTTCGGCTAAACGCCGCGAAACGCTTGCCGAAGTCATAAAGACGACGGCGGGTTGCACTTGGGCCATCGCCTCTGCTTCTCCGCGCGAAATCGACAAGCTGAACATACTCAAGGCGACTCACCTAGCTATGCGTCGCGCAGTCGAGGAGGTGGCGGCGAAGCTGGGCGAGGAGGCGGCGCGAAGCATCGCGGTGCTGGTGGACGGCAATCCGGTTCAAGGTTTGCCTTTCAAGTCGCAGAATCTCGTAAAAGGGGACGCGAAAAGCCTCTTTATCGCTGCCGCGTCGATCCTTGCCAAGACCGCCCGTGACGCCGACTGCCTGCGGCTTGAGGCGGAGTATCCTGGCTACGGCTTCGCCAAGCACAAAGGATACCCAACAAAAGAGCATTTTGCCGCGCTCGCGAAGTTGGGGCCGTGCCCCGAGCATCGGCGCAGTTTCGGGCCCGTCGCTCAGATGACGCTTTTTTGAAGGAGGATTCATGCAAACCAAGGTAATGGGTATCGTAAACGTCACTCCAGACTCGTTTTCGGACGGTGGACAGTTCTACCGTCCCGAGCAGGCGATAGCCCGTGCCATGAACATGATCGACGAAGGCGCGGACATCATAGACCTCGGCGGCGAATCCACAAAACCGGGGACTGTCCCCATCGGCTGGGAAGAGGAATGGCGCCGAATCGAGCCCGTTTTGCGGGGACTGTCCCCGCATGTTTCGGGGACTGTCCCCATATCGGTCGATACCTACCACCCCGAGACGGCAGAGCGCGCGACGGGGCTTGGGGCGAACATCATCAATTGCGTATATCCAGAGCCGATTTTGGATATGTTCAGGATTTGCGCGAAAAGCGGCGCAGAACTTGTAGTTCCGGCAAAGACATTGGGGACTGTCCCCACTGAGATTGCGGGGACAGTCCCCATATATTTGGACCCAATGATAGGGTTTGGGACAACTAGGGAAGAGGATCTGGCGCTTTTGAGGTCTGTCCCCGAACTGGCGAAGAAGGGGCGCGTTCTGATTGGTGCGAGCCGGAAGAGGATCGTGAAGAAGCTAACGGGCGAGAAGGTTACGGGGCGCAATGTAGGCGGCAACCTTGGTATAGCCGTCTGGTGCGCCATGCACGGCGCGAGTGTCGTGAGGGTTCACGATGTCCGCGAAACCGTCCAGGCCCTCAAAGTCGTCTCAGCCCTAAGCGGCGAATAATATTCCTCATTGATTCGAGAGCGGTTATATGGTATCATATTCCCGTTCTTGCGGGACAATACAGGTATGTGCATGCTTGATGAGATACGTGCGAAGCGTGACGAGATATACGCCATCGCAAGGAAGCACAAGGCAGAAAAGCTTTGGGTCTTCGGCTCGTGTGCCCGTAAAGAGGAGCGCCCCGACAGCGACGTGGACTTTTTGGTAAAATGGATGCCTGGCGAATACAGCTGGCGCAACGAATGCGCCCTGTCGTCAGCCTACGAGAAGCTGTTAAACTGCAAGGTTGATCTGGTATCGTCGCGCATATTGCCGCATTCGCTTGGTTTCGCGCATCGCGTATGCAAGGAGGCTGTTGCCGTATGAAGGCTGGAGACATGACAGACGGAATCTTCCTGATGCATATTGTTGATGCGCTTAGGGAGGACGAGACTTTTTAGCTCTTTGACATACCGGTCGGGCCTGTAGGCCGGCCGTGGCTCCCACGCTTCGGGTGAAGTGGAGTGGAGTGTGCGCGGGGTGGGCAACCTAACCCGTGCAACGTACGCATCAGCGTATTAACGCTTTCACTGAAAGACCGCTAATCTAAAAGGCAAGGCGAAAATACGACTGTGCGCACGTGTGGAATACTATCCACGCGGCGCACTTTCTTATTCTTGTTTTGCCAATGGTTCTTAGCGGTACCTCAGTGAAGACGGAATCTTGAGAGTGCGCCGCTTATCTTTTGCCGCCGACGCTCCTCTCGCAACAGTGTAGCGGCGAAAGGGATGAGGTTCGAAAATGAAGATAAGATTAATTGCCTTGATAGTGGGCGCACTCATGGTGAAAGTCACATTAGCCTTGACCGAAACTGTCGATGGGGTTACATGGCATTACTATGTTACAAATGGATGCGCATCTTTAGGGCGCCCACATCCAAACGAACAGTCTTCATTAAAGGAGCTTCCATTGCCTGCGCATGAAGGGACATTGCCAACCATTGTTGTTATACCTGATACATTAGGCGGACATTCTGTGACAAACATAGATGATGTAGCATTTCAGTTTAAAAAGGAATGCGGTGTCGAATTGGTCATAGTGCCAGAAAGCGTTAAAACTTTGTCTGCATGTGCTTTTGTCGGCGAATATGTTGGTCTAAGGATGGATATGGAAACAAGGGGAGAGTATTGCTGGAATATGGCGAGCGCGGATTGCGATGTGAAATTCTTATTTAAAGGAGACTGCCCTCAAAGAGTTGGCCCGTATTCTTACTGTGGAAAGTATTTTTATGTTACAGTTGCTAACGTCAATTATTATATGAGACATCATCTAGACTCAACGGGTGCATACGGTCAGTTTTATGGGAGTGCGTGCTATGTAGCCGAGGGTACTGACGGATGGAATACGGATACATGGTGGAAGTTCAATTCTCTGTACCATGAAACAAGAGCTCAGTATGGCGCGGCAAAGATTGATTTTATGCCAGATGACGAGCGTATCCCGCAATCAGGCGAAATAGTGCTTTCTTGTCCTAATGACTTCGCACAAATATATTACACAACGGATGGAAGTGAACCGACTACGAATCAAACCGATAAATGCTTTCTTTACATAGCGCCAATAGAATGTAATTCGAAGATGACTATTAGAGCTTTGGCTTATGTAGATGAATATCCGTATACTCCGACATATTCAAAGTTCTTCAGAGTGGGTGATGTTGCAAAGCCAGTTGTCGAGCCAAGTGCTACTACTTACGCCAATACATCGCAAACGGTATCCATTTCGTGCGAAACTGAGGGCGCGACAATTTACTATACAACTGACGGAAGCGATCCGCGTGAGAATGGTTTGGAATATAAGAAGCCATTTGAGGTTTACAAGTCCTGCACAGTGCGGGCAATTGCCGTCAAGGATGATTGGAAGGATTCGGCAGAGGCAACGGCTACATTTACACGAAACGAATCGTTGAGCGAAGCGGCGAATATGTATGGCTATCTGATGGAGAATGATGATGCGCATCCCTGGACTGTTGCGACAGATGTTTCGCATGACGGCGTATCTTCGGCAAGAAGCGGAATTATTGGCAATAATGAGACGACATGTTTGCAGACATCAGTCAAGAAGGTGGGAACGGTGTCCTTCTGGTGGCGAGCGGCTTGCGAAGAGGCCGACGAGGAATATTACGATTATGGCACATTCAGCGTTGACGGTTCAGTTGTAGCGAGAATTGCAGGACATGATGGCGAATGGTATTATGTTTCGCATGAAATCACTGGAGGCGGTAAGCATACTCTAAAATGGGAATACAGCAAAGATGGCGTTACATCATATGCGCCGGATTGCATTTGGCTCGATCGGGTGCAGTGGATTCCTGCGGACGGAAGCGGCTACACGCTTACGACACCCGAGCCCGTTCCATATTCGTGGTTGACGAAGTATGGGCTTGGCTTGGAGTCCGATTTCGAGTCTGCCGCAAATGCATTGAGCGGCAAGATGCAGGGTGGTAAGGAGACAAAGGTTTGGGAAGAGTTTGTCGCCGGAACAGACCCGACGAATGAGACGAGCGTATTGACCGCAATGATCGAGATGCAAGATGGCGTGCCGATCATTACATGGGAGCCTAATCTTAACACAAATGGAGAGGTACGACTTTATAAAGTTTATGGTAAGGAAACTCTGCCGTCTTCAGAGGATTGGGCGTATCCCACCAACTCGCTTCATCGCTTCTTCAAGGTGACGGTCGAGATGCCTTGAGCCAAGTGGCGGTGACATTTTGAAAAGTGGCAGCGCCATTTTCAAAAGTGGCGCCGTCATTTTGAAAAACGGCGGTGACGAAATCGAATTTGGCGCCGACGGGCGCTTGCAGGGGCTTAGTACGGATTGAAATACCCTATAGGGTCGCGAGCGAAAAACCCCAGAGGGTTGAAGCGTGCTGGTTGCTAGGTAGCACCGATCAACCCTCTAGGGTAGCACTCAGCGAACCGCAGGCGCACTCTAGCGATGGCCGATATTCGTGTCAATGCGGCCCTGGATTGATGCGGGGACAGGCTCTGCACGTAGGTTTGTTTGTTGGGCCAAAACGAGGCTGTTTTCATGGTGGAAACAGCCTCGTTTCAGGTTGGAAATGGCCTCGTTTTGTTTTCATGCGGCCCCTTGGCTATTACGCGCATGTTCGCGCACGAGGCGCGCAATGTCGCTTCCCAATGCGGGGAGTGTCCCCGCATTGGGGTGCGGGCGAGTTTAGTCGGCTATGCATGTCGGTTGGGCGTCTCTGCCGGGTAGGGTCCGCGGCCAAGCCTTTCGCGTGACGACGGGCAGTTGAGTCCCAGCTCGCACTATATCGCGCAAGGATCGTGCGGGGACAGTCACCGCAAACTTTGATGCCGTTATTTATGATATAATTGCGCACATGAAAACAGCTGATGAGATTTGCTGTCCGATAAGGAGATGAGCGGCGCGATGAATACCTACGGCGTCAGCCTTGACGACTACAGGCCAAGCCTCGATTGCGAAGAGGTCATAATCAAGGCCATGCCCGCATACGAGAAGATTCTCGTGGACAAAGAGCGCGAGGTCGCCGTCCTGGAGAAGACGCTGGCGCTGTACAAGGATGCGCATGATCGCTTTGTGGAGCTCTGGAATGCCTGCGAGAAGCTGAATTCCTGCCTGGATGCGGAAGTGCCGTCCAGCGGCGAACTGCTGAAGAACAGGCTGTCCCTGGACAAAGCCAACGTAACCAACGAAGTCTTGACGGATCGCCCCAGATTGACAGAATCGCTGTCCAAAGCCATACGCGACACCGCAGCCGAAGTCGAGGACGTCAAGGGTCTCATGACCATTTGCAGGACGGTTCTTGAATTCTACAGGGCCTTCTTGGAGCGGCGGCAGCTTGTGTATGTGTTCTGGAATGTGGAGATGAAGTACAAGGTCAAGGTCTGCCGCGACGCAATCAAGGCTTTTGCGGAACTCAAGGCCATGTGTGACAAATGCCGTGCGCAGCTCAAGCCGCTTCCTCCAAAGAAACTGGAGGGCTTTCTACTGTACCTGGAGGACTGCGCCGAAAACGCCAAGGCGCAAATGGACTTCTTCCGCCAATTCAAAAGGGTGGCCGAGAAGGATGGTGCAGAGGCCGCGGTGCGGAACCTGGAGCAGTCAAGGATTTAGATCAAGCCTGGGCAGAGGTGGCGGCGACGGTATTGACGATATCCTCCACCGAGCAGCCGCGCGAAAGGTCGTTGCAGGGGCTCGCAAGGCCCTGAAGGACCGCGAAGCAGTCCGCCCCGCCGATGCGCTGCGTTATCTTGTAGCCGATGTTGCCCGACTGCAGATCGGGGAAGATGAGCACGTTAGCGCGTCCCGCGACCGGGCTTCCCTTCGCCTTAAGCGCGGCGACTTCGGGTACTAGCGCGGCGTCCAGCTGCATCTCCCCGTCGATCAGAAGGTCCGGCGCTAGGCCGCGCGCAATCTCCGTCGCTTCGCGCACCTTGTCCACCAGCTCGTGCGACGCGCTGCCCTTGGTCGAGAACGACAGCATTGCAACGCGCGGCTCGGCGATCCCGCAAAGCTTGCGCGCGGTCTCGGCTGTCGCGACGGCGATGTTCGCGAGCTCCTCCGCGTTCGGGCACGGGTTGACGACGCAGTCGGCGTAGACGAGGAGCCCGTTTTCGCCGAGCGCCTTGTTCGGACACTCAATGAGGAAGCTGGACGACACGAGCTTCATCCCCGGCGCGGTCTTTATCACCTGAAGCGCGGGACGCAGCATGTCGCCCGTCGAATGCACCGCGCCCGAGACCAGCCCGTCGGCATCGCCCGCCTTGACCATAAGCATCCCGTAATACATCGGGGCTGCCGCGAGCTTCGCCGCAGCCTCCTCGGTAAGACCCTTTGCCTTGCGCAGCTCGTAGAGCAGCGCCGCGTACGATTCGAGGCGCCGCGGATCGGCCGCAATCGACTCGGGCGTTATGAGAATCGGTTCCGCCAGGCCCTCGGCCCGGATGATTTCCGCCGCCTTGACGGTGCGCGGCTCGTCGCCTTCGGGGAGCGCGATGCGCTTTACGTCGGACTTTGCCTTTTCGCGAATTGTGTCTATGAGGCTCATTGTCAGAATCCAAATCCGTTCCAGACATCCCTGCCGGAATATGTTAGAGGTTCGATTTCGCCGCGAAGCGCCTTGAGCGTCGGAAGCGCAAGCGCCTCCTGCTCCATCTCGCCTGGGTAGACGAAGATCGGCGCGATGAATCCGCAGCGCGCCTTTATGCCGTCGATTATGTCGGCGAAGCGCAGCAGCCCGCCTGTAAGCAGTATCGCATCCACCTTTCCGCAAAGGACCGCCGACATCTCGCCGATCAGCTTGCAGACCTGGTAGATCATCGTGTTCCAGACGAGCGTCGCCTTCGGGTCGCCTTTCTCGACTAGCGCGTGTATCTTGTCGGAGTTGGAGGTGCCGAAGTGCTCCACGAACCCGCCGGCGCGCGTCAGCTTCAGCTCCACCTCCGCGGTGGAATGGGTCTTGAGGTAGTCCAGCAGCTGCGGCAGCGGCACATACCCGATGCGCGTCGGCGAAAACGCGCCCTCGCCGTCCGCGCCCATGTTGCCGTCCACCATCCTGCCGCGCTCGTGCGCCGCGACCGTTATGCCGCCGTCGATGTGGGCGACGATGAAGTTGCACTCCTCGTACCTCCGGCCCGTCTTCGCCGCGTGCGATTCCGCGATAGCCTTCTGGTTGAGGACGTGCGAATGCAGGAAGCGGTATATGCCCTTGATGCCCGTAAGGCGCGCATAGTCGCACAGCTCGTCCGTGTTCGTCGGGT
Organism: uncultured Verrucomicrobiota bacterium; assembly: GCA_947305775.1. Lineage (GTDB taxonomy): Bacteria > Verrucomicrobiota > Kiritimatiellia > RFP12 > UBA1067 > UBA1067. The sequence continues at coordinate 12,113 of CAMZEN010000045.1, forward strand.
TGAGCGTGAAGGCGGGCTTCGAGAACTCCTGCCCGAGCATCCAAGCGAGCATCACGCCGAGCTTCGCGGGATGCTCCGATCCGCCGACCGCGGCGACGGTGTCGTCGTAGAGTCGCTGGTCGATGCGGGTAAGGCCGCTGGGCTGGGTGTGGGCGCTGCCGCCGCGACCCACGAACGCGTCGAGCGACGCGGGGTCCACGCCCTGCGCCTTCAGCATGTCGAGAATCACGCCACGCCGGAAGGGGGCCTGGTCGTTGACGTGCGGGAACTTAAGGAGTAGGGACGCTTCGTGGAAGAGGCTCTGCTCGAACACGGAGGTCTCGTCCTCGAACAGGCTCACCTTGGTCGAGGTCGACCCCGGGTTGATCACCAGCACTCTGAATTTGCCATTTTGCATATAATATACCTTTTGAGCGGCATATTATACCATAATACGTGGCAGATGTAATCTTTCGCGGGTTTGCGTGCGGTCCCGGCCAAAAGAAGGCGGTGCGCGACACATGCATGGAGCCGATCGAGAATCGGAGCGACAACGACTTCGGCGACATTGATGAGCCTTTGAACATCAATCAGCTGACCGGCGACGATTCGTAAACAGGCTCGCCTCGCCCAAACCCCTGCGGGGCCTGTCCCAGCATTGGCGTTGTGCAGGGCAAAGTGCGATTTGACGGTCATGATTGGGATTTAGTATAATATTTTCACAAATGACAAATGGTGACGAGTTGGCTTTCGTGGTCTTCTTGATTCACGCCTTGAGCGAGGCGTGGCGTGTCGGTTCGCCCAAAGTCTATTCTCTGCTCAAGAAATCCGGTGCGTTGGATAAATACATAGTGCCTTTCTACGATGTCCTGCACACCTGCGGAAAGAAGTATCTTGTCGAGGACATAACCGGCTATCTTGCGGACAGGGGATACAAGCCATGACGGTTTTTCACGGCTCCATTTGCGAAGTGCGCTGTCCCGACCTCTCGCGTTCGAAGAAGTATATCGACTTCGGCCCTGGGTTCTACGTCACCGACATCCGCAAACAGGCCGAACGCTGGGCAAGACGCAAGGCCGCAAGATTTGGCGGAACGCCGGTAGTCTCTACATATTCCCTTGGCGACGACTGGAGTGCCTACAGGGTTAAGTCGTTTCCTGAGGCGAGCAAGGAATGGCTTGATTTCGTCTGCGATTGCCGCAACGGTCTTACGCCGTATATGTCGTACGACATAATCAGCGGCAAGGTTGCGAACGACAAGGTCTATCAGGCGATAGACATGTATCGTCGCGGCATATGGGACGAGCAGCGTACGCTGAAGGAAATCGCGTACTATGAGGACAGCGGCCAGATCGCAATCAACAGCGCTGCCGCGGTATCGCAGTTGCTTTCGTTCACAGGGTCGTATGAGGTCGCCGCGCAATGACGGACGTTTCTTCCATATACAAGGAGCGTCTTGAGGAAGACATAATCTCCAAGCTTGCGGCGAAGAAGGGGCTTGGCCTTTCGGATGCAATGGACGTCTATTACAGAAGCCGCCTCGCGCAGCAGGTGGACAGCGGCGAGCTTGGCATCCAGTATCTTTCAGCCGACTATCTGGCTGAAGACATCATCGAGAACGAACCAGAACTCTTTCAGTGATTTTCTCTCTCCGCAATTTGAGCACGGGAGAGCGGATATTTGGTATAATGCCTTTTATCTAGTAAGGCGGCAATCGAAATCAACCGCCGCTACTGCGCCGTTACAAAGATGGATGCGATGTTCATCCCATTGATTATGCAAAGAGTGTAGGATGGCTGCGTTTGCTGGGACGCTATCCTGCACCTTCGCCATCAAATATGATATAATACGCAAAATTTCGATTTTGGCGGATTGGCTGTCGGGAAGGCGCGGATGTTCTGCAACTGCGCAAAACATTGTAACCTTTTCGTCTTTTGTGTGTAAACATGGTGAAGGCGGACGGCAAAAAAGCCAAACGCACAACAACAGGAGTAAAACAATGGCAGGAGTAACCTTTAACGCAGACTTCAACAGGTTCGTCGAATGGGCGAAGGGCGGCGACGTCAAGGACAAGTCGATCGCCAACGCATCCGTCCAGGTTGGCAAGCTGGAGGTCCTGACTAAATCGGGGGATGGCGTTGGCCTCATAGCCAAGCTGTTTAAGCGCACGGTCGGGCACGCGAGGGACAACGACGCGACACGCAAGCTCTTTCGCGATGCGGTGACAAATATGTTCGGCGGCGAGTCGAAGATTCCCGCGTCCGTCAAGAAGGCGATGATCATGTCCGACTACAACAAGGGCAAGCCGCTGACGGCACGCCGCATATTGGCCGTCAAGGTGGCGATAGACGCCTACAACGCGAAGGCGACTGAAGCCGCGAAGCCGTCCGCAGCGAATGGGCTCATGCCGCTCTTTCCGTCGAAGGGACCGAAGGGCACGGGCACGGGCGCGGACATCATCGCCAACGGTCTCAAGATGAACGCCGGGGTGAAGCCCACTTCCGCACAGGCCGGACTCAACATCATGAAGGGCGCGACGCAGAAGAAGACCGCCGCGGCTGCGGAAACGAATCCGCTCAAGAAGATCGACACCAAGACGGCCAAGGCCATGGTCGCCGCCTCCGCGCAGACGCTGGGAGTGTCGCTGAGCAGCGAAAAGACCGCTGCAGCCGCCAATCTCCTCTCCAAGTACGGCAAGGGAATGCTGCCCAAGAACGCGAGAGTGCTCTCCAACTTCATCGTAAACCTCGCGGCTACGCGCACAAACGGACTCGACGAAGCGGCCAAGGAGAAGATAAAGAACATCGCAGGCGACATCAAGAAATGGAGGGAGTTCACCTTCGGCGAATCGAAGCTCGTGTCGCTCGGCAAGAAGGTCGCGCAGCGCAGCACAGACTACATCAATGAAAACATCGGCAAGAAAAATATGTTCTCGCAAGAGCATACAGACGTCTTCCAGCAGCTTTACGGCGACGCCGACCGCGGCGAATGGAAGATCAACGGAACCAGTTATAAACTCGGCACCAACCCAAACGTGATCGGCGACAAGTTCCTTTCCGTCATAAAGGGCGAAAACGCCCGCAAGGTCGTATCCATGCTTCTTCAGCAGGGCGGACTCGGCGATATCGAAAGCCTTATCTCCAAGTCACCTGCCCTGATAGGCGATGCCCAGTCCGCGCATCTGAAGAGTGAGAATCTCTATAATCTGAAAGGCGCCGACATGTTCGTCCATCGGGATTCGGGTCGTGACGGCGGTATTATGATCACCCGTGACGTTTTGACGCACTACGAGCTCGAAGTCTCCGCGGACGGGAAGACCGCCACCGTTACCTTGACCGCCGACAAGAACCTTACCGTGAACGGAACCGTATACAACGAGTTCAGGATCGGGACGGCGAGCATTTCGCAGAGAACCACCATCGACCTCACAAAGCCCATGCCGGTCGTGACGAAAGTCGAGTTCTCGCAGACCTTCTCGCCTGATAAAGTCGTCTTGACGCCGAATGCCCGCCCCGCGCCCGAAGGCATGGCTGACATGTAAACTGAAATTCGCGATTAACCCAAAGAGAATCATTAGATGGAATACAATGAACTGGTCCAGGGCTTCGCCGCAAAGGTAAGCGTCGCGGAGTTTGAGATGCACGACGGCGCGGTCGCATTTGAGATGGACGACATGACGGTCGGCTTCATCCACGACGACGAGGCTGATACGGTGATGGTTGTGGCGGAGATCGGCTATCCGCCGCCTGACGCGGACGGTCCGTTCGGCGGCGTGATGCTGAAGGCGAACTATCTCTTCGGCGGAACCGGCGGGGCGATACTCTGCCAGAACCCCGAGACGAACGCCTACGCGGTGATGCGCAGCTGGCCGCTCCAGTCCCTGGACGTCGATACGTTCGCGGCAGCCGTCGAGACGCTGCTCAACACGGCGGAGAGGTGGAGGGATTCGCTTGCCGGTGCGGGCGTGGCGGAGGAGGCGAAGGAGGAGATGGACGAGGAGTTCGAGAGTGAGCTCCCGAACGGCCATCTGCCCGGTTCGCTGACCTCCAGCGGCTTCCTTCAGGTCTAACCGCCCCGTCCGCTCTCCCAACCCTGCGAGGCTTGTCTGCCATGGTTGGTTTTCCTTTCTTTTGGTTGTTGTTTGGTTGATGTTTCGATCCCCGGGGGTAGCTTTTTCGCTATCCCTAGGGGTAAGAGCTTCTCATGCCTAGGGGTAAGAGGTCGTTACCCCTAGGTGTAGCGGTGCGCCACCCCCGGGGGTGCCGCTAGGCGACCTCTATGACGGGTTTCGCCCTCAACGCGTCGCCATCGCCGCCTCCAACAATAGAGGAAGGTTTTTGCCTCGACAGTACCCATCACGTAGCAAAAAGGTTCAGGAGCTTCTTTACGAACCTCGCGCGCGCACGCGCGTGGCGGCTACTTTCGGCGGCTTTCTCTTTTCCCTTTACTTTCTCCTTTATAGGGGTGTGGGGGGAATGTTCCTCTTTCTTTTCCCTTTTCTCTTTTTTGGCTTTTTGTGTATTTCGCGCGGTGATGAGAGTTGTCACTTCTAGACGCGATTGACAACGGCAATATATTACGGTAATATGCCGTTATAAACGATTTGAGCAGTATATTGCCGCTAACAACGGTAGAAGATGCGATAGACGCCTGTTCACGGTATATGGTATAATTTTGACAGCTAGAGGTTGTTTCACTGACGTGGACACGCTATCCGCCGGAGATTTCGTGCGAGTGTAGTTGAAAGGTTGAAATATATCTTCAATTCGCATGTAACCTTTCGCGGTCCGGCGTGTATACAGTGTAAAATGCCGAAAGACGGCTTCATGTGTAAGGACGACCGACAAGGAGATGAGAAATGGCAATTGAGTTCAACGCACAGTTCACGAAGTTCGTGGAATTTGCACAGGCCCAGGCGGCGGCAGGGCACAGCTCGGCCATCGCCCGCGACAGCGGCGCGGTTGCCGAAGGCGCCCCGCTTGCAGGCCGCGTCATCAGTGCTGCGACAGGCGACAAGGTGGGTGCGCTTTTTCGTTTCGCCTCGAACAAGAGGGCTAACAACGACGTCCGCGATCTCTTCAAGCAGGCCATCATCGACATGTTCGGCGGGGCCGACCTTATTCCCAAGAGCGTCAGGGACGCGATGAAGACTAGCGACTACAACCGCGGCAAGCCGCTCACCGCCCGGCGCATAATGGCGGTCAAAGTCGCTATCGAAAGCGCGACAGAGGTCATCAATCCGGCAGAGACCAGGGCGAAGGCGAACATTCTTGCGCTCTATAATGAGCAGGGCGAGGAGAATAGAGGAGCCATTGACAAGCTCGTGTCCGCCATGGTGAACCGCGCTGCGGACGACGCCGACGTGGTGGATATTGCGGTGTCCAACGGCTACAGTCTGCTTCGCGCCGGCAATGCGACGCTGCGTTCCGTCGACGAAGTGAAGAAGAAGGTTGATACGATTAAGGCTGCCGTGTCCGAGCTGAGGTCGACCGCCAAGGGAAACGACGAGATATTCCGGCTCGGAAAGGAAATGCTCATAGCCATGGGAGGCAAGGCGATTCCGCCCGGCATGATCCGCAGCATGGTTCGGGCCGTTTCGAAGTTGGACATCAGCGATTTAAAGAGCCTGAATCTGGCCTCTCCGCTCGTGGACGTCCATCTGGCGGTCGTTCGGTTCGGCGAGAACGTCAACAAGGCCATGTCCGCATCAGGCGCCGACCGCGCGTTCACGGAGGCCGAAGAGCTTATGCCTCTGCGCGACTTTGCGGCAGGACTCATACTCGCCCGGTGCGACGATAACGTGGCTCAGAACATCAAGACTCTTATAGCCGCCGATGAAAACGGGGGAAAGACGCTCAATTCCGTGTACAACGCCATAATCAACAGAGATGGGGTGGACACCGCCGCTCTCCCCCCGGGGCTTCAAGACCACTTTTGCGCCAGCGCAGGAGAGATTGACAACGCGCTTTCGATGCTGTACGCCCGCGCCCAGAGAAAACTTGGCATTCCGGAAAATTCCCTGCAGCAGGTCGGGTTTAACGACAAGGAAGACTACGAACCCTACATGAACATCATCAGCGATGTCCTCGGAAGGGCCAAGCGCGCAGCCCAGAAAACGTGCGACGGTTTCCGCGCCAATGTCGTGGGCGGCAAGAGCCGCGGCGCCGACGCGCTGCGCGACGTCTATACCCGCCGGGTCGGACGGACGGCGTTCAACCCCGCGGCCCAGATCAGTTCAAGCCGCAACGCGATCATAAAGGGCATGATCAACCGCCGCGTCTGCACTGAAATGAGCAAGTTCGCCAAAGGAGAAATGATGAACACGGAATTCTTTGCCGATGTGAACAGCAGTAAACTGAACGTGACGCTTCGATCCGGAGGGAACGGCGAGCCGATCGTTCTTGCCGGCGACTACCTCACGGCGCGCGACCAGCTCGCGTCGTTTGTCACAAAAGGCGAGAAGCACAGCTTCTTCTCCCTGACTTCGGACGAGAAGAACAAGGTCTATATCGCGATGGCGCTTCTCTCGAACAAGACCGGAGATTTCGCGTCGAATGCCGAGATGCTCGCCCTCGATCCGAACGGACGCACTCCCGCGATGCAGCTAGACGGCGCCGCGACGCACAGCATGACGCTCGTTCTCGACGACGACGGCGGCCTCACGTTCGAGAGCAAGACGGCTGCGAGCAGCCTCGGCCAGGTGACGATACCCGCCGGGAACGGCAACGAGCGGCCGCAGACGATCCGCGCGGGGGGCGGCTCGAAGGTGGAGTCGAAAATCCGTTTCGAAATCGAGCCGCAGGAGTTCGACCGCCTCGCCGGACTCGACTTTGCCGCCTACGACGACACGGTTCCTGCGAACCACATCGCAGACCAGAATGCGAGAGGACCGCACGACGACATGACGAGTCACATGGGCGGAGACTTCGGTTTCCGGGGCATCAACTGCCGCAGCACCTGCAAGATAACAGTCAACTGACTGAAGACAGGGCGTAACCCCTCAACTTTTCAACTTTTCAAGCTTTCAACAGCTAAAAGGAGAAGACAATGGCCATGGATTGATTCGGGGACAGTCCCCGCATTGATTCCAGGAGCTTCTTGACGAACCTCGCGCGCGCACGCGTTGTTGTGGTTGTTTGTTTCTTGGGGTTTCTTCTTATAGGGGGTGTGGGGGGATTTTCTTCTTTCCCTTCTTTAGTTCCCTGCACCGAATCGCCAAGCGCTATCCCGCCGCCGACCACTTCCGCTGGCAGTCGTAATTTTGCGGGGACACTCCCCGCATTTTAGCACGGAGTTCACGAAATCGTCCGCAACGCCGCGCTTCTATCGCCTCAAGGCGGATGTGACGGAGTAAAGCTGATGAGCGACGAAGTGACCCAAATATTTTCCCGCCAGACCTAACTAATAGAGCAAAAACCTTCCTCTATTGTTGGAGGCATCGAAAAGGCTTTTTGTGTATTTCGCGCGGTGATGAGAGTTGTCACTTCTAGACGCGATTGACAACGGCAATATATTACGGTAATATGCCGTTATAAACGATTTGAGCAGTATATTGCCGCTAACAACGGTAGAAGATGCGTTGGCGAGTTTGCGCGATCTTGTTCGTCTGACGCGTCAACGTGAGGAGTGGACGCAGGCCGAC
>CAMZEN010000046.1 GCA_947305775.1 uncultured Verrucomicrobiota bacterium
GCAGTTGAGGAACGCGATGTTGCCGATCGTCTTGACGTTCGCGCCCCAGTTGATCGTCTTCAGCGACGTGCAGTTGTAGAACAGGCCGTTTTCGTAGTAGCCGACAAGGGTTGCTTGGTTGTCATAATCACGGTAGGTGCCGGCATTGTAGTAGCCGTCGGTAAATGCCACGCTAGTGAGCGTTGTCAACCCATCGCTCAATGTCACGGACTCCATCGCCGAGCAACCGGAGAACACGCCTTGACCGAGCGATGTCACGGAATTTGGCATGACAAAAGCCCCAAGGTTGCCGCAACCCTTGAATGCCCTTGCACCGATGCTCGTCAAGCCAGATCCGTTAATCGTCACAGCTTTCAGGTTTACGCAATCAAGGAACGCCTCCGCCGGTATAGCCGTCACCGAGGCGGGAATCGTCACGCGCACGGCGCGGGTCTTGCCTGCGAACACGCTGTCATTGAATGCAGTTACCGGCTTGCCGCCCAACGTGTCGGGAATTGTGAGGGTTGTTGTCTCAAACGAGACGGCCGAGACGGTAGCCGCTACTTTGTTGGTGGTGTATGTCCACACGTTGCCGGATCCATCCGTCCACGTATCCGCCGCCCATGCAAATGCTACCGCAAATGCGGCGAAAAACACGGCCATTAGTTTTCTCATCATGTACCTCCAATTCCCCTGTTTTGTTTGCAATTGAACTTGGTGATGGGGCATCGACTCCAACTCCAATGCCGTCCACATGTCAGCATGCCAACACGAGCATCCCTACACCTAGACCAAGCATCGCAAATTATAGCAAAAACCCCTCAATCCTTGCAAGAGGTGCAAAGATTTCCCCTACTTCATTGTCCGCCATGTCACTTCACTTGTTCTTCTTGCCCCAGGCGCCGTAGATGTGGAGAACCTGGCCGCCGGGCACGAGGTCCTTCACCGTCTGGCCGTTCTGGTACGCGGCCCCAGCCGTCCGGGACTTCGCCCAACCCTTGAACCAGTACCCGCTGCGAGTCCAACCGAGCTGCGAGTCGAGCCAGAGGAGTTTCACCGACGCGCCGACGGGTATCTTCTGGTCCTCGTATTCATTGTCGGTCGAGGAATAGTTCCTGTGGTAGCGGATCGTCCAGCGGCGGTCGCGCCACACGGCGTAGAGGTGCAGATCCTCGCCAATCCCCATGAGGTTGTTCACCTTCTGGCCGTTCGCATAGACGACCGCAGTGCTGGTGGGCGACTTCGCCCAGCCGAGGAAATCATACCCGCTGCGAGTCCAGCCGAGCCCGGAGTCGAGCCAGAGAAGGTTTTTCGCGATGTTGGGGCGGAACTCCTGCCAGTCCGCAAGGCCGCGCCCGTCGTTGCTGTGGAAGCACACGTTGTACGAGCGCTTCTGCCACACGGCATAGAGGTGAAGGACCTTGCCCTTGTCGACGAGGTCGCAAACCTGCTCGCCGTTCTCGTATACGGCGGCGCCAGTGGGCGACTTCGCCCAGCCGAGGAAGATGTAGCTGAAGCCGTCCTCGTCCTTTATCGCCCACTTTAGAGCGGAGTCAAGGTAGAGAAGCCTCTTCGTCTCGCCGACGGGGATGTTCTGGCCCCTCGTCACGTCTTCGCCGCCGTTCGGGTCGTTCTTGTGGTACTTGACCGTCCATGTCCCGTCGGTAGCAAGGTCGCCGACGAAGATGGCGTTGACCGTGGAGCCGAACTTATTCTCGTACGCCGAAAGCTGCGAGGCCCTCACGTGGATCTTCGTCGAGCCGTCTTCCTTGAAGTCGTCGCACTCGTCTTCGTCCCACGTCAGCTTGGCCGGATCGGCGTAGCAGTACACGTCGTCCACCGAAGTGCAGGAGTAGAACGCATCCGTGCCGATGCTCGTAACGCCACTACCTATCGTCACGCTCGTAAGCTCGTCGCAATTCCTGAACGCAGAACCACCAATGGTCTTCACGTTGTCTGGTATCGTCACGCTCGTAAGATAGCAGCAGTAGAACGCAGCCTCGCCGATGCTCGTAACGCCACTGCCTATCTTCACGCTCTCAAGATTGCTTAAATAGAACGCCCCCTTGCCGATGGTCTGCACCGAAGCGGGAATCACCGCGTTAGTCGCATCGCAGCCAGCGAACGCATAGTCGCCGATGAACTTATAGTAGTTCGGGATCGACAACCTTAAAAGATGCCCGCCAATATAGGTGCCATACAGCTCCCCTGCGAAATAAAGCGGGTTCGCGTACTCATTCTCGAACATGCACCCGCTCCATATCGCAAGAGTGCTGCTGTTGATGTACACGCGCGTGAGTTTGTCGCAACCATAGAACGCATCGCTCCAGACAGTCAGATTGTTCTCCTCGAAAACGACGGAGGCCAGGTTTTCGCACCCATAAAACGCCTTGCTGCCGATGTCGCTCACGGTCCTCGGGAATTTCACCAGCTCAAGCGAAACGCACTCCCTGAACGCATTGTCACCGATTGACCTAAGCGTTTCCGGCAGCGTCACGCTGGTCAGGTTGGCGCACCCGTAGAACACGCCCGCGCTGATATCTACCACGGTATAGCCGTTGATGGTCGATGGTATCTCCAGCGATCCGCTCGGCGCGAGGCCGCCAGGGTTCGTCACGACATCGGTTATCGACGCTGTGCCGTCGCCGTAGTCGGTAAAATTCCACTTGTAGTCGTTTATGATGTACGCATGGTCGCCGGCGAACGCCACGCTGGCAAGCGCAAGCGCCGCGCATGCGACGAACCACCTGCGGATCTTTGACATTATTGATAGTTCTTTCATTTTTATTTTACCTCCATTTATTGTATTGCACTTAAAAACACACCGTGTCGCTTCACTTGGCCTTTTGGCCCCAGGCGCCGTAGATGTGGAGAACCTCCCCGCCCGGCACGAGGTCCTTCACGACCTGGCCGTTCTGGTACGTCGCTCCCGCCGACCGAGACTTCGCCCAGCCCTTAAACCAGTACCCGTTGCGCGTCCACTTGAGTTGCGAGTCGAGCCACAAGAGCTTAACCGACGCCCCGACCGGTATCTTCTGGTCCTCGTACGTGTTGTCGCCAGAGTTGTAGTTCCGGTGGTAGCGGATCGTCCACCTGCGGTCGCGCCACACCGCGTAGAGGTGCAGCGTCTGACCCTGCGCCACAAGGTTGTTCACCTTCTGGCCGTTCGTGTAGACGACTGCCGTGCTCGTGGGCGCCTTCGCCCAGCCGAGGAAGTCATAGCCGTCACGCGTCCACTTTAGCCCCGAGTCGAGCCACAAGAGGTTCTTCGCTATGTTCGGGCGGAACTCCTGCGTCTTCGAGAGATTGCGGTCGTCGTTGCTGTGGAAGCAGACGCTATACGCCCTCTTCTGCCACACGGCGTAGACGTGCATCGTCTTGCCAGCCGCGGCAAGATCCTTGACGAGCTCGCCGTTCTCGTAGAAGACCGCGCCAGTCGGCGACTTCGCCCAGCCCATGAAGACGTAGTTGAACCCGTCCTCGTCCTTGTACTCCCAGCCGAGGCGCGAGTTCATGTAGTAGAGCCGCTTCTCCTCGCCGACCTTGAAGCTCTGGGTGTCGAGGTCGTTTTTCCCGTTGTTGCTGTGGTACTTGAGAGTCCAACTTCCGGTGGGTGCGGCGGCCGGCTTCCAGTGCGCATAGGCGTCCATGCTGAACAGGACGTTGCCCGTCCACTTGCCGTCCGTGCTCCAGTAGCCCGTGCCGCTCACATAATTCATGTCGGCGTTCCAGATCTGCTTGCCGCCGGACGCACTCGTCCAGAACCCGTCGAACACGTAGCCCTCCCTCGTCGGTTTGCGCGAAATCGCATTGTTCCAGTCCGCCTTGTTCTTCCACACTTCGACAATCGTGCCGCCGTCGTCGCGGAGCTTGCCGGCCGCGTGCAGCCTCAGTCCCCTGCTGAACTCGCCGCCCTCGGGATACAGCACTACATTCACAAGGTCGTTTATCGCAACGTAGAAGTATTCTACCGTAAGCGCCGTTTGGTAAAATTCCCCGTAGTTTCCGCTGTAGAGCGTGTCTTGAACGGCATATGGCGCCCTAACCGTCAATGGCGATTGCGAAATGCCCGACCACCCAGTGCCAGGAACGGTGATTTCGTCATCGTGGATGCTGGAGAAGGCGTTGCCTGTCGCCCGCTTTAGAAACCCAGGCAGTGTAAGCGTCTCGCCGGCCAAGCCGTGACAACAGAAGAACGCCTTGTCTTCAATCACGGACATCCCCTTGTTGAACGTCAACGAAGAAAGATTGCTGCAACTGTCGAACGCTTCGCTGCCGATGCCGGTAACGCTTTCGGAGAATGTGACTGACTCGAGTTTTTCGCAGTATTTGAAAGTGCTCTCGGCAATCCAGGTGACCGTATTGGGAATGTAAAGGGTTTCGGGGCACTCGCCAGTACAACCGAGCAGAATACCGTCATCGACAACGAGGGAAAAGCCGTTTGCCGCTTTCCACCCAAGCCGGAAATCAAAGCCGTCTCCAATGCTCGCGACAACGATGTGATACGTCTGCCCCGGCGTGACATCTGCCTTCGCAAAATAATAGACATAATAATTGTCCAGCACAAAGACGTTTTGTGAATCTGAATCTGTCACCTCATAATCCAATTGAGCAAGCGTATTGCCTGCAGCAATCGCGAGAGCCGGCTCGAAATACCCGATAAAGCTGGTGAAGTAGAAGGCGACCTTGGTCACGCCTGCCGGGGCGGTCCACTTGTACCATACGGACTTAACCGGCATGACATCCATCTCGCCGCCTGACTCGCCCGGCTCAAGGGTCGCCCCGATGGTGGTGCCCGTGATGCTTCCCTCGACGCCGCTAATCGGCGTCGCGTTCGCGAAGTTGTCGTTCGCCGGCGGCGCGCCATATGCGTATGCCGCCAGCGCAACGGCTGCGATTGCAGCCATAATCTTCACACCACTGTTTCGGATTGCGTTTTTCATGTGTTTTCCTTTTCTTTGTTTTCAAAGTCTTCTGAAAGATTCTCAACCTTCACTTGGTCTTCTGGCCCCAGGCGCCGTAGATGTGGAGAACCTGGCCGCCGGGCACGAGGTCCTTTGCAGTCTCGCCGTTCGCGTACGCGGCGCCAGCCGTCCGGGACTTCGCCCAACCCTTGAACCAGTACCCGCTGCGAGTCCAACCGAGCTGCGAGTCGAGCCAGAGGAGCTTCACCGACGCGCCGACGGGTATCTTGTGGTCCATGTATTCGTCGTCGGCAGAGGAGTAGTTCCTGTGGTAGCGGATCGTCCAGCGGCGGTCGCGCCACACCGCGTAGAGGTGCAGCGTCTGGCCCTGCTCGACGAGGTTGTTCACCTTCTGCCCGTTCGTGTAGACGACCGCCGTGCTCGTCGGCGCCTTCGCCCAGCCCTTGAAGTCGTACCCGGAGCGCGTCCAGCCGAGTCCCGAGTCGAGCCAGTAGAGGTTCTTCGCGATGTTCGGGCGAAACTCCTGCGTCTTCAAGAGGTCGCGGTCGTCGTTGCTGTGGAAGCACACCTCGTACGTGCGCTTCTGCCACACGGCGTAGAGATGCACCGTCCTGCCACCATCTTCGAGGTCTTGCACCTTCTCGCCGTTCTCGTAGGCGACCGCGCCCGTCGGCGACTTTGCCCAGCCGAGGAACACGTAGTTGAACCCGTCCTCGTCCTTGTACTCCCAGCCAAGACGCGAGTTCATGTAGTAGAGCCGTTTCTCCTCGCCAATGTCGAAGCTCTGGTTGGCGGAGTCGTCTTTCCCGTTGTTGCCATGGTACTTGATCGTCCATGCCCTGAATGAAACCACCATGTAGGATGGACAACCATAGAACACTTCGGACGAAAGTTTCCACCGCAGGTTTTCGGGCAGGCTCACCGCCCTCAGTGACCTGCACCAAAAAAACGCCCAATCATCTATGCGCGTCACGCCATCAGGTATCGTCACGCTCCTGAGGGCGTTACACTCCCGGAACGCCGAATAGCCTATGCGTGTCAAGCTGTCGGGCATCGTCACGTCCACGAGGGAACGGCAAAGCGAGAACGCGAATTTGTCTATGTATCTTACGCCCTCAAGCATCGTCACGCCCCTGAGGGAATAGCAATACTCGAACGCGCCTTCATCTACGACCTCGACACTCCCCGGTATCGTCACGCTTTCTAGGGAACTGCACCCGCTGAAAGCATTAGAACCAATGTGTGTGACACTGTCGGGAATCTCCACGTCCACGAGGGAACTGCACCCGCGGAACGCACCCGAACCTATACTCGTGACACTGTCGGGAATCTCCACGTCCACGAGGGAACTGCACCCGCGGAACGCCTCGTCGCCTATGCTCGTGACACTATCGGGAATCTCCACGTCCACGAGGGAGCTGCACCCGCGGAACACCCCGTCCCATATATGCGTGACGCCATGTCCTATCGTCACGCTCTCAAGGGAAGTGTTCTGGAAAACATTTTGCTCCATTTTCACTATGCTCTTCGGTATCGTCACGCGTGCGAGGGAACTGCAATCCTCGAACGCGCTCTGTCCTATGGCCTTGACGCCCTCGGAAATATCCACGCTCACGAGGGAAAGACACCTGCCAAACGCACGCGCGCCTATGATAGAGACGCTCCCTGGTATCGTCAAGCTCTTTATGGCGGTGCAATTGATGAACGCCTGGCCCTCGATTTTTGTGACGCCGTAGGGTATCGTCAGGCTCTCAAGGGAAAAACACGACCTAAAAGCGCTACCCCCTATGCTCCTGACGCTGTCGGGAATCGTCACGCTTTTAAGGGAACCGCATTCGTAAAACGCATAACTCCCTATCCTTGTGACGCCATCAGGTATGTTCACGCTCTCGAGAGCGCTGCAACCCCTGAAAGCCTCCCATGGTATGACAGTGACGCCGGCGGGTATCGTCACACTCGTGAGGGAGCGACAACCCTTGAACACCCTGTCACCCATGCTCGTGACGCGCTTGCCGTCAATAACGGAGGGAATTTCAAGTTCGCCCTCCGGCGAAGGAGAACAACCGGTAATCGTAATGGTTCCATCGCCGTTGGACGACCAGCTATATACATAGTCGCCTCCGTTCACGGAATCCGGGACAGCCCCAGCCACAGTGCTCGGCACCGCAAGCAACAGCAATGCCGCCGCCGCCACTGCGAGGGATTTGACTATCGATTTCATTTCCATGTCCTCCCTTTGTCAATGTGCCGCGCTAGTTCGATTTCTTCCCCCACGCGCCGTAGATGTGCAGAACCTCTCCGGGGTCGGCGAGGTCTTTCACCGTCTGGCCGTTCTGGTACACGGCACCGCCCGTCCGCGATTTCGCCCAGCCCTTGAACCAGTACCCGTTGCGCGTCCAGCCGAGCTGCGAATCAAGGTAGCGTAGCTTCACCGATGCCCCGACCGGGATCTTCTGGTCCGAGTACGTGTTGTCGCTAGACGAATAGTTCCGGTGGTAGCGGATCGTCCAGCGGCGGTCGCGCCACACCGCGTAGAGGTGCAGCGTCTGGCCCTGCTCGACGAGGTTGTTCACCTTCTGCCCGTTCGTGTAGACGACCGCCGTGCTCGTCGGCGCCTTCGCCCAGCCCTTGAAGTCGTACCCGGAGCGCGTCCAGCCGAGTCCCGAGTCGAGCCAAAGGAGGTTCTTCGCGATGTTCGGGCGGAACTCCTGGTATTCGACAAGGTTGCGCCCGTCATTGCTGTGGAAGCAGACGTTGTACGCACGCTTCTGCCATACGGCGTAGATGTGCATCACCTTGCCCGCCGCAGCGAGGTCCTTGACGAGCTCGCCGTTCTCGAAGGCAACGCCGCCCGTCGGCGACTTCGCCCAGCCGAGGAACACGTAGTTGAACCCGTCCTCGTCCTTGTACTCCCAGCCGAGGCGCGAGTTCATGTAGTAGAGCCGCTTCTCCTCGCCGACCTTGAAGTTCTGCGTGTCGAGGTCGTTCTTGCCGTTGTTGCTGTGGTACTTGAGCGTCCACGGCATGGGCCGTATCGTGCGCGTCGGATTGCCGTGGTCGTCAACGAGCCCTGCGTCCACGATGGGTTCCTCCGGGCTGCTGGAGCTGCCCATCGCAATCGGCGTTCCGCCTTCGCCGCAGGTAGCCTCCGCCAATTCAAGCCCGTTGGCGAACCCGACCTGTTCGCAGAAGCCATATACGCCGAAGCCGATGCCGCACGCACCCGCTCCGCCGACCGCGACGACGTTTCCGCCGCCGATGAGAATCTGACCGCAATTGCCTTCGCTGCCGCTGCCGATGCCGGCGCCGTTCTTGCCGCCGTATGCGGCGACGTTGCCGCCCAGTATCCCGATTTCACATGCGCAATCGCCCATGTATCTGCCGCCAATGCCGGCCGCGTTCTTGCCGCCATACGCGGTGACGTCTCCGCCCTTGACGACGACGCCATTGCACGGGTCGCCGCCGATACCGGGATGCCCTGACCCGCCTCTGGCCGTGACCGTGCCCCCGAAGACGTAGACGGCGTCGCACGCATAGCCGCCGATGCCTGGCGCACCGCTGCCGGTGGCATCTATGACACCTGACAGAATGGCAACAACGCCGCAGGGCAGCCCGATGCCGCCGCCGATGCCGGCGGCGCCGCCGTTGCTGGACGCGGCAAGCGAGCCCTCGCCGAGGATGTAGAGAGCGGCGTTCGTCTGAATATGGATGCCAGGATAGCCGTAGTCGAAGCCCCTGACGACGTTGTCACCCGCAAGAAGGAGCTGCGTATCGCCGAGGCAGTTGAGTCCGGCCCATTGGTGTTCCATGAGGTTGGTGCTCTCGCCGTTGATGACGGCGTTTGAAAGCACAACCACGGATCCGGGCGCAATCGACAGCTTGCGCTTTGCGGCGAGTTCGCCCGTCAGCGTGTAGCCATTGTATATCGTCATGTCCTCTTCGACCGTCGAGAGGTCTATGATGTTCGACCTGATCGTGCACGTCCTGTCCTTGGTCGTGGAGTGAAGGCGCTTGTCCACCGTGACGGTCCCGCACTCGCCGGAAGACGCCCTGCCGATCGGCTGAGCGTTTTTGCCGGCCGTCGCCTTGACCATGATGATTCCGGAGCCGATGTTGATGTAGCCGCACACGGACGCCCTGCCGTTGCCGATGCCGGGCGCGTTTATGCCGCCCGTCGCCGTGACGATGCCGCCGTTTATGACGATATTCCCGCATCTGTTGCCGAGGTGGCTGGCGCCGTCGTCGCCGCTGCCGATGCCCGGTGCACAGCTGGATCCGTTGGCGACGACCTTGCCGCCGTTGATCGTGATGTCGCCGCACGTGCCGCCCTCACCCCCGCCAATGGCGGCGGCATTGCCGTCGCCTGTTGCCGTGACAAGTCCCCCGTTGACCGTGATATTGCCGCATCTGCATTTGCGGCCGCTTCCGATTCCGGCGGCCTTGTAGCCGCCTGTCGCGTCTATCGAGCCGCTTTCGATGACGATGTTGCCGCAGGGCGCGTTGGTGCCGCCGCCGATGGCGGCGGCATAGTCCTTGCCGATTGCCGTCAGAAAGCCGTCGCCCTTGATCGTCAGCGTCTTGTTTTCCGGAACGAATATGCCAGGGTAGCTGGCATGGATCGACTTTACCGTGTTAGTGCCCTTCAGGATCAGCGTGGCGTCGCCCTTGCAGGCCAGGCCTGGAAAACAATATCCCTTGTTTTCCGCGTCAAGATTGACGACCATGTTCGAGATCGTAACCGTCGCGCCGTCCTGGATGGCGATACTGTACGGGCTTTTCAGCGTGCCGGTGATGACCCAGCCGCTGGTGACAATATACCCGCATTGTATGCCCCCGATGTCGAGCGTGTCGGCAAACGCGCCTGCGGCGAGGCCGACCGCCGCGGCGGCCGTAGCAAGGGTCTTGGCAATCGCCTTCATTTCCGTTTCCTCCTTTTGCCGATGTGCCGCGCTACTTGCTCTTCTTCCCCCAGGCGCCGTAAAGGTGCAGCACCTGGCCGCCGGGCACGAGGTCCTTAACCGTCTGGCCGTTCTGGTACGCGGCGCCGGCCGTCCGGGACTTCGCCCACCCCTTGAACCAGTACCCGTCGCGCGTCCACTTAAGCTGCGAGTCGAGGTAGCGCAGCTTCACCGACGCCCCGACCGGTATCTTCTGGTCCTCGTACGTGTTGTCGCCCGAAGTGTAGTTCCGGTGGTAGCGGATCGTCCACCTGCGGTCGCGCCACACCGCGTAGAGGTGCAGCGTCTGGCCCTGCGCCACAAGGTTGTTCACCTTCTGCCCGTTCGTGTAGACGACCGCCGTGCTCGTGGGCGCCTTCGCCCAGCCCAGGAAGTCGTAGCCAGGGCGCGTCCAGCCGAGCCCCGAGTCGAGCCAGTAGAGGTTCTTCGCGATGTTCGGGCGGAACTCCTGGTACTCGACCAGGCCGTCCTCGTCGTTGCTGTGGAAACACACGTTGTACGCACGCTTCTGCCATACGGCGTAGATGTGCATCACCTTGCCCTTGTCGGCGAGGTCCTTGACGAGCGCGCCATTCTCGTATGCGACGCCGCCCGTCGGCGACTTCGCCCAGCCGAGGAAGATGTAGTTGAACCCATCCTCGTCTTTGTACTCCCAGCCGAGGCGCGAGTTCATGTAGTAGAGCCGCTTCTCCTCGCCGACCTTGAAGTTCTGCGTGTCGAGGTCGTTCTTGCCGTTGTTGCTGTGGTACTTTAGCGTCCAGATTCCGGCGGATGCGACCGGCTTCCAGTGCGCATAGGCGTCCATGCTGATCGAGACATAGCGTCCAAGCCATGTGCCGTCGGCGTTCCAGTAATCCGTGCCGCCCACGTACTTCATGTCGGCGTCCCATATCTGCACGCCGCCGGACGCGCTCGTCCAGAACCCGTCGAACACGTAGCCCGCCTTCCTCGGCTTGCGCGAAATCGCATTGCTCCAGTCCGCCTTGTTCTTCCACACCGCGACAACCGTGCTGCCGCCGTTTAAGATCCTGCCGGCAAGGCTCAACCCCCTGCCGAACTCGCCGCCCTCGGGATGCAGCCAAACATTCACTCGGCCGTTTATCGCATAGATGCCGTATTCTACATTAAGTTCCGTTCCTTCGTATGTTCCGCTGTAGAGCGTGTCTTCAACATGAGATGGCGCAATGACAGTCAGAGGTTCGTAGCATGTATTAATGTAGTCAAACGCATGGCCAGTGATATCCGTCAGCGACATAGGCAACTCGAGAGTCTTGCCCGCAAGTGCATCACATCCCATAAACGCCTTATCTTCAATCACATACAACCCATCATCGTTGAACGTTATCGAAGACAGGTTCTCGCAATAACGAAACGCGTACTCGCCGATGCCCGCGACGCTTTCAGGGATCACGACGCTCTCGAGGTTCACAACCGACTCGTTTTCTTCATTGAAAAAACCAAGCGCAACCGGCGCAATCCACGTGACCGTGTTTGGGATGGTCAGATTCTTGGGGCAATTGCCAACGAAGCCAAGCATGATGCCGTCATCGACAACAGGCGCAAAACCATTTGCCGCCTTCCACCCAAGGCGGAACTCCCCACCGCCAAAAGCGCTCATGACACATATGTAATACGTCTGCCCTGCAAAGACGTCGCACGAGTAAACAACATAATTAAGGCCGCGATAACCTTCTGTCATTTCATCGTTCACGTATAGATCAATCTCATGCAAGGCATTTAAGGAATTGCCCGTATAAACGACGACACCCATGTTATAGCCATAGTCGGCAATATAAAATGCCGCCGCGTTGACGCCTGCCGGAGCAGTCCACTTGTACCACACCGAGTAGATATTATATCCCACTGCCTGCGCTTCGGCGTAATACGGCTCGCCCGGCTCCATCGTCGCCCCGGCGGTTGTGCCCGTGATGCTTCCATCCGTGCCTGATATCACAGTCGCGTTCGCGAAGTTGTCGTTCGCCGGCGCGGCGTTTGCGGACGTCGCCAGCATGGCGGCGGCGATTGCAGCTATCAGTCTTTTCATGTGCTTTTCCTTTCTTTTGGTTTGCGCCTCTTGGCGGACCGAGATTGACTAGTTCGTCTTCTTGCCCCAGGCGCCGTAGATGTGGAGAACCTGGCCGCCGGGCACAAGGTCCTTCACCGTCTGGCCGTTCTGGTACGCGGCGCCCGCCGTCCGCGACTTCGCCCACCCCTTGAACCAGTACCCGTCGCGCGTCCACTTGAGTTGCGAGTCAAGCCAGTAGAGCTTCACCGACGCGCCGACAGGAATCTTCTGGTCCTCGTATTCATTGTCGTCAGCAGAATAGTTCCTGTGGTAGCGGATCGTCCAGCGGCGGTCGCGCCACACCGCGTACAGGTGCAGCTTCTCGCCCATGTCAACGAGGTCCACGACGTTCTGGCCGTTTTGACACACCACCGCTGTGCTGTTGGGATTCAACGACCATCCAAGGAAGTCGTAGCCGCTGCGCGTCCAGCCTAGCCCGGAGTCTAGCCAGTATAGGTTCTTCGCAATATCCGGGCGGAACTCCTGGTATTCGACAAGTTCGCGCCCGTCGTTGCTGTGAAACACCACCTGGTAGGCGCGCTTCTGCCACACGGCGTAGAGGTGCATCACCTTCCCCTTCGCCACGAGGTCGCAAACCTGCTCACCGTTTTCGTAGACGGCGGCGCCCGTAGGCGACTTCGCCCAGCCGAGGAAGATGTAGTTGAACCCATCCTCGTCTTTGTACTCCCAGCCGAGGCGCGAGTTCATGTAGTAGAGCCGCTTCTCCTCGCCGACCTTGAAGTTCTGCGTGTCGAGGTCGTTCTTGCCGTTGTTGCTGTGGTACTTTAGCGTCCAGATCGCCGTAGGAGTTGGTGGCATGGGCTTCGTTGCCGCGTACTGCGTAAGGAAACAGCAGCATACAAGAGGGATAATATGCTTGCCCAACTGCCTACACGACAACAGGCACGACATCGCAGAGAGCGCACGAGCGCAATACTGCTTCAGATATGGCTGCGCAGCAATGCACAGCATCATTCCCACTGCGATGAACCCGAGCAACTTAATGACGATCATAAGTCACACTCCAGGCGCTACTTCGACTTCTTGCCCCAGGCGCCGTATAGGTGCAATGTCTGGCCGGACCCCACCAGATCCTTGACTACCTCGCCGTTGGCGTAGACCGGGTCTGCCGTAGGCGACTTCGCCCAGCCCTTGAACCAATACCCGGCGCGGCTCCAACCCAGCTGAGAATCGACCCAGTACAGCCTTTCGGACGCCCCGACGGCAATCGACTGGTCGGCCGTCGCATTGGCGCCGTAGTTCCTGTGGAAGCACACGAACCACTTGCGCTCGCGCCACACCGCGTAAAGATGCATCGTCTTGCCCTCGGCGACGAGGTTCTTCACGGCGGCACCGTTAGCATAGACAACGCCCCCGGAAGGCGACTTCGCCCAGCCTAGGAAGTCGTAGCCGGAGCGCGTCCAGCCGAGCCCGGAGTCGAGCCAGAGGAGATTCCACGAGAGCCCCAGCCGGATTTTCTGGACTGCGCTAAAATCCCGCCAGTCGTTGCTGTGGAAGCATACGTTGTAGGTGCGCTCCCTCCAGACGCCATACAGATGCAGCGTCTGACCCTGCGGCACGAGGTCCTTCACCGTCGCCCCGTTCGCGTATGCCACGCCGGCGGTGGGCGACTTCGCCCAGCCCAGAAACTCATAGCCGACACGCGTCCATCCAAGACCAGAATCAATCCACAGGAGGTTCTTGGATATTCCAGGACGGAACTCCTGAGTGGTATTCTTGTCGCGTCCGTCGTTGCTGTGGAAGCTCACGTTGTACGCGCGCTTCTGCCAGACGGCGTAGAGGTGCATCACCTTTCCAGGATCGGCAAGGTTGTTCACGGCCTGTCCGTTCACATATGCGACCGCGCCCGTCTTCGACTTCGCCCAGCCCAGGAAGACATAGTTGAAGCCGTCCTCGTCCTTGTACTCCCATCCAATCTGCGAATCCATGAATAGCAAGCGCTGTTCCTGATCCTTTACGAATCGCTGGCTCGACTCCTGGTTCTTGCTGTTGTTGCTGTGGTATTTCACCGTCCAGAGCTTTGTCTGCGACGACTTCGTGATCACCACCCCGTCAAGACAGCCGCAGTCGTCGCCAGATTTCTGGCTTCCGTCCTTGGCGTACGACCATTTGAGCGTATGCGACCCGGAGGAAATCGAAACCGTCTTCTGTTCCCAGTCGACATCTCCGCTTATGCTGTCCTGCAACGTCGAATCGATGTAGAAGTTCAAGTTGTCCCAGTTGTATTCGCTGGACACCTTCCACCAGAACGACACGGTACACGGACCGGACAGCGTCGTCTGGATGTAGCTCTCCTGTCCGTCGCCGATCGCACCGCTCTGGGCGTAGGAGACGCCGCTTTTCTTGACCTTGCTCCAGTTGGCGTCGCCGCCGGTGGTGAATGGCTGCGTCGTGTCGAGCCCGAAGGGATCAGTGGACGGCTGCGGCGTGGAACTCTGCTTCAGGACGTAGAACTTGTTCCCCAGCCCGGAAGTAGATTCGCCGTACTGCGGATGCTCAACCTTGCCGCAGCTCGCCGAGTGGGTCGTGAGCGTACACCGCTTAGGATCGTTGGCGCAGGCGTAGGTCCACGCCTCGTTGAAGCTCACCAGACCGTTCGCGTCGGCGTCGGCGTTAGCTGCCTGGCTGGAGTCCTCCCAGGGATGGCCCCATCCGTAATAGCCCATTGGCTGGCATCCGCGGAAAGCGGAAATGAACGGTGCGGCGAATCTGTTGAAGGAATGCGTCCGGCCTATGCCATCCCACTCGTCCTTCATTCCGGCGCCCTGGGCGCCGTACGAAAGCTCGTGGTCGTTGCACGCCGTCGCAATCACGCGATTCGCCGTCTTGCAGATGTCGTCCACGAAGCCGCCGGAGTAGCACGTTTCGACAAGAAACGCGACGGGGCACTTCATGTTCTTCGTCCAGTCGGCAAGCTCATAGTCCTCGATCCAGTCGTAGCCGGCTTCATCGCTCATGTCGGGGTTGAACATGCAGGCGCACACGCCGTCGTCCCATGACGGGCCGCCGTGGCTCGTAACGAAGACGAAGAGCTGGTCGTCCGACTTCAGCTGGCTCGTGAGACTTGTGAACGCCGCAGTTATCGTCGATCTGTTCGCAGCGCCGTCGATGTCGGAAACGCCGTCGCCGTCAAGGTCGTGCGGGGAATCGACGAGCATGGGCGTGCTGTCGTCGCTGACGTTCGCGTCTTTGCCGGAGGACGTTCCGTCGGACACGTACACGAATATCTTGTCCTTGCTGACGCCGTATTTCTTGGTGAGGGTGGAGTACAGCATTGCCGTGTCGAACCAGAACCTGATGCCGTTGCCTTCGGCGTCCTCGCCGCCGCTGATCAGCACGAAATACGACTTGCTCTTGTCGCCCGTGGAGTAAGACAAGGCGTTGGCCTTAACGCTATTTGCATACGAGTATACTGCGTCCCTGACATCCTCCAGGGAATTATGCGCAGCAGGCACGGCGGACTCCTTCAACACTACAGAAAGACCAATGTGGCCACTCGTGGCCCTATCCACTAAACGCGGAGGCATCATCTTGTACATTACGGCGAACGACGAGAGATCCTCTGAAATGAACACGTACTTGCACGGATGCGCCCAGTTGGCGCCCGGCCGATCGTCGATGAAGACGAAATGGAACCGCTCGTAAGGAATCGGCACCTGTGCACCCCTGTCCACTATCACCACATCATCGGACGACAGCACACCATCGGCCATGCGTGCGGACGATTCCGCTCCGATAAGACCGCGCCCATCCAGCAGATCGGCAACGCTCCGTCCGCCTGCGACGCCATCCGCCGTCCAGTAATACGCCCCGGCCCAGCCATTCCTCACATAGACGGCGAAACTGTTCCGCGACCCGTCTGACGCCACGAACGTGCCCACGTCCATGCGCTCCCCGTCTGCCGAGAGCTGTGTTTGCCACTCGCACATCCGCGCCACTGCGCCTCCAAGCGTCCGTGCGGCAACCTCCGCGGCGGACGACCTCTCGCGCTGCAATATGTGCGGACGAGCGCTTTGCACCGCTTGCTCCCATGCGCCAAGGTCAACACCCGCGCCAAACGCCATGCATGCGCCCATGAACGCACGCAACCCTGCGACAACTAGTTTTTTAATCATTTGGTTTGCTCCTTTTAACGTTTCAATTCGGACTTGCTACCCTTATGCGCTTTAATCCTGCCTATTACGCGCCACATCTTCCTGGCTGGCCAAGTCAGAATCATGCCGGCGCGATACGCCTCGGAATGCTTCAACTGCGAGACCTCGTTCGCCGCACGCGCAGCCGCCTGACGCACATTGTTCAATGTATGCTGCGTTTCCATGTTCCGCCGTTCAGCCACGTCGCAATCCTTGCGCAACTTGTCGGCGTCGGATTTCGCGGAGCGCAGCTTCTTGTCCCACCCGGCGTTCGCTGCAGAAAGATTCTTTTCATTCTCCTCTTTCGCTGCAAGAAGCTTCTTCTCCAGTTCCGCACTCGCCGCAGCAGCCTTGGCCATCGCCTCCTTGTCCGCCTGGAGCTGCTTATCCTTCACGTTGACCTGCTGGCGAAGGGCACCTATTCGGTTACGCATGGCCGCAATGCCCTCATTCAGGACGTCGCACATCAAAGACTGATCCTCTGGAGTGGTTACAGAGTCGGCGAGCATCTCGCGCCCAGTCAAAATGTCGAATATGCGCCGCCATGCGCAATTGTAATCGTAATCGGTGAATTTCTTCACGGACTCTCTTGCGCGGGCACGGCGATCTTCCATGTCTGGCGCCTCAAGGACGTCGACTATCTCCGCCGCAGCCGAATTGACGTCACCCTGCCTCACCTCCCGTACTGAGTCGTTGTCCCTGTACAGCTCTACCTGAGGAAGCCTATACGCAACTATTGGAAGGCCGTGGCACAGCGCCTCAAGCGAACACATCGGGAAACCCTCAATCCGAGAAGTCGAGAGATACACGGACGACTCCATGTAGTCGCCGTAAACGTCCGTCTTGGCTCCGGTAAGCTCGACGCAATCCTCTAGCTTCTGGAGCGCCACCTCCTTAGCGACGCGATCCTCTAACCATTTAGCCCCTCCCCCTACCATGCGAAACTTTACATCTGGGAGCGATTCGTGAACCTTCGCAAAAACCCTGATTGCATCCAGCGGATTCTTATTCTCGTCGATCCTGCCAACCCACAACACGAGTCGTTGCGACAAAGAACGATTCTCGAACGACACAGACTTAAGCACATCGTCCGTAGGATTGGGCAGGTATACTACCCTTGCACCAATCAGCCTTTCGTAAGCGCAGTCCACCCTGCTGAGCGCAATCACAAGGTCGCACATTCGATGCTGCACTCGAGCTTCAAGGAACCTGTCCAACGTAGTCTCCCATGCGGCATAGAGCATGGCAGTGAACATCGAGTGGAAATGAAGTACATATGGTATTCCGGCCCCCGCCTTGACGGCGAGGATGTCCCACAGCATCATCGGACACACGTGACAGTGTGAATAAAAGATGTCGACAGGGTGGTGCCGAAGGACTTCCGCGATCATCTGCACTCTTTCAGGCGGGGGCGGTGCGTCCTTGCCGAAGCACGTCGGGAACTTGACCACCTCCACCTCGTCCGGAATGCTGAAGCAGCCATCCGTCTGTTCCTCCTCTATGAACAGCCGGACTTTATACCCCATTTCGATAAACTGACGGGTCTGGATAGCAATCACCCTCTGAACGCCACCGGGCGTCAAATGGAAATAGTGAATGCCAATCGTTTGAATTTTGCGCGGAACAATAGGTCTGATCCATCCGGAGGCATCTATCATTTGGCCGATTTCCCTTGGGTGCCGAGCATAGCCCTTGGCCAACGCATAGACGGCATCCATCGGGTCGTCAAACATACCGAGAAAGACCTTAAACACGTCAATGTTGCCAGCTATTGCGGCACCGGCAGTCTGCCAGAAGAAAGAGCCGCAGCACCTTTCATATGTCGTACGCCACAATATGTCAAGCCCGTGCGACTTTGCGACGCGAAGATTGTCCGCCAGCCCGCGCATGTAGTCCTTCAACTTTCGGTAGCCGTCGGAGCGCCAGTCCACCGACTTGTGCCCCACTCTGTAGCAATATGTCGTAAAGTCCAACCCATAGAAGCGTCCAGCGGTGGCCATGGCCTTTACGAAGAACGGCGGATCCTGAAACCGCTTATAAGGCGGGAACAGTATGCCGTTGTCCATGATCAGAGTCCGGCGATAAAGAAACCTCTGGTAACCCAAGTCGAACTGATAGTCGTGGTAATCCACGAATTCGCACCTGGGAAAGGCATTGAGACCAGACATGTTCCCATCAAAGGTCGAGACGACCTTGCCATCAGGAAAATGCCTGGACCACCCTCCGCCGCAGATGTCCGCATCGTTCACAGACGCCAACGCATACATTTTCTCAAGCGTGGAATCCTCCGGATACCAATCATCCGGATCCAAAAAGCAGACATATTCCCCACGAGCAATCGACAAAGCCTTGTTTCGGGCTGCGAAAACGCCAATATTTCCTTGCTGGATCAGGGTGATACGCTTATCGCGGTCTGCATATTCTCGAATGATGGCAGGCGTTTCGTCTGTCGAGCCATCATCCACACACAAAAGCTCATAGGCCTGCAAGGTCTGGCGCTTGAGAGAATCCAAGCTGTCTCGGATAAATCCTGCCATGTTGTAGCAAGGCATCACAATTGACACTTTCGGCACCAAGCCGGAGGTCGATTCTTTTGTTGCTTTATCTACAGAAAGAGGCATATGTTTTCCCTTCTCTTACCCGTTCATACCTTTTATATCCGCAGCGTCATTAATCTTCCGCAGCGTCTCAAGCGCCTGATTCAGCTCAACGCTGCTATTGGAGAGCATCCGCCGCGTCGTGTCACGCTCGCGAACAGCCACATCGCGCGTACGCATCACATTTCTCATGGCCTTCTTCGTAGCCTCCAGCGCATTACAAACTTGTTGACGATCGTTCTTTACCTTCTCAAGCGTCAACATCGCGTTGTCGCGCATGCGTAGCGCATCGTCGCGACCCTTCTTAACGCTCTCCAACGTCGCAATCGCGTTGTCGCGCATGCGCAGCGCATCGTCGCGACCCTTCTTAACATTCTCCAACGTCGCAATCGCGTTGTCGCGCATGCGAAGCGCGTCATCGCGACCCTTCTTAACGCTCTCCAACGTCGCAAGCGCGTTGTCGCGCATGCGCAGCGCATCGTCGCGGCCCTTCTTAACGCCATCCAACGTCGCAAGTGCGTTGTCGCGCATGCGAAGCGCATCGTCGCGACCCTTCTTAACGCCATCCAACGTCGCAAGCGCGTTGTCGCGCATGCG
>CAMZEN010000047.1 GCA_947305775.1 uncultured Verrucomicrobiota bacterium
CGACGATGATCCTCACGTCGTCCTTCGACTCGTCGCGGATGTCGCTTATGCCCTCAAGCACCTTGTCCTTCACAAGCTCCGCCATGTGAACAAGCATCTCACGCTTGTTTACGGCATACGGTATCTCGGTGATTACGATGCGCTCGCGTCCGTTCTTCTGGACTTCGACCTCGGCCTTGCCGCGAACGCGCAGCTGTCCCCGCCCGTTCTTGTACATGTTGGCGATTCCGTTGAAGCCGCATATCTGCGCGCCGGTCGGGAAGTCGGGCCCCTTCACGAACTGCATAAGGTCTTCGACAGTGCAGTCGTCGCGGTGGTCGACGTAGTAGCCGATACCGTCGCAAAGCTCGCCCAGGTTGTGCGGCGGGATGTTCGTGGCCATGCCGACGGCGATGCCGCTCGAACCGTTCAGGAGAAGGTTCGGCAGCTTGGCGGGAAGGACGGAAGGCTCCTCCAAAGTTTCATCAAAGTTGGGCACCATGTCGACGGTGTCCTTCTCAAGGTCGCCGAGCATTTCCTCGGTGACCTTCTGCATGCGAACCTCGGTGTAACGCATCGCGGCGGCCTTGTCGCCGTCGATGGAGCCGAAGTTGCCGTGTCCGTCCACAAGGGGAACGCGCAGCGAGAAAGGCTGGGCCATGCGGACGATCGTCTCGTAGACGGCGGAGTCGCCGTGCGGATGGTACTTGCCGATGACGTCGCCTACGACGCGGGCAGACTTGACGTGCTTGGCGCTGAAAGGCACGCCAAGCTTGTGCATCGAGTAAAGGCACCTGCGGTGAACCGGCTTGAGGCCGTCGCGCACATCCGGCAGCGCACGCCCCACAATGACGCTCATGGAGTAGTCGATATAGTCCCTCGACATCTCCTCTTCGATGTTTACGTCTTCGATTCCCTTTATTTCTTCTTCTGCTTCCGCCATAGAGTCATATTATACCATATTTGCCTCAGCCGAGCCGCTCGCGAGGCTTAAGCGCCATAGTCTTTACCCATGGTGAGTATGTTCAGATTGTCGCGCCGGCTGTATGTTACCGGCGACATGGTCTTCTTTACGATAAGTATGCCCAACCCGCCGATTTCGCGATCATCCGCGCCGAGGGCGGTATCGGGATCGCGGTGGGCGAGCGGGTCGAACGGCGAGCCGTCGTCCGTGAAGACGAGCCTCACGCCTTCGGGGTGGTGGCTGAACTCGACGGCAAGGGACCAGCGCGTCGCGCCCGAGTGGCGCACGATGTTCGCGAATATCTCGTCCGCCGCGACGAGCATCTGGTTGCGGACCTTCTCCGGCACTTTTTCGAGCACGGCGGCAAGGTCGTCGGCGGCGCGGGCCAGGCCGTCCATAGTGGGCGCGTACTCGCGGCAGAACGTTTCGGGTTCGCCGCGGTAGCAAAGCACCAGCTGGGTGCAGTCGTCCATCTGCTCCACGCCTGCCGCGTGCGCACGAACGTCCGCGAGAACGGCGTCCAGCAAGGCCTTCTGGCGTAGGGTTGCGCCGGAGAACGTCTTCAGCAGCCGCTTTTCGCCGTATAGATCGCCGTTCGCGTTCGGCTGCTCGGTGATGCCGTCGGTGTAGAGGTAGATTTCGTCCCCCGGGTTGAGCTGCAGCTCTTCGACGCGGTATGGAACGCCCGGCATCGCACCGAGGACCAGCGAAGGCTTGGAGGTCAGATACTCGTATTTGCCCGAGCGGCGCACGATCGGAGGGTTGTGGCCGGCGTTCACGAAGGTGACGAGGCCGGTGTTCATGTTGAGCTCGCCGGCCCACACGGTGACGAACGTGTTGGAAGTATTGCCGTCGCAGAGGGCGTCGTTGGCCTCCTCGAATACGCTGGCGAGGGGCTTGCCTGTCTGCGCGGCGCTCTTTATGAGAGTCTTCGCCCTCATCATGAACATTGCCGCCGGAACGCCCTTGCCGCTGACGTCGGCGATGAGGAAGAGCATGCGGTCGGTGCCGGTAAGGTAGAAATCGTAGAAGTCGCCGCCCACCTCCTTGGCGGTCTCCATCGACGCCCATATGTCGAAGCGGCGCTCCTCGGGGAACGGAGGAAACACGCTCGGCAGCGCCGAATGCTGGATGTCCTTCGCCATGCTCATGTCCTTCGCCGTCTGCTCGTGCATCTGCCGGCGCACGAAAGACGTGGTGACGAAGCCGACAAGAAGCGCAACGAAGGCGAGCGCCGCTCCGTTCAGCGTGGCGGTCGCGCCGACGAGAACATCGCGCTGGACGGCGGCGGAGTCCTTTGGAACCATCACGTACACCGGAAAGCTCTCTATATCCTTGCGCTTCCAGTAGAACGTGTCGTCGGGGTCGCTCCACTGGGCGCCTTCGCGGTTCGGCTCGTCGTAGTCCGTGAGAACCAGGCCGGAGACCGTCGTGACCACGATGCCGCCAGCGGCGCCGACGCGCCAGTTGCGGAAGAGATCCACTATGAACGCCCGCGAGAGGGCTCGCAGCGACTCGCCGTCGCAGCCGATTTCGACGAATCCGCCCGACGCCCTCCACACGCCGACGAACTTGCGCCATTTGCCGTTGGCGGTGTTGCTGCGGAACGGCTGGCAGTACTCAGTCTCCTGCCCGTTCACGAGGCACATCATGTCTTCGGCCTTGCCGCCGGCCGTCACGAAGTTGAAGGCGGGCTTCCCCGGCGCGGCGAGATATTCCGGCACGGACGAGGCGACTATGTCGCCGTCGGCATTCGCGACGCTGATTTCCGTTATGTGCAGCTTGCGCGTAAGGCGCTGAAGCGAGGCGGTGTCATCCGGATAGCCGTCGTCGAGCATTTCGCGGACCGCCATGCATTCCGTGACCAGCCGTTCGTTGACGCAGTCGATTATCTCGGCCTCCACGTTCTCGAACGCGCGGTCTATCAGCGCGTAGGCGTCGCGCTCCGAGAGCCTGTTGTGCAGGAACCACGTGAAGGCCATGGAGAGCGCGAACGCCGCGAGCACGCTCAGCATCAGCTTCAGGTTTAGGCTGCTGCGGGCGGTCATTTCGCACCTCCTTCGGCTATGACGGCATTGGCCGCCGCGAGCACGTCGGGCCGCCGCTTGTCGACCGCAACGCCATAGCGGTCCTTGGTTTCAAGCGGCGTTACGGTGAACCTTCCGCCGGACGACTCGGCCTTCGCAACAAGCTGGACGGAGTCGAAGAAGACGGCATCGACCTCGTCATTCTCAAGCGCAGCGATCGCATCGTTCAGGCTGACGAATCGCAGTGGATCGCCTCCATGAAGGCAAAGATAAAGATCATGGACAGAATTCGACTCAACCCCGATGCGGGACGCGAACAGCTGCGACATGCGCGGCTTGCGTCCGTCACTCCTGTACAGGAAGCACGCGCCACCCATCTCGTACGGTTCGGAAAAGTCGACATCCCTGAGGCGAGCCTCGGTGATTATTATCGTGGCTATGGCGAAATCGGCCTTGCCCGCCTTTAGACGCGGCAGGATGTCGTTGAACTCCACGCCCTCCACGACGAGATTACGATTCATCCTGCTGGCGATCTGGCGCGCAAGATCGATGTCGGTGCCGACTATCTCACCGTTTTCGTCCACATATGAGCAAGGCGGCACAGTCGGATATGTCAGGCACAAAAGAGGACGCGACTCGTCCGCAATGCGCGGATCGCCTCCGTTCCGTCCATCCTTGGGCGAACAGCCGATGAGTGCGAACATCACCGCGCCCACAATCTTGCCAACTGCCATCTTCATTTTTGCGTCCGTTCCTGAGATTCGCCCTTGAAACCGCTAGGCCAAGTCCTTCGCGCCGATCATTATCTCGTTGCCGATGCGGTTGCCGGCGTCGCCGTATTTCTCGTTGCCGAAGTTCTCTTCCAGCGGTGCGAACATGTAGTCGAGCACGTCCGTGATCCACGCCCGCTCGTCCTCGTCCTCCGGCATGTGGTCGAGTATCCAGGCCATGTTGTCGACCATCTTGTTGAGGCCGCCGCCGTCGAGGACGTTCCCAGACGTGAGGTGCTCCGCGAGCTGCGGATACTTCGTGCGAAGCTTGTTCTGCGCCCACAGAATGGCTTCCTTCTGCACCTTGGTGAGATTCTCCTTGCGGATGCCGGGCGCCTCCTTGGGCGTGAACTTGGACACGAAGAGCGAAGATCCGTGGCAGATGGACTCGAGGACGTCACCGAACCTGTAGCCGCGCGTCTTCATGCCCTGCGATACGGAGGCCGGCTTGTCGAAGATCTTCACGTGCGCCGTCGAGCAGAAGATGCCGAACGTCTCGCACTTGAGGAAGAGCCTGCGGCGCTGGCCGTTGCCGTTGCCGCCATTCTTGAGTCCGTCCTCGTCCGGTATCGTGAAGAAGTGGAACGTCCTCATTCCGTTCAGCAGCCCACCCGCGCCCGTGGGCACGTCGTAGCCGCGCGGCATGTTGAGGTGCCCGTCGACATGCGCCTTCTGGTACGGCTTTGCGTGCGTCGAGGTGCGGATATAGAGGTTGTTCGCCTTGTCGAGCCAGCGCGCGATGTCGCCGTTCTTGTCCTCGATCGAGAACGAGCCGCGGTACATGAACTCGCCCTTCTTGAGCGCCATCGCGTGGAGCGCGTAGGTAAGCGCGACGATATTTTGGTTCGTCGGCTCGAAGAGGTTGGGCCTGCCGCTCCACAGCGCGCCGAGAATCTCCCTGCCGAGCCTTACCTGGGCCGCGAGAAGCGCGCGAAGCTCCGCCTCGTTGCGGGGACGGTGCACCGACGATTTGCCGGAGATGAGGTCCTGGTAGTGTATCTTCGGGAACTTGTACACGCGTCCGTCCACTTCGAAGTCGATGTGCTCGGGGAGCTGGTCGACGGTCATCAGAGGGCGCGGATCCGTGCCTGGCTTGGGATACGGAACGGGCTTGTAGATCGTCGCCTCCTTGAGCCCGTCGCCACCCTCTTTGCGCGCCTTGTACTCTGCTGGGTGAGTAATCTGCTGCACCGTCTCCTCGTTGAACGCGGCGAAGAACTGCTCCGCCTTGTCCAGCGGCACGGTTATGCGCGTCACGCCCATCGCATCGTCCTCGAACTTCGCGCCCGCCGCAGTGACCACGTCCTCCAGCTGCTTGAAGTTCCTGTACGACATCTTCGTCTCGGTGAAGAACACGATGCTATTGTCCTTAAGCACGCCCTTCCACGGGACGCGCGTCTCGGGGATTACCTCGAGGTGCTCTAGCGCGACCTTGCCCTTCTTGCTCGTCCAGGTCGTGGGCGAGGTGAGCTTTTCGAGGTTGGCGACCGTCTCGATCGCGCCCTGGCGCACGGCCTTGGGCTGGTCGTCGAGGTCGTCGTAGAGGTCGAGGTTGTTCACGGAGACGTCGAGTATCTTCTTCAGCGACTCGTTGAACTCCGCCTCCTTCTTGTCGATTTCGGCGATTATCTTCGTGCGCAGCGTCTTCTCGGCGGCGGAGATACCCTCGGCGTTCGGATTGAAGGCGGCACGGTATTTGTCGAAGAGCTCCTTGAACTCGCCGCGCTTCGCGGTTTCGCGGAGGTTGACGACGCCTTCCAGCTTGGAGAAGAACGTGTCGTCGTCGAAGACGGAGAAGTTCTCGAAGCGCGGCTTGGTGCTCTTGCCGTAGGTGTCCTTGAACGAGAGGTCGTCGGATACCTTGAGGTACTTGGCGTTGCCCTCGAGCGAATGGCCGGGGTCGATCGCGAAGAACTTGCCGTTCGCGAAGCCCTTGTTCTGGCCGCGGCGCCCGACGGCGTCGCGATCGGCAGTCACGAGGAAGAACGCCTTGTACTTGCCGAGCTTCTCGGCCGACTGTCCCTTGGGCGGCACAATGCGGCCGTCCTTGATGAAGCCGGCCTCCATATCCTTGTAGCCTTCGGCGAACTTGGCCTGGAGCATTAGCTTGGGGTGGCCGTCGGAATACTCGCCGCGGACGATCTCGAGCTCCTGCGCAGGGACGCCCGCGATGCGCGTCAGGTCGTTCGCGAGCGCCTCGGTGACGGCGCCGGCCGAGATGGAGTCGGCGGAGTGGGCGGTCTGGAGGCGGTAAATCTGGCCGAGAATCGGCTTGCGCGAGGTGAGGATTCGCTCGGGACGCTGGAACGACCCCGCGTGCGCGGCGTCCTTGACGTTGACGCGGTCGCCCTCGTTGTAGTCGAGCTTCATGATGTGGTGCTCGTCGAAGTGCTTGAAGATCGGCGAGAGCGAGTAGAAGTCGTTGCCGTTCCTGACGCCCATCACCGCGTCGCGGATCTGCGCGAAGAGCTCTTGCTTCATCTCCTTTATCGCATTCGCGCTCCCCTTGTCCGCACCGCCGTTGATGAGGCGTTCCAAGTCGAGCGGATTCAGGTTGTAGTTCTTGATGGCCGTCGCGAGCGGACCGAACGAATGTTTGTCGGGTATCTTGCCCTTCTTGACCATCTTGGCCGCCTCCGAGAGGGCGAATTCCGCGACGGCCGCGATTCCCGCCGGGTGCGCGCGCCCTGCGAGCATTATCTGTTCGCGGAGCGTCTTGCCCTCGCACTTCTTCGCAAAGGCGGGGTCGTTCTGCTTGAGCACGTCCAACGCGTGGCGGCTCTCGTCGGAGTTGATGTCGGCCATGAGTCCGCGCGTGTCGTCCGGCGACCAGTCGTTGCGGTAGATGAAGCCCGGCTCCACGCCGTTCTTCTTGAGCCCCTCGAAAAGGATGGTGTTCGTATCGGACCTGTTGACGCTCATTCCCGCGCCGATGAGGCCCTTCTTGATCTGGTCCTCCACCGAGGTCGAGCCCGCCTTGAGAATCGTGTTGAGGTTTCGCAAGCCCGTCGGCTCCTTTGCGCCCGCGGCAGTCTCGACGGACTTGCGCGCACCAAGCGTGTTGGAGTGGAGACCATTTTCCCTCTCCTCGCGGACCTTGTCGATCGCCGCACCGAGGCGGCGCGCTGCTGCGGCCGACAGATCTTCGGGCGTGCGGCACTTCGCGAGGTTGACGTCCTTGAGCGGCGCTTCCTTCAGCTTTAGGAACACCGCCTTCCGCTCCTCTTCGGTCAGCTCTAGCATCTTCGGGGAGGTGGCAATCTGGCGGTTCACCTCGCCGATGAAGCGGTTCTCGCGGATTGGCACGAGTGTGGAGAGAGTACGCTGTATGTCGCAGGCGCGGAGAGACTTGTTGAGCTGGCTGCGCGACCCGAGAACCGTGTCGAAGGCGTGGGTTCCAAGCGAACCGTATTCGTTCTCGAGAGCCGCCTTGAAGGCGCTCATCGTCGCGTTGTTGACGGCTTTCCCCTGCGAGAAGAAGAAGTTGCCGAGGCGAGCTGTCGCGTTCTTGCCCTCGCCGCTTACGACTATGTCGCGGTTTGCGTAAAGCGTCTGGTCGACCAGATTGCGGAATGATTCAATGTTCAATGGCATAGCACAGCTCCTTTTCTTTAGATCTTTTTACGGTTTACTCACTCTGTTTACACGCGAACTCCGAAAAGGTTACATCGATGCGACGAACATTGTGCATTTCAGGCTCGGATCATCGATCCACTGAAATGCAGACGATGCTCGACATCTTCTTCATGAAGGGCGTTTTCTTCGTGAAAGGCGTTTTCCGATTCCTCGCCGGAGAGGTGGCGGCGTATCCGCTCGGCCCAAATGTCGCAGAGCTGGAGGATCTTCTCCAGCGTGGATACGAAGTCTTCCACGTCTTGTGCGGCCTTTTCGGTATCGAAAAAGTAGTTGTAGACCACCGTCTCGGTCTGCGGCTCGATTGCGAAATAGCCGCCTGCGGTATCCTTGCCGAAAAGTCCGCCGACAAGAAGGTCGCGGTAAACCGACTTGGATGCGTCCGGCGGCAGCTTCATGATTTCGATAAAGCACAACACGTTGCCTGTCGCCTCGACGAATTGCAGGTTTACGTTGTACGCATCGTCCACCTTTACGCTCACCAGCCCCGTTTCGTCTGGCACAAGCGCCCCTATGCCGGTCTCCTTGCGAACGGCCTCAAGAAACATCCTGTAATCTTCAAGAGTCTGCATCATCTCTCCTTGCGAATCCTTAACAGATATCTACAGTGCTAACGCACCATGTGCAAATATTATATCAAAATCGCACACGTGCCGCCACTAGCGGCCGTCCCCAGCTCTTGGTTTTTTGATGTCGCAGTTGAGGGGATTTTTGGCTGAACAGTACCTTTATTGCCGCGACTCCGCATCATTCGAAGCGTTAGTGCGCAATACCTCCGCAAGGGAGCCTTAAGGGGATTATTGGCTTTTCTGAGCGGTCAGATGCGCTCTTCTGTTCCCCTGAAGTGGACATTGAGCGCGTGAAGCGGAGTAAGCAGCTGGCCTAGCGGAGTACCCTGCGTCATGATGGTGAACGCGTTGACATCCTTAGGGAAGCACTTGCCGCCATAGCCGAACTTTCCGTCCGGACCGGGCACATATGTGTGCGTATCGTTGATGTAGCCCGAAAGCAGCATTCCGGCATGTACGCTCGCCCAATCCGCACCCATCCGACGGCAGTAATCGCAAACTGCGTTGAAGTAGGTTACCTTGTAGGCGCCGAACACGTTGTGCGCATACTTTGTTATCTCGGCCTCAAGCGGGGTCATGCGGACGAACTGCTTACCCTTGAAGATGCGGGATAGCAGATCTACTTCTCCCGTGAAAACCATGGGCTGCTTCTTGAAGTCTTCGATATGCGTGCGCTCCGTAAGGAACTCGGGCATGAAGTAGACCTTGTGGCCGGTTGCCTTCGAAAGCTTTTCCGAGGTGCCAGGCAGGATCGTCGTCCTTACGAAGACAGGCTTGTCCGGCAGATCGGAGATAAGCTTCGTCATTAGCGTAAGATCCTGTGTGCCGTTGTCCTCCGTCGGCACATGAATCTGCAGAAAGTACACATCGGCACCGGAGATGTCGTCATTCATTCCCTTAGGGGGATCGCTTACGACAACCTTGACATCTTTGTTGTTCTCTTCTAGCCATGCCTTCAGGGCGCCACCAACAAATCCGCATCCTATTATACCTACTGTTATCATCTTACCTTACTCCCTTCAAATCGCCTACTGTTTCGTTAGACAAGATTACCTTACTTTGGCGAAGAATCTCGCGAACCTTGTTCATCTTCTCTGCGTCTTCAACCAACTTGCGGGCAGCAGCAGCCTTTCGCTCCTTTTCTGCGACTCTGGCGGCGATTCTGGCCCGAGCAGCGACAGGGTCGTATTTCGGCGGAATGCTTCTATTCTTGAGATACTCTTCATAACAGTCACATGCTCCCTCAACGTCATCTGTGAACACTATCTGCCGCCCTTTTTCCATCCACAGAACTTTGTTGCACATGCTTCTAATCTGCGCGACAGTATGCGACACAAGTATTGTAGTCGTCCCGCCTTTGATGATCTCGCGCATTTTGGCTTCGCTCTTGGCGCGGAACGCACCGTCACCTACGGCAAGAACTTCATCGAGTATGAGTATCTCAGGCTTCACAAGCGACGCTATGGCGAAGGCAAGCCGCGACTTCATACCGGATGAAAGCTGTTTGAATGGACGATCCTCAAACGCGGCCAATTCAGAAAACTCTATTATGTATGGATATGTCTTATCCATAAACTTACGGGTATAGCCGAGCATCGCGCCGCGCAGATACGCATTCTCTTTCACGGTAAGATCAGCATCGAAACCACTGGCAAGCTCAAGAAGCGCCGAGACTTTGCCGTTGCAAACGATGCGCCCCTGCGTAGGGACCATAATCCCAGAAACCGCCTTGAGTATGGTAGACTTGCCGGCACCGTTCGTGCCGATTATTCCAAGCATGTCACCCTCGTTGATCGAGAAACTTATGTTCCTGTTGGCCCAAAAGTCAACGACCTTGTACCTGCCGGTAAGTCGGCGTATCACCCACTCTTTTAGGCCGATATTCTTGAAGTCTCCCACCTTGTATCTGATGGAGACGTCATAGCAAGCAAGCATCATCTTCTTATCAGACATAATACAGGAACTTTGTATTGTTTTTGCAGTATATGAACGCGCCTATCATGACTGCAAGCGCAGCAACGCCAGCCAAGACGAGGTGTGCTTCAAGCGATGGCACAGTTCCGCCTAAGACGATTTCACGGAAATATGCGATATGCCGGTACACTGGATTGCAGGCGAACACAAGCTGCATTTTTGGCGAAAAGCCGTCGATCGCATAAAAGATCGCAGAGCCATACATGAGCAGCATAAGGAACACACGCCAGAGATAGTCTATATCGCGGAAGAATATGAAGCATGCCGAGAGAATCAAACCGATTCCTATGTTGAAGAACATAAGCGTAAATATCGGATATAGCAAAAACACAAACTTCCATGTGAAATGTACGTTATCTAGCCAGCAGAACAAGAAGAACACCAAAAGCGTCAAGGCGAAGTTTATAAGCGTCTGAATCGAGCCAGCCAAAAGAAACAGATACTTCGGCAGGTTCACCTTTGTGAATATTCCGGAGTTGCTGTACAGGCTCATCATGCCATGGTTGGTGGACTCCGAGAACCAGCTGAAAAGGAGATTGCCACAGAACAGATATGTTGTATAATGATCCATTTTGCGACCAAAGAATTGTTCGAACACCAGCTTCATTACAAGTAGCGTAAGAAGCGGCATAAGCATGCTCCACCCCATTCCAAGAACAGTGCGCTTATACTTCTTTTTGAAGTCTCGCTTGACCAGCTCCTCAAAAAGAAATCTGTACTCCATTATCTTCAAAAAAAACTTCATAAACCTTTTGGGCAACACCCTCCGCTTACTCAACTTTAAAAAAATATTATACACTTCTTATGACTGGCACGTCAAGTGTCGTTTGAAATAGTAAGTTCTAGAAGTGCATACTGTGAAGTCCAGAAGCAAATGCAAGTTTCTCTTGCGTTTAGTCCCTGAGAATGTTGGGCGGGATTGAAAGGCAGGACATTTCCCGTCATTCCTTCCGAGGAAGGAAACCCGCGTTTACCTCTGGACAAGGTTTCGTGTATCATTCCGGCACCCGGACGGATTCGGCGGCAGGTGCCGCCGGTCGATGCCGGAAAACAGAAAGGAAACGGAACCATGAAACACATGGGACAAGACGAACGCAACCGCATCGAGTTCATGCTCGGCTGCGGAGGGAGCGTGGCGGACATCGCCAGGGCACTCGGGAGGTCGGAGTCGACCATCTCGCGCGAACTGCTGAACCGCCGCATCGACAGCGACAAGCACTACGGGTGCTCGAACAGGCTGTGCGCGCGCTACGACGAATGCGCGCGGACGGTCTTCAACGGCTTCAAGGACGTCCGGCGGAAGAACTCGCAGGGGTGCTTCGAGTCGTGCCCGGACTTCCGCGAGGCCGTGTGCGTCCGCCTGAACAGGGCCCCCTACGTCTGCAACGGATGCGGGCGCGAGCGCAACTGCCCGTTCAGGAAGCGCTACTACATCGCCTCCGGCGCACAGGCGAACTACAGGGGGACGCTCGCAAACTGCCGCAGCGGCGTCCGTCCGGACGAGGCGACGGTGCGCGCGATGAGCGACGTGCTGACCCCGGCCGCACGGCAGGGACAGTCCGTCGACGCAGTAATCGCGGGCAACCCGGGGCTCTTCGGCAAGTACGCAAGGAGCACGGTCTACGGATGGATCGAGGACGGCCTCTTCGCCGCGAAGAAGCACGACCTGCCTTTCGCGGGGACGCGCAGGAAGCCGCGCAAGAGACCCGAGACGAAGACCAACGCGCGCTGCCGCGTCGGGCGCACCTACGCCGACCTGCTCGAATGGCTCAAGGCCAATCCCGGCGTCGTCCCCACCGAGGCGGACACGGTGGTCGGCTCCGTGAGCGGAAAGGTCCTCTTCACCTTCATGGTGCGCAACAAGCTCCCCCTCGCGTTCCTCAGGGACGCGAAGACGTCGCAGACCTTCACGCGCATCGTCAACATGCTCTGGGAGGCAGCGGGGCCGGAACTGTTCCGCAAGCTGTTCCGCTGCATAGTGCTGGACAACGGCACCGAGTTCAGCGACCCCGAGATGGTCGAGAACTACCGTCCCGACCCGGAGCACAACCCGTACAGGCTCCTGCCGCGCGGCGTGAGGGTGTTCTACTGCGACCCGTACTGCTCCTGCCAGAAGCCCCACATCGAGCGCTTCCACCTGGACCTGAGGCGCATCCTCCAGAAAGGCGTCTCGTTCAACCCGCTCAGCCAGAAGCAGGTCAACCTGATCATGTCGCACCTGAACAGCTATCCGAGGCCCTCTCTCGGAGGAAGGACTCCGTACGACCTGTTCGTCGAAGAGTTCGGCGACGAGGGAAAGAGGTTCCTCGACAAGCTCGGCATCGTCAGGATCCCGCAGGAAGAGGTGACGCTGCACCCGTTCCTGCTCGGGCGGAAGTTCCAGAAGGCGGCGGACAAGGCAGTGCTCAGGAAGAACGGAGTCATAGGGCAGAAGAACACGAACGCTGGAAAGTAAAATAGGCCCTCGTTAAAGGGCCAAGGACCAACCCGACGCCAGCCAAGTAACCGCAAGTTCAAATCTGGCCCCGGGCAGCGGGAGCATTATATCAAATTTCAGGGGGCGCGTGTGCGCGGAGCGGAGGGCGGAAGTCGCCTCGGGCATGTGAAGAGTGACGCTATGCGCGGACTGCACCATGCGGCGCATCGCCCAGTCGTCACTCTTCCCAAGCGACGAAAGCCCGAAGGGCGGAGTCGGAGCGGTGACCGAGGCGTGCTTCCGCACACAGCGACAAAGGGATTTGCCAGAAGTTATCGGATAAACTTGCGTTTACTTCCAGAACTAGCGTTTAGCTCTGGACACGACCCTAGAAGTGCATACAACCTTATCCCGGGTTCACGTGTATATAAAGCACGTATGCTTCATGCAGTACAATTGCGGCGAATCGTTTCGCAATTATCAAAGACAACTGCAACAAGACAAGGCCCAAAACCCGAGATAAGGATAAATGCATAAAGGACAAAAAAGCAGACGCAGCCAAAGCCGCGTCCGCTTTTTGCGCATATTGAGGATGCGAACCTTACGCCTTGGCGTCAAGCTCGGCCATGGCGGCCTTGCGCGAGAGCTTGATCCTGCCGCGCTCGTCGACATCGAGGCACTTGACCATCATCTTGTCGCCGACCTTGCAGACCGACTCGACGCTCGGAACACGCTTGTCGCTCAGCTCGGAGATGTGGCAGAGGCCATCCATTCCAGGAAGGATCTCGACAAACGCGCCGAAGTCCTTGACGCCCGTTACGGTGCCTTCGTAGATCTTGCCGGGCTCGGCCTCGGCGGCAACCGAGCCGACTGCACGCTTCGCGGACTCCATCGATTCGAGGCTGGTCGCGAAGATCGAGACCTTGCCGTCGTCGTCGATGTCGATCTGGGCGCCGGTAGTCTCCACGATGCCGCGGATGTTCGAGCCTCCGGGACCGATGAGAGCGCCGATCTTGTCGACAGGAATCTGCATCTCCTCGATCCGGGGCGCGTACTTGTTGAGTTCGGCGCGCGGAGCGGGTATGACGGACTCCATAAAGTCGATGATCTTGAGGCGGGCGTCGTGCGCGGCCTTGACCGCACCCTCGACGAGATCCCACGTAAGACCACGAAGCTTCAGGTCGACCTGGAAGCCGGTGATGCCCTTCTTCGTGCCGCCGACCTTGAAGTCCATGTCGCCGCAGTGGTCTTCGGCGCCGAGAATATCGGTGACGAGAACCTTCTGACTCTGGTCGGCGTTCGTGAAGAGGCCGATCGAGATGCCGGCGACGGTGCGCTTGAGCGGAACGCCCGCATCCATGAGCGCGAGGCAGCCGTTGCAGATCGACGCCATCGACGAGGAGCCGTTGGAGCCCATGATCTCGCTGACAACGCGGATCGAATACGGGAAGTCATCGGGGAGAACCTCCGCGATCGAACGCTCGGCGAGCGCGCCGTGGCCGATCTCGCGGCGTCCGGTGGACCCGAGACGGCCGACTTCGCCCGTGCAGTAGGGCGGGAAGTTGTAGTGGAGCATGAAGCGCTTCGAGGGATCGCCGCCCGTCACGGAGTCGAGTTCCTGGGCGTCCTTCTTCGTGCCGAGCGTGACGGTCGCGAACGACTGCGTCTCGCCGCGCGAGAAGATCGCCGAACCGTGGAGGCGCGGGAAAACCCCGACCTGCGCGGAGAGCGGACGGATCTCGTGCTGGGCGCGGCCGTCGATGCGGAGGCCCTTCTCGAGCACGTTCTTGCGGACGGTCTCGATCTCGAGGGCGTCGAAGAGGTGCACGAAGCCGACGGCATCGACCTCGGGCCACTTCTCGGCGACCTTCTTGAGGAGGTCCTCCTTGATGGCCGAAACCTTGCCCTGGCGCTCGAGCTTGCCCTTGATCAGGAGGGCCGCCGCGAGAGCCTCGCCGCCTTCCTTGCGCATGAAGTCCATCTTGTCGGCAGGCTGCGGAACGTCGACGATCACCTTGTCGGGCTTGCCGAGGGCGCGGCGCATCTCGATCTGAAGGTCGATGATCTTCTCGACTTCCTCGTGGGCGCGCTTAAGCGCGGCGATGAAGTCCTCGTCGGAAATCTCCGAGGCGGAGCCTTCCATCATGAGGAACTTGCCGCGAACGCCTGCGTAAAGGAGGTCGATGTCGCTCTTGACCTTCTGAGCATGCGTGGGGTTGATCACCCACTCGCCGTCGACGCGACCGATGCGGACGCATCCGATCGGGCCCATGAACGGAATCTCAGATATGTGGAGGGCCGCCGAAGCAGCGTTGACGGCAAGGAAGTCCGCCTCGCGGGTGCCGTCGGACTGTATGAGCGTTCCGTTGACCTGAACGTCGTTGTAGTAGCCGTCCGGGAAGAGCGGGCGAATCGGACGGTCGCACATGCGGGCCGTGAGGATCTCCTTGCTCGTCGGACGCGCCTCGCGCTTGAAGAATCCGCCCGGGAACTTACCTGCGGCGTAGAACTTCTCGCGGTACTCGCACTGCAGCGGGAAGAAATCTATTCCCTCCCGAGGAGTGTCGGTATTTGTGACCGCCGTAAAGACGGTCGTGTCACCGTACGATACGGTGACCGCCCCTGCCGCCTGTTGCGCCAGGAGCCCGGTCTCAATCACGAGGTCCGTCCCCGCAATGTTGACCTTGAACTGTTTTGTTCCTTCCATTGTCTATTTCTATTCTTGCTTTCTGTTTGTCAATCGCTTAGCGGCGGATGCCGAGCTTCTTGATGAGCTCGCGGTAGCCGGCCTCGTTCTCGCGCTTGAGGTAGTCGAGGAGATTGCGGCGGTTCTGAACCTTGCGCAGGAGGCCGTAGCGCGAGCTGTGGTCCTTCTTGTTCGCCTTGAGGTGGGCGGTCAGCTTCTCGATCTCTTTCGTGAGGATGGCGATCTGCACTTCGCTGGAACCGGTGTCGCGGTCGTGACGCTGATACTCGCTCTTGATTACGGACTTGTCAATGTTCATTTCTGTTGCTTCTTTCTCGTTTGCTGCAAACCGGGAAGCCAATACCCCGCCGAAACCTTCACCTGAAGGCAACAGTCACCCCTAACATATGGGGCGCCCGCGGCAGGGATAACCTCCTGAGACAGTCGCAGGATGGCGTGAATTATATCAAAATATCCGCGCCCAGCGCAAGTGGGCTACGAAACATCAAGGGACCCTTCCGTAAGATGGGCCCCTCGATGTCTGCATGGACTTGTCACTTGACAAGCGAGCAAGGTCCGTTCTGGCACCCGCCGGGGCACGCCATTACTTCAAGGAAGTTGACGGGTATCTTGCCCGAAGCGTGCAGCTTTATCATAGTGCACGTCTTCTTGTCGATTCCGTTTATCTGCTTGGCATTGAGCTTGAAGCCGGGTATCTTCGCCGTCGCTTCCGCGAGGACGGCGTCGGTCACGCCGCAGCTGCGGGCGTAGTTTCGCGCCGTCGGATCGGCCGGCCTCGCAACAGGCCAGGGCTCGCAGGCGATGACGTCGATCTTGCGTCCGGCAAGTATCGCGCCGAGCTCCTCGAAGGAAAGCACGTAGTCGACATCCTTGCGGCGGGCCTCGCTGCGCTTGGCCACGCACGGCCCGATGAACACGGTCTTGGCCGAAGGATCCTTCTCCTTGACGATCTCCCGCGCATAGACCATCGGGCTCGGAGTAAGGGATACGTGCTCGACGAGGTCGGGCAGATGCTTCCAGGCGAGATTGACCCAGGCCGGGCAGCAGGACGTTGTCATGAACGTATTGGGATTCTTCTCCATGCGCTCGATGAACTCGGCCGTTTCATGCGCAGTCGTCTTCTCCGCGCCCAGGGCGACTTCCATCACATCGCTGAAACCGGCCTTCGCGCACGCGGTCAAGAGCTGCTCTATCTTGCCGGGGAACTGCTTCTCGGCGGCAGGTGCGATCATCGCGACAAGCTTCTCGCCACGCTTCATGGCGGCAAGCACATCGACCAGCTGCGAGCGTTCCATGACGGCGGCGAACGGACAGGCGTTGAAGCACTTGCCGCAGAAGATGCACTTCTCGAAGTCGATCTCGGCAACGCCCAGCTCGTTCTTCTTGATCGCCCCGACGGGACACGCCTCTTCGCAAGGAACCGTCGTCTTGACGATCGCGTTGTAGGGACACGCCGCAATGCACTTGCCGCACTTGATGCAGAGCTTCTGGTCGATGACGGAATGTCCATCGACAACCTCGATGGCCTTCTTGGGGCAGTTGTACACGCACGGACGCGCGAAGCAGCCGCGGCAGTTCTGGGTCGAGACGACGCGCGCATCAGGGCAGCCGCTGCATGCCGGACCGCATACGCTGAGCGGGGTCTTGGGCTTCGCGGCCTCTCCTTCGGCGGTCCACGCCTTTTCTGCGTAGTAGGCGGAAAGCGGCTTCGTTTCGTCTATCTCCTCCTCGACTGATATGCCCAGGAGAGCCATCAGACGGTACTTCAGTATGGCCCGGTCGTGGTAGACGCAGCACCTCGAAGATGGTTCGTTCTTCGGGCGCAGTTTGACCGGTATCTGATCTATCTCGGATTCCAGCGAACCGGAATCGAAGGCGC
The DNA here is from genome assembly GCA_947305775.1 of uncultured Verrucomicrobiota bacterium. GTDB lineage: Bacteria > Verrucomicrobiota > Kiritimatiellia > RFP12 > UBA1067 > UBA1067. The sequence continues at coordinate 16,919 of CAMZEN010000047.1, forward strand.
GGACTATGCGAATCAACAGTTCGCGGCGGATGAATGTGGAACCGTTGAGCATCTTATGCGGCCCCCCCGAGAAGTTCGCCGATGCGCGTGAGCAGCTTGTCGGGCGTGGCCTGCGCCATCACCTCCGTGTCGTTTATGCGCACGTACGGAGCTCCGCCAAGGTTCTCCCTTTCGCAAAGCTCCAGGCAAGGCTTGGCCTCTATCTCCACCTTGCCGCTCCACTCTGCAGGAAGCTTGTCCTCGATATCCATCATATTGGCCGCGCCAAGCAGGTAGCATGCCGTTCCGCAACATATTTCGACTTTGACTTTTTCCATGGTTGTCTCCTTGATATTTCCATCAGTAGTAGTTAAGCGTGACCTTCTTGCGATAGTTCTTCTCAAGAGCGGCCGCTATTCGCTTGACCACGCTGCGCCGAAGTTCCAGGTCTTGGGGTATATTGGGGTCTTGATGGCTCTCGTTCACCTTCGTGCCGATGATGAACTCGATGCGGTCGTGCCGCATCATCCTTTCGAGAATCGCACGCGCGGCAGTAGGTTCCTTTTCCGGCGGCCTCATCTGCTCCAGCGCAGAAAGCACCCTGCCGAGGGTCAGGATTCCCTCCGTCGCGATGCCGACGCCCTCCATCGTGCCGATCGGCGGCAGGCCTCCGGCCGTCTTCATGTCGGCGAGCCGCACCTTGACCTTGACGCCAAGTTCGCGCTCAAGGATGTTCGCGGTCGTTCCGCCGCAGGCGACGATATGATCCGGGCCAAGCAAAGCCTGACGCGCATATTCGGCGTCGTTCTCCTTGTAGTATGGCGGCCCGGTCAAAACGCGCATCACGCGCGGATGGCGCAGGTAGACGACCGCGCAGCTTATGTCGTCCTTGCAGCCACCGGGCGTTATGTTCAGCGCCTGACGGGCAATCGCAAGGCTAAGGTCTCGCGCGGAGATATCCGGCTCGCGTTCGATGCGCTCGCGCGCAAACGCCAGAACCCCCGACCTGCGCCAGCCGAACTTCATGTCCTTGCGGACTCCGAGGCCGGACTGCGTAACGCCGTCCGAGCACATGATTATTCTGTCGCCCGCCCTGAAGTCCACTTCGCATTCGCGCACCTCGCGGTCGGGCCAATGCTCGGAGACGACCTGCCAATCCTTGAGCGGCGGCACCTCCTCTACGCCGCGAAGATGTATGTAGCCCGGATTGCCCATCTCGCTTATGCGCGCCTTGCCGCCGAGGCGGAAGTCGAAGAGGGAGAATGTGGCGTAGCCGATCTTCCTCACTTCGCAGATCGGCAGGGAGTCCATTATGATCTCCACAGCCTCGAGCGTCGGGATGTTCGACTTGAGGAACTCGATCGCCATCGCCGTCGTCATGGTGGCGAGGACGTTCGCCTTGACGCCGCTGCCGAGCCCGTCGGAGAGCGCCACAAGATGGCGGTTCTCCTTCTCGACCGTCAGGAAGCGCACGTCGTCGCCGCAGGCCCCCTGCCCGGTCTTCGTAAACTGGGCGGCCTCCATCTCTATGAAGAGGTCTGCGGCGGATCCCTGGGCGTTCGGCGTGAGGTCAGCCATTCAGGTATTCCTCGCTGTCGCCGCTGCGCAGGCGCTTGCCGACTGTGTGCGATTCGTAAGAACCTGCGATCTCGTTCAGCATGATCTCTGTTTCGGCGATATGTTCGCCAAAGAGTCTCGCCACCTGCTGAACGGTATAGACGTTCTTGCGAATAACGTCGCGGGCCTTGGCCGCGATCTCTTCGCGACGGCCCTCGTTCTTCGTGACGTCCTGAATAACCGCGCCCGCGAACTCGCCGATGCTTATCGGGAAGACGCTGATAGTGACTATGCGGTCCTTCCACGGCTGACGGAACTTGACGATTTCGCTGCCGTGGTCTATCGCTCCCGTGAAGAGGTCGCGGAACTCCGGCATGAAAACGTCGATTGAAAGTCCGTCGAGATTTCCGAGCGCCTCGAACTCGTCCTTGGCGCCCGCCATCTCGGCGAATATGCCGTTGCACTCGGTGATCATGCCCTTGCCGTCTATGATCACGACACCTGCCGGAATGAACTTGATGAGGGCGTTGGATGTGCGCTGGAAGTTCTTCTTGAGGTCATTAGCATCCCATAGGTGCGAAACCGCTCAGGTCTAAACGCCTGAATTGGCAT
>CAMZEN010000048.1 GCA_947305775.1 uncultured Verrucomicrobiota bacterium
GCTAGTTGAGCTCCATGCGGCCGCGACGCGAACGGTTGCGGATGCGGGCGCGCTGCGATTTCTTGCGCGCCTTGACGCACGGCTTCTCGAAGTAGCGCTGGTCGCGGATCGTCTTGAGGAGACCCTCCTTGTCGAGGATCTTCTTCATGCGCTTGAGTCCGCGTTCGACCGACTCGCCCTTCTTGAGCTTGAGCACGATAGCCATTATTTCACCTCCTTCGTCGGCTCTTCAGCGGCGGGGGCCGAAGCCTCGCCGACATAGGTCCACTGCAGAACGCACGTCTCAGCGGCGTCACCCCTGCGGGTGCCGAGCTTGATGATGCGCGTGTAGCCGCCCTTGCGGTCCTTCATGGCCGGGGCGACCTTGTCGAAGAGCTTTTGAACGGCCTTGGGCTCAAGGAGACGGCTGGAGGCAAGACGACGAGCCGCAAGATCGCCCTTCTTGGCGATCGTCACGATCTTGTCGGCGTCCTTGCGCGCCTGCTTTGCCTTGGGGAGCGTCGTCTTGATCGACTCCGCCAGGATGAGGTTCGTAACGAGGCCCTTCATGAGCATCGAACGATGGGCGGTAGAGCGCCCGAACTTCTTAACTACTCTCTGATGACGCATTGCTGCAATTCCTTATTTCTTCGATTCCAGGAGATCGGCATCGAACTTGTAGCCGAGCGAAAGACCCAGCTGAACGAGCTTGGCCTTGATCTCCGTGAGGGATTTCTTGCCAAAGTTGCGGTATTTGAGCATATCAGCCTCGGTCTTCGAGGCAAGCTCTCCAACAGTCGAAATGTTCGCGTTGTTGAGGCAGTTCGCCGCACGAACGCTGAGTTCGATCTCGTTTACCGACATGTTGAGGAGCTTCCTGAGGCGCTCGCGCTCGTCGGCATCCTTCTTGTCGGTGTCCTCGAATTCGAGCGTACCGTCGTCGCCACCGTAGTCGACGAACACGTCAAGATGACGCCTCAGGACCGCCGCTGCGGTCTTGAGCGCCTCTTCAGGCTCAATGCGGCCATCTGTCCAGATGTCCAGAACCAGTTTCTCGTAGTCGGTGCGCTGACCGACACGGGTGTTCTCGACAAGGAAATTGACGCGCGTCACAGGCGAGAAGATGGAGTCGATCGCGATGCGACCAATCTCCTGGTCAGGCCTCTTGTTGCCGTCGGCAAGACAAAAGCCGCGCCCGGTGCGAACATCACACTCCATCTCAAGGACGCCGTCCACGTCAAGCGTGCAGATTTCCTGACGAGGATTGAGCACCTGAACATTGTTCTCGGCGGCGAAATCGCCGGCCGTGACAGTGCAGGGTCCCTTGGCCTTCAGGGTGATCGTCTGCGCGTCGCGCGAATACGTCTTTAGGAGAACCCTCTTGAGGTTAAGGATGATGTCTGTCACATCCTCAGTGCAGCCCTTGATCGTAGAGAACTCATGACTCACGCCCCTGATCTTCACGGAGGAGATCGCAGCGCCCTCGATGGACGAGAGCAGGACTCGGCGCAAGGAGTTGCCAATCGTGCGGGCATAGCCAATCTCGAAGGGTTCCGCAACGAAACGGGTGTACGTCGCGGTTGCCGTGGACTCGTCCTTCTGGACGCCCTTCGGCATTTCGAAACGGCTTAAGCGGATAGGCATAGGTTACCTCCAAATAGGTTGAATGAAATGACGGACAAGCCGTCAGGATCAGCGAGAGAAGAATTCGACAATGAGCTGCATGTCGATGTTCTCTGGGATCTCGGCACGCTCGGGGGCGCTTACGAGAGTGCCCTGCATCGTCGCTTCATCCCAAGCGAGCCAGTTCACCACAGGCGACTTGTGCTGCTTGAGCGCATCGACGACTGCGATCATATCGCGGTCTCTCTCGCGGATCGACACCACCTCGCCAGGACGGACGATGTAGGACGGAATTCCGCAGACCTTGCCGTTTACCGTCATGTGACGGTGGGTGACAAGCTGGCGGGCTCCGGCGCGCGTCGCCGCAAAACCCAAACGATAGACGAGGTTGTCAAGACGCATCTCGCACATCGCGAGCATGATATCGCCGGTGATGCCAGGCTTGGCCTTCGCACGCTCGAAGAACAGACGGAACTGCTTCTCGCGCATTCCATAGATAGCCTTGGCCTTCTGCTTCTCGCGAAGCTGGACGCCATACTCGGACATCTTCTTGCGGCGCTTGTTTGCACCGTGCTGACCCGGAGCGTAAGGGCGCTTCTCGAGCACCTTGTCGGGTCCAAATACAGGCTCGCCGAAACGGCGGGCGATCTTGCTGCGTGGTCCAGTGAAATGACCCATAATCAAACCCTCCTGCGCTTGCGTGCACGGCAGCCGTTGTGCGGAACGGGAGTCGTATCCGTAATCTGAGTAACACGTATGCCTGCGGCCTGAATGGCGCGAACCGCGCTCTCGCGGCCGGCACCGGCGCCCTGCATCCTGACTTCACACTCATGCATACCCTTGGCAACCGCAACCCTCGCCGCATCCTGTGCGACCATCGTTGCCGCGAACGCCGTGGACTTGCGGCTGCCCTTGAAGCCCGCCTTGCCGGCAGAGCTCCAGGCGATCACGCCGCCGCGCGCGTCGGCGATAGAAACCTGAGTGTTGTTGAACGTACTGCGGATGAACGCGATCCCGGCCGGAATGGACTTGCCGGAACGCTTCTTGGCAGCGGCATCGCCCTCTGCCGCAACAGCGGCGTCTGCGGCGGGAGCCGCCACAGGGGCCTCTTCTTTCTTCACTTCTTCGCTCATTGCTTAAACTCCTCAGCGACCGGCCTGCTTGGGCATGGCGATGGAAACGCGCTTGCCGCCCTTGCGGGTGCGGGCGTTCGTCTTGGTGCGCTGACCGCGCACGGGAAGACCCTTCTTGTGACGGAGGCCACGATAGGACCCGATCTGAATCAGACGGCGGATGTTCTGCGCCACCTCGCGGCGAAGATCGCCCTCGACGCGGAAATGATCCTGAATGTACGTCGTGATCGCATGGATCTCGTCCTGCGTGACGTCGTCGGCCTTCTTCATCGGGTCGACATTGCAAGCCGCCAAAACGTCGTCAGAACGCTTCGGCCCGATACCATGGATATAGCGCAGGGCATAGCGAATATGCTTTTTGCCCGGAATATCCACACCCATCATTCTTGGCATAGTTGTTTTACCTCTTGTTGTTTAACCCTGACGCTGCTTGTGGCGCGGGTTCGTGCAGATCACGCGCACCACGCCTTTGCGGCGGATGATGCGGCAGTTCTCGCATATGCGACGAACGGAACTACGTACTTTCATTGTTGTTGTTTACTCTTTTGAGTGGTCGAATGAGATGGTATTTTACCAAAAATTGTCGTCTCTGCGCAAGGGGGTATTTTTCCAACCCCTAAAAACTGCAATTATGCAACAGGGGTGACGCCTTTTTTGAGGATTACGTTACCGTATTTGCGCGTTTCGCCAGTGACGACGACAGCGAAGGCAGCCTTTGCGCGGTCATAGAATGCATAACGCTCCAGCTGCTCTATCTTGCCGGCATACCCCAAGGCGGCGCGGTAGGCCTCCTCGACCTTCGGGTCCAGCGAATCACCTGCGACCGGCGCCATCATGACCACCGGCGTCGCATAGGAGTCAAGCTCAAACAGCGGGGCTACCGCCGCAAGAAGCCTGTCTGCGGCGATTCCATCGGCACGCAACACCTTGACGTTGAACGAGTGCGCCGGAAAATGCGCGTCGGAAAAGACGATTTCGTCTCCATGCCCCATCTCGGCAAGAGTCTTCAGCAGGTCTGGCGAGACCAGCGGCGATATTCCCTTCAGCATTTTTCTAGTTCCTTTCTGTAAGACTCAATGTCGCGCGGCGCACGGGCGACACCGCTGGCGATAGCCGCTTCGGCGACCCGCGAGCTGACCTCGACGAGAAGCCGCCTGTCAAATGGCTTCGGTATGATGTAGTTCGTCCCGAAGACAAGGTCCTCGCCAGGATAGAGCGCCTTTACCTCTTCAGGAACAGGCTTTCGCGCGAGTTCGGCAAGGGCGTTCGCCGCGGCTACCTTCATTGCATAGTTTATGGTCGTCGCCCGTACATCCAAGGCTCCGCGGAAAAGGTAAGGGAAGCCAAGGACGTTGTTTATCTGATTTGGATAGTCGCTTCTGCCCGTCACCATTACATATCGTCTACCCTTCATCGCCTCGGCAACCGCCTCCGGGCGTATCTCAGGGTCGGGGTTCGCCATCGCAAATATCGCAGGGAACTCGCCCATAGCCCTTACGTCGTCGCCTGAAATGACATTAGCCGCGCTCACGCCGATGAACACATCCGCACCCGTCATGGCCGCCCGGCGGGTAAGCGCCGCCGGAACATTGCGCGCATGCACGCGGTTCTGCTTAGGCAGATCCGTGCGAGACGTCGCAAGGACGCCCTTTATGTCGAACATCGTGATGTCCTTGACTCCCGCCGCCTTGAGCATGTCGGCAATGCGGGTACCTGCAGCTCCGGCGCCGTTAATAACCACCTTCAGCTGATCCAGCGGCTTGTCCTTCAAAAATGCGAAGTTTACGACTCCTGCCGTCGCGATGACCGCAGTACCCCACTGATCGTCGTGGAATACAGGTATGTCCAGCATCCTGTCGAGCTCGTCCTCTATCTCAAAGCAAGCCGGCGACGCTATGTCTTCAAGATTTATGCCGCCATACTGCGGAGCAATCGCGAGCACGGCGTCTATGACGCGCTTTGGATCGGTCTTGCCTGTGTCCGCACCGCCAACGCGGCAATGGTTGAGCGGAACCGGCCACGCGTCTATGTTGGCGAACGACTTGAACAGCACCGACTTGCCTTCCATAACAGGGATGGACGCCGCCGCGCCAAGGTCGCCAAGGCCCAGAATCGCCGTGCCATCGGAAACCACCGCAACAAGATTGGGCTTGGCAGTCACTTCGTAGACCGAGGATGGATCGGCGGCGATCGCCTTCACCGCATGCGCCACGCCGGGCGTGTAGGCTAGGCAAAGGTCTTCCTTCGTCCTGAGCGGTTTCGGCAGGGTTACGGCCACCTTGCCGCCCTTGTGGAACTTGAGAACGTCATCCTTCGTCGTCTCTGCCATCACTGGACCTCTGTTTCGCTGAATGAGAAAAGCGTAACCTTCACGCCGGTCGGCGCTAGCGTCTGGCGGACGATCTTCATCCACTCGGGTGTTATCTCGCAAGCCACCACGACGGCGTCCGCGTTGACGCGGTTTATTATCTCGCGGGCCTCCATGAGAGTGCCCATGACCTGTACGCCGCCTATGTACTGCCCGCGCATGAGCAGATTGTCGTCCAAAAGCCCCACGATTATGCGCGTGTTGGCCGCAGTCGTCCTTACCAGCTCGCGGCGGAAGGTGCGGTAGCGAAGTCCGCAGCCATATACTAGAATGCGCGAAACATCTTTCCGTCCCACTAGCCTGCCGCAGTCCAGCGCATAGAAAATGTCCCGGAAAAGTCCGCGCACGGTCCTTGTCATCACCAGGCCTATCGTGCTGAGCGTTGAGTAGAAAAGCGTTATCGCCTTGAGCGATACGCTATGGTCGGCCCCTGGCAGGTAGTAGATGACGACCGACCCCAAAACAGATCCAAACATGCAAGCCACGATCAACCGCATGTAATTCGAGAGCATGGCCCTCGACCAGACGGTGCGATATACGTTGAACAGCACGAGAAAGACGAACACGGCGGTTACGCGGATAGGGATGATCGTAACAACCGTATTGCGATCGACACCTCCGTAAAGCGTCGCCCTGACTATCAAGCATGAAGCGGCGAGCACGGCAACATCGGCACACAAGTACAGAGGAATCGCGACACGCGCAATCTTGCGGCGTGTGGATGTGTCGCGCGCGTGGGCGACGGCGCTTAGGAGCCTCCCGGCGTCGAACAACTCGACACGGGCCATATCCTTGAATATGACGACCGCCGCCACTGTGACCGCAAACAGCCAAAGGCCTGCGGCGCGCGATTTCAGCGACATGCCGACAAGTCCGACGGCCACCAGGAAAAGCGCAAGCACGTAAAGCGCCCAAGCCGCCTTGCGCTGGTTCAGTCCCGAAGCCCTGAGCAGTCTGTGGTGCAGGTGGTCGGTATCGGCCGTCATAACCTCGCCTTCCTTCGCGTTCTCTCCGCGATGGATGAGATGGCGGATGGAGCGCCTCAATATGGCCAGCGCAGTGTCGAAAATCGGCACGCCCATCGCCAGAAGCGGCACGCCGATGGATACGAGGAACGAGTTTGGCTCGTTCGAGCAGATCGGCATCACAGCCAGAGTGAAGCCGATGAACATGGAGCCGCAGTCGCCCAGAAACACCGACGCCGGGTTGTAGTTGTACCTCAGGAAGCCCAACAACCCGCCAGCGAAAGCAAAATAGAAGTAGGTCGAGGTCACGCGTCCCGAAAACGCCAAGGCGCCTGCCATGCCAAGGGTGGCTATGAACGCAAGACCGGTGGCAAGTCCGTCTAGCCCGTCAATCAGGTTGAACGCATTGACCGCGCCGACGATCCAGCAGATGGTGAGAATGAAATCGATCCATGCGGGAAGCCACGGACAAAGGTCGCGGAACCCGACCCCCGCCAATATCCACGCAAGCGCGGCGATTACGACCTGACCGAGAAGCTTCACCTTGGGCGCGAGCGCGAACTTGTCGTCGGCGAGCCCTACGGCCGCCATCGCCACGGCGAGCATGCCGAGCCTGAGGAAATTGCCGTCTGAGACGCCTTGCATCGCAGGGCGACCGGACCAAAGCACGAACACGGCATACGATACTGTGACGCCTATGACCAAAGCAAGGCCGCCGCCGCGAGGAATCGGCACCTTGTTTATGCGCCGCGGATCGGGCTTGTCAACCATCCCCATCCTTCTGTTCACCTCGCGAACAATGGGAGTGAGAATCAGAGTCAAGGCAAGCGCGCCAAGAAAGCTCACCACATACGGCAATATCATTTCAAGAAACTGCATGACTCTGCAATCCTTTCAAGAAACGCTACAAGAAGCGAATCGTCCGCCGTGAAGGCGTTGATCGTGACCATTACCCAACGGTCAATTCGGTTGTGCACAGATCTGTCCCACACATCGCGAAAAATGCGCTTCATGTGCGAAGGTGTGCGGAAACCAGCCTGATTGAAGAACGTGTAGGCGAACCCGAGTGGCGGAGCGTCGCTGCGCACAAGGGAGATAAACCGCCAGTCGGTGCCAGCTGCGGATGCATCGCGAGGATCCGTCATCTGAAAGCCCTGCGACGGCAAGCACAACTCCGGACGGTGGATCGAACTCTTGCTGACGCCGCCAATGACAACCGTCACCTGGAACCAAACACCGCCAGGCGCGGTGTAGAGCCGTTTTACAAATTGAGTATCCGAAGGCAACGTTTTCAGTTCGGCTTCACTAGGCTCAAGGACGGTGCGCTCAAAGCCATCTAACTCGCCAAGTTCGATCTCCGGCGGCTCGCACACGATGGGCTTTGCGCTTCTGGCCTGGTATGCCATAACAGGCACGATCAGCGCCAAAGACAATACAACGACAGTGTACCCGCGCCATGACACATCCTCGCGACGAGGTTCGCCTGTCGTTGATTCGCGCTGCGAATATGTCTCATTTGGCTTTTTGCCCCCCCTGATGGCGACAGAAATCCTGTCTATCGCACCGCCTGCCGCCACCATGAGCGCTATTGCGACAAGAAAGACCACATACCCTGAATAGTCGTGGTAAAAGCCAGTGGCAAAGTCTTCGGAGCACGTGAGGCCGATTATGGCTATCGTGACTATGCGCATGACATTGCCCAGAATCGCTATCGGCACGGCAAGGGCAAAGAGCACCGCGCGCCGCACCCAAGTTGGTTGCGTAAAATATGCGTAACCTGCGGTAAGGGCCGTCAAGGCGAAAAGCGACCTCAGCCCGCTGCACGGCTCGGCCACGTCTATCGCAAAAGCCCCGCTAGAGGACGCAAGCATAGTTCCACGGCGCACTATATCAAGGCCGAAACCCTTCAATAGCGCAAACGCGGTTGAACTCGCAAGCAAACGAAGATGTACGGTAATTACATCCAGATACGTTGCCAAAGGCATGCAGAAGAGCAAAAAAGCAGCGGGAAAAAGCACGCGCTTTGCGGTTCGCCAGCCGTAGAACGTCCACGAAAGCGCCCACAACAGTCCAGCGAAGCCAAGTATCTCAAACCGTACCTGAATTCCGCGTACGCCAAGAAAGCCAAAGGCAAGAAAGGGAATCGCCGCGATCAGCCCGAACAGGCTGGGACGCCCCAGGCTGGATACCAGTTCCCGCCGCTCCCGCCAAAGGACATATATGGAGAACAGCGGCACATACCAACCGTACGACATATCCTCAACATGGTCGGAAAACGTCATGGGCGCATGGACGAACAACAGCTGCCGGAAGCCATATGCCACGGCGACCAACAGTGCGGCAAACAATGCCGTCCGTACATGAAGCTCACAAATCCTCTTCATTTCACCAACTCAGTGCGGAAAGGGCATCCGTAAGAAGACGGGCAGCTGCGGCATCCCGCTCTTTTGCGGTGTTCGAGCCAAGAACGACCACCACCGCGCGCGACGATCCTCGCTTGCCGGTCAGCACGATGGAGCTTCCGCCGGCGTCTATGTAGCCGGTCTTAAGCCCGTCCACCGCCTCGGAACCGTCAGGATTGATCACCTTCTGTTTGTCCTTGACCATCACATTGTTGTGGTTCACGAACTTTAGCTTCTGGCCGCGTCCATCCGTCACCGCCGCGACCTTTTGTGAAGTGTACTTGAACACCTGAGGCCTTTTAACCAGCTCCAGCGCCAGCTTCAGCTGGTCCCGGCACGTCGAAACATTGAAAGACTTCCAAGGATACTTCCTCGCACGTCCGTTGGAACGCGAAACGGGAGGAAGACCGTTTGGATTATAGTATTTAGTGCGCGTCATGCCAAGCTCCGCCGCGCGTGCGTTCATCTTGGCGACAAACGCATCGAACGACCCTGCCGAATTAACGCCGAGCGCGACCGCCGCATCGTTCGCGCTCTTGACCATGAGCGCCGTAAGAAGATCGTCGACGGTCATCTTTTCCCCTGGCCTGATATCCACCCAGCTTGGCTCGCTGAAGCGCGTGGCTTCCTCAGTCGCGGTGACGAAATCATCCAAGGAATACTTTCCGCTTTCGACATCCTCAAGGACCAGCAGCAATGTCATCAGCTTGGTGACGCTCGCGGGATACGCCTCCGCGTCTGCATTCTCCTCGAAAAGTATCCGCCCGGTTTTCGCGTCCGCCGTCAGAGCCCCTACATACGGGGTTCCGCGGTGGGCGAACGTGGCGAACGCACATAGTAATACGGTCGCCGCAAGTACGGCAATTCGCTTCATCTTATACTATTTGAACGATGTGCGCGTTGCCCTTACAAGCGACTTCCAAAGCGCGGCCTGATCCTCGGCGGAGAACGCCGCCTCGCGGTTCGCAGGCTTGTTGAACGCCTGGGCAAGGGCGGACATCATGCGCAGGTAGAACGCCGATACCGCTACAGGTATGGCGGACAGGAACACGATGTTCACCTTTGTGCCGCCCCAGTCGATGCCCTTGCGCGAAACGCCCATGGCGAGCGTCAGCGAGCCACCCTCGACGCCGCGCACGTGGGGAAACGCAAGCCCCTCCCCCATGGCGGTGGAAAGAACGCCCTCCCTGTCCATCGCAGCCGAAACGAGACTGTCGGCGTTCGATATGAACCCGCCAGCCTCCATCATGTTCGCAAGCTTGGCTATCGCATCTGCGCGCGAGCACTCCCCAAGCTCGACAACCATCAGGCTTTCGGCGCTGAATCGAGCTATACCGGACCTCTGCTCGTCGCGATCAACCTTTTCCGCAACGTTGCGTGCGGCGGCGTCGTCTTCGGCAAAGAGTATGCGCCCGCAGCTGGAACACGTTACGAGGTGCTGCGCAAGCTTTACCTGCTGCCCCTGCGCTATCGGCACCTGCATGCCGCATGCCGCACAACAACCGTTGGACATCGCCGCCATGATGACATGTCCCTTCTTGTAGAGACGTTCGTATACGCCCCTAACCTGCGGCTCGAGCTGGGACTGAAGCTCAGCAATCTGACCGCTCAAATTCTCAAGCTGGCTGCCGTCGCCAGTCTGATGGTGCTCATCCCTTGTGAGAACGAGCTCCTGAAGTTTGCGTAATAGTTTGATCTGGCTTTTCATTTTCAATGACCTCAGTGCTTTTCCGTAAAAATTCTTATCTTGTCCATAGTCTCGGCAGAGAGAATATGCTCCATAAGGCATGCGTCGCGGTCCGCCATGCGTTCGCTTACGCCAAGCTTCATCAGGAATGTCGTGAGCAGCCTGTGCCTTGCCAGCACCGACCTCGCAACCCTTCTGCCTTTGACGGTAAGATCAACCCCTCCATAAGGCTCGTGCGTGACCAGACCAAGCTTCATCAGCTCGCGTATCGCCTTCACAACGCTTGGCATGGTTACGCCAAGCGACTTGGCGATGTCCCTGACCTGCGCCATGCGATACTCGGTGATGAGCCTGTATATCGTCTCTAGATAATCCTCTAGACTCTGAGTCATCGTCGCCTCCGTGCCCTTCACTTCCCGAATGGGCTGGTCTTCTTCATTAGATGGGAGAACTTGACGGCCTCTATGGAATCCTCAAGCACGAGCGGGAACGGAGCCGCCGTCCTCACCGTGTCGTACACATGCTTCCAGAACGACGAAAGCCCGTGCAACGTGCCCTTAGGCAGGGGGAACGGTATCTCCTTGACCGCAAAATCCTCGTGCAGATCCTTTATCTCCGGGGTGCGCACGGAAGAACGCCTGCGCGGGAAGGAGAAATCGGGATCTATCACAGTAAGGGAGCCCTCCGTCGCGCCCGGGCGAACCTTGAACACGCCCCTGTCGCCGCGTATCTCGAACGACGGCCCCCTCTCGGGCGGCAGAACTCCTCCGTTGAACTCGACTTCGGCGGATATCGGGCCACGCGTCTTCAGGCTGATATGCGCGTAATCCTCGGCATCGCCGAGCGAGGCGACGCGCTTCAGTTCGCTCCACATCTGTATGGGCTGCATCGGCAGCAGCTTGAGCGCCTGCAGCACCAGGTCGGGCATGGCATAGTATGCCGCTCCGCCGCCCATCCGCTTAACCGCCTGCCAGTCGTCGCGGCGAACATAGTCCTCCTTGCGGACCTTTATCTGGTATATCTCCCCAAGGCGAGGATCCGACATCGCCAGCTTCGCCAGCTGGAAGTCGGCGTCGAACAGGCCCCTGTGCATCACAAGCAGACGATTCTTGGCCTTTATCGCCGCGCCGCGCAACACCTGCGCATCCTCGAAAGTCATCGCCATGGGCGACTCGAGGAGAGTCCAGAAACCCTTCGAAAGCGACGCAAGCGCGTGCTTCACGTGGTCCATGGAACAGGTGGCTATGTCCACAAGATCGATGTCGCGCTCGTCAAGAAGGTCCTTGTACTGGCGAAACATGCGGCAGTCCGGGAAATCCACGGCGATCCTGTCGCGACGCTCCTTGAGCAGGTCGCATGCCGCAACCACCTTGAACATGGCTGGATGAGCCTTGAACACGGCATAGTGGTCCGCAAGCATTGCTCGGCCAAGGCCAATGAGCGCTACCCTTACGGGCGGGCGCTGATAGTCTACTTTGCTTGTCATTTTCGCACTATCTCCGTTATGGCCGACAGGAACTGCGCTACATCCGTAAACTGGCGGTAGACGCTGGCAAAGCGGATGTAGGCCACCTCGTCCACTTTGTGCAGCTCTGCCATGACCAGTTCGGCTATCTTGTCTGCGGCGATCTCGTCGCCTTCGAGATTCGACACAACATTGTCTATCATCGTGCGAATCTGCTCGTCGCTCACGGGACGCTTCCCGCAGGCGCGGCGTATGGCCCTGTCGACCTTGGAGCGGTCGAACGGCTGGCGGGAGCCATCGCGCTTTATGACGAACACTTCATCGCGGTCTATCTCTTCATACGTAGTAAAGCGGTGAGAGCACCTCAAACACTCCCTACGACGACGTATCGCCGCGCCGTCGCGTGCGCTGCGGGAATCGAGCACCTTGTCGTCGTCTTCTCCGCACTTCGGGCACTTCATGGTACTGTCTTTCCGTTGCCGCACATTGTGCAATGGCGGCAGTCGAGGTTTACTGGCAGCGGCGGCGGCGCACCGTGGCGGCGAGCACTCCACTCGCCGATCCTGTTTATGAGGGCAAGAAGAAGCCCCAGCGTTATGAAGCCGCCCGCCGGCAGTACCGCCAGCGTCACCGGCCCCGGATTGATGCCCTTTATGGCGATATCGCCCCAAACGGTAAGCGTACCCGCGCCAACGATCTCGCGGACGGACGCAATGAGCGCCAACGAGATCGTGAAGCCGATTCCGCTGCCGAGACCGTCGGCGAGGGAATCGATAACGCCGTTCTTGCTGGCGAACGCCTCGGCGCGACCGAGGATTATGCAGTTGACGACTATAAGGGGAATGAATATGCCGAGCGACGCCGAGAGGTTCGGCAGATACGCCTGCATGAGAAGGTCTATCGCCGTGACGAACGTCGCGATAATCACTATATAGCACGGAATGTGCACGGCCGCAGGGATCACCTTGCGCAACGCCGACACCAGGCCGTTCGAGCAGATGAGGACGAACGTGGCCGCCAATCCCATGCCCAGGGCGTTCTCAAGGCTCGTTGTGACCGCAAGCGTCGGACACAGACCCAGCACCAACCTGAAGATTGGATTGTTCTTGAAGATACCGTACCAAAATGCTAACCAAGTTTTCATGACAATTGCATTATACAATATTGGATTAAAAAAGGCAAGTGCCTATCAGAAGAAAAGATCGCGCTCTCCGCGGCATGTCGCTTCGTACTGCTTCATGACTGTCGGATAGAACTTCGGCAACCACTCCTTTATCCCGGCGAGTTCCTTCTCTATAAGCTTGTCGCCGATGGCGCGGGTCTCTTCGCTGGCGAAGTCGTCGAGCCATTCGCGGAAGGTCAGCACGGCGTTTATCTTGCAGAACTTGCCTTCGCGTCCTGTCTTCAGCGCGTCCATGATGCAGCCGCCCGTCCTGCCGCAGCGATAGCCCGCGGTGCAGAAGCTCGTAATGACGTCGCGCGAGGCGAGATAGCGGACCATCTCGTCGATGGACCTGTTGTCGCCGAGCATGAACTGCTGGCGCTCCTTCTCCTGGTGCGCCTCGTTCTCGAAGTCGCTGTAGCCCTTTATCGCGATGTTCGACGAGCAGTCCAGCTGGGTCATGCCGTGGTCGAGGACGCGGTTGCGGCTCGCGGGCGACTCGCGGGCGGTGACGATCATCCCCGTGTACGGAACTGAGAGACGTGCGATGACAAGGATTCGCGCGAATGTCTCGTCGTCGATCAGCCACGGCGACTCCTCTGGAACCTTCGTCCCGCTCGCAGGCTCGAGGCGCGGGAAGGAAAGCGTGTGCGGCCCGATATTGAACCAACGCTCCAGGTCGCGCGCGTGCATGACTGTGGCAAGCAACTCGAAGCGCCAATCGCAAAGTCCGTAAAGGACCCCCAGCCCCACGTCGTCGACGCCCGCTTCCAGGCAGCGGTGGAACGCAGTCGTGCGCCAGTCGTAGTTGCCCTTCACGCTCCATGCCGGGTGCATGGCCTCGTAGAGCTTCCTGTTGTAAGTCTCCTGGAACACCTGGAAGGTCCCTATGCCGACCTTCCTTAGAACCTTGAGGTCGGCGATCGGGAGCGGCGCGGCGTTTATGTTTACGCGGCGGATTCCGACCGGCGCGCCTGTCCGAGGCGCCTTGACCTGGCGGTTGTAGCATGTCTCGATAGTCTCGGCGATATACTCGGTGGATGTAGTCGGGTGCTCGCCGTAGACGGCGATGAGGCGCTTATGGCCGATTCGGCCCGCGAGGACGTCCACTTCCTCCTTCAGCTCGTCCAACGTAAGGACGCGGCGCTTCTGGAGCGAGTTCCCTTCCCGGAAGCCGCAGTACCTGCAGCCGTTGACGCAGAGGTTGGACATGTACAGCGGGGCGAAGACGACGATGCGGTTGTCGTACACCTTGTGCTTGATGCGGTCGGCGGCGGCGCGCATCTCCTCGAAGAGCGCGGGGTCGGTCACCTGCATGAGCACGGCGGTCTCTTCAGGCAGCAACGTTTCGCAGGTGGACTCGCTCTTCGCGATGATTTCGCGCACACGAACGGGATCGGCCGGCTTGCCATCGATCTCCTCGATTAGACGGCTTATCTTCTCCTGATCGATGAAGTGCTTGCCGCCGGGGAGGTACTTGTCGATCTCCTCCTGGACTATGAACCTCTTGGTGTAGTCCGCCGCGTCGGCGAACTTCCTTATTCCTGTTGTGTCTGCCATGGCATCCCTCCTAATCCCTTTGAATCATCTTTGAACGCAATACTCTTCGCTTACTATGCGCGCACCATGCGCACCTGTCGACGAAACAGGCGTCACAGCAAAGCGAACTCGCGCACCGGACGGAAAATCCGTCTCATAGAAATTGCAGAAAACCGGCGAATTGTCTCGATCTTCCGAAAGATGAAATCTTGGAGAAAGCACGTAGATGCGCTTGATCGCCGCGCCATCGCCACGATCCGCCGCACACAGCAGCGCCTCCACTTCGTATGAAAACGCCCTTTCGCCGGTAAATTTCGCAAGCACTGGCGGCCACATGACCTTGAACACCGTAACGCCGTTGGCCGTGCCGCGCGTGACGATAAGCCGGGTGTCGTCCCAGAAACTCGGCGACTTTGCCGGCAAAGGAGTCGCGGCAACGCCTTTTGCGAGCGGTATCACCCAATCGTCCGCCACCTTTTCCGCATACGGCATGCGCTTCGCCTTGATGCGCGCGGCCTCATCCTTGTCGAGCGGAGCCTTCTGAGTAAAGTCGAGCCTCGAAACCACCACCTTGTCCGAATACGCCGAGAGCAGGAGCCCTTGCGAAGAGGACGCCGCCTCCTTGACGGGCTCATATCCCTCGCGCAGCACCACTCCGCTCAGCGAGCCCGCATTGACGGCGGCGGACTCGCGCGGATAGAAACAAAGCTCGTCCGTGAGCGCGTTCTTGCCGTCCGAGAACACGACCGGAATCGTCGCGCCGCCATCTGCCGCAGCTGCGGGACGCGCACACTGGGCCCTGAACTTGAAGCCATTCACATCAAACTCGCCGCCTTCCCCAAGTGTTCCCTCAAGCTCGCGCGCGAAAGATTCCTTGTAGTTCACGAGGTCACGCGGTCCAAGTACGCATATTCTGCGCGGCGGGTTGCGGTCGGTGCCCTTGATCGGGTTGGCGAAGACCTTGTCCCACACGCCGGCGAGCTTTCGATACTGGTTCAAGTAGCCATCCTTGGTGAGGTTTCCTATCACGACTATAGAATCGACTTTGCGGGCCTGAAAGTACAATAGCGCCTTTTGAAGCCTGCCTTCGCTGCCGGATGCGCCGATTTCGGGGTGCGCCACGACGCCTATCCGCGCCACGACGCGCATGTCGTCCATGGACTCTGCAATGTCGGAGAACTCCATGCAGCCCGCCGCGGCAAGCGATGCCAGCAACGCCGCCGCCGTCTTGCGGATCATATTCCGAATATCTTGCATGCGCATTCTGCCGTAGGCCCTTTCAGGAGATGATGCCGAGGAGGTCCTTTAGAGCGGCGATCTGTTCGCCGTTGCCCATCGTATACAGTATGTCGCCAACGCGAAACTCCGTTTCCGGCCCGACGTTCCTGATCATATCGCCGTTGCGTTCGACCGACACCACCGACGCGCCCGTCTTTGCGCGGATGTTCAGGGAGACTACCGTTCCGCCGATTGCGGGCGAGGCCATATCGAGGGTCAGCTTGTGGACCATCCCCTCAGGGAGCCTGAACGTAAGCATCGCACCAAGCTTGGCGCGGCGCTCGTCGGCGGTCACGGCCTCGTCGAAGCGGGTCACGGCACGGCGACCGGCCTTCTGGAATGACTTCCATCCCAACGCGCCAGCGAGGAGCAACACGCAATTGATCATCCACCTCGCCCAATGCTCGTCCGGCATGAGATTCACGTTGATCATCACAACTTCGAAAAAGAACAACACCACAACCGTTATCTGCACCGAAAGCGTGGATATGTGCCGGACGGCAACCTGCCATTTGGACTCGCCCACGCCCACAAGAACAGTCGCGAGCACGCTGCCCAGCTTGCGCGCGATGTGAACGGCCGGAGCGAGAAGCGAAACTATGACAAGGTTCGCCGCAAGGCAGAACACGATCTTCTTGTATTCGTCGAATATGACGGAGAAGTTCGACCAGTCCCGACTGTTCAATATCGAAAACACAAGCGCGATGGCGAAGTTGAGGACGGCTATCACCCCAAGCTGCGCCAGACACTGCCTTACGATGCGATGAAGCCTAGCCTCCTTGCGATCTTCATTGTACTTCGCCACCAGCGCACGATATGCATTCAGCGCGGCCATCGCCTTCGCAGGCGTTTTCGCCTCGACCCAGCCGCCAAAGCGCTCCGAGTACTTTATGAGAATCGGACTCAAAAGAGTCGTTATCAGCGAAACGGCCACGACGATGTTGTACATCGGGCTTTGGTTGTCGCCGGTGACCGTTACGTAAAGCATGCCGACAAGAAACGCAAACTCGCCTATCTGGGCGAGACCCATACCCATCTGGACGGCGGTCTTGAGGCTCTCGCCGCCGAAGAGGGCGCCAATCGTGCAGTTCATGAACTTGCCGATCACCACGACGGCCGACACTATCAGAATGGCCGGCCACTCGCGCAGACATGCGGACGGGTCGAGAAGAAGCCCGATGGACACGAAGAACACGGCTGCGAACATCGCCTTCAGGGGTTCGGCGAGCTCCGAAAGCTTGTGCCGCACATCACTTGCCGCGCCAAGGAAACCAACCACGAACGCACCAAGCGCAAGGGAGAAGTCGAACTTGAACGCGACCCACGAAACAAAGAAGCAAAGGCCGAGTATCGCAAGCAGCAGGGCCTCGTCGTCATGGGTCTTGAATACGGACTTAAGGAGCCTAGGCACCATCACAAAACCCGCGACGATCGAAACGAGGAAGAACACGAAAAGCCCGCCAAGCGACGCTCCGGCGTTTATTACGGAAAGCTTTCCGCTCTGGGCTACGCCTGTGACAAGCGCCAGTATGCCGACGGTCGCGATATCCTCGAACACCGATGTGCCAAGCGCATACTTCACGAACGGTCTGTCACCCCAATGCATTTCATCAATCACCTTCGCAAGCATGGTGGTCGCCGAATCGCATATCGCCGCACCCAGGAAGAGGGAGGGGACGGTCTCCCAACCGAACACATGGTGGCCGACTGTATAACCGAGCCATGTCATCATTACGGTATCGAGAAGAGCGGCCGGGGCCGCGACGCCGCGGATGCGCTTCATCTGCGACGTCGAGAACCCAAGGCCCATCGTGAACATGAGGAACACCACGCCAAGCTGGCCTATCGTCCTTACGGAATCTTCGTCCGCAAGAAGGCCGCCGCCCCAACTATATTTGCCTATAAGGACGCCAGCGAAGATGTAACCGATAACTTTCGGCCACCTAAGCTTGGCGAAAATGACCGACACCAGACCGGCGACGGCCATGAGCAATGCGAGATCCTGAAAAAAAGCGCTCTCGCTCATCCTCTAACGGCTACCTTTATTTGGTGACCTTGCGCCCTTGGACGCCTGCGGCGGTCGCGGCGTTGGCCTTGGCCTTTTCGCGAGGACGCAGGGCACGGACGGCTTCGCCCGCCTTCCACATCTCGCTGTCGTGCATTTCCTGAAGCTTCTTGGCCATGAACTCCTTGTAGTCCACACGGCCGGTGTCGCGGATTACCTCGCGGGCCTCCTGCATCTTCTTCGTGGAGGCGTAGAGACGCTTGAACACAGGTTCCGTGGCCTTGCGGAACAGCGGACGCCACTTGAGCGCGCCGTGCTGCGCGGTCTGCGAGCAGTTGGAGTACATCCAGTCCATGCCGTTCTCGTCCACAAGGCGGGCAAGCGACTGCGTGAGCTCTTCGCAAGTCTCGTTGAACGCCTCGCTCGGGCTGTGGCCGTTGGCGCGAAGGGTGTAGTATTGGGCCTCCATCACGCCGCAAAGCGCACCCATGAGGATGCCGCGCTCGCCGACGAGATCGCTCGTCACCTCCTTCTCGAACGTCGTCGGGAAGAGGTAGCCGGAACCGATCGCAATGCCGATGGCGAGCGTAAGCTCGTTGGCCTTGCCTGTAGCGTCGCGCGCAATGGCATAGGAACTGTTGATGCCGGCGCCGTTCAGGAAGTTGCGGCGGACGTTGGTGCCTGAGCCCTTCGGCGCAACCATGATCACATCGACGCCGATGCCGGGCTTCACGCCGGTAAGCTTGTTGTATACGTAAGCAAAACCGTGGCTGAAGTAGAGCGCCTTGCCGACGGAGACGTATTGCTCAATCTTCTTCCAAACCTCGCCGACCGAACCGTCGGACGTAAGAAGCATGATTATGTCGCCCTTCTCGGCGGCCTCCTCCAGCGAAAAGAGCGTCTTGCCCGGAACCCATCCGTCCTTGATGGCGCGATTCCAGCTGGAATTCGCACCCTTGCCCTTGCGCTGGCCGACGATGACGTTAATGCCGTTGTCGCGCATGTTGAGCGCCTGCGCCGGCCCTTGTATGCCGTAGCCCAGGACTGCGACAGTCTTGTTCTTAAGGACCTGCTGTGCCTTCTTGAGAGGGAACTCCTTGCGGGTCACTACATTCTCTACGACATTACCGAACTTGATCTTCATTCTTGTTTTCCTTTGCTGTCTTGCGACATTTGTTGTATTATATCATAGTGTTAGCCGTGCAAACAAGTACCCTTTTGCTGCTGAATACTTTACTGCGTCTTTTATTTAGGAAAACAGTAAACGCGAAACCCGCAACCGGACATCTGCTTGGCCTTGAACGCATCATTCAGAAAA
>CAMZEN010000049.1 GCA_947305775.1 uncultured Verrucomicrobiota bacterium
GGCGCCTACTACGACAAGAAGATCTACGAGAACGACCCGTTCGCGAAGCTCGACCAGGTCGGCGTCGGCAAGCTCATGAAGATGGCCGTCACCGACGGCAAGGCGACGCGTCCCGAGCTGCACTGCGGCATCTGCGGTGAGCACGGCGGCGATCCGTCGTCCGTCGAGTTCTGCCACAAGATCGGCCTCAACTACGTCAGCTGCTCGCCGTATCGCGTGCCGATCGCCCGCCTCGCTGCGGCCCAGGCGGCTCTTCGCGACAAATAAGCCTTCTGCATACAAAGTATGAACAACGAAGAATCCTGTCCCTGCAAGTCGGGGAAGACATTCGGAGAGTGTTGCGGTCCGGTCATCGCCGGCACGGTGAAGGCCGAGACCGCCGAAGCGCTCATGCGCGCCCGTTACACGTCATATGTGACGGGCGACATAGACTTCCTGCGGACAAGCGCGACGAAGGACGTCCAGGCCGAGTTCGACGAGAACGCTTCGAAGGCATGGAGCAAGGCGGCGAAGTGGCATGGCCTTGAGATCATTTCGACCGAGAAGGGCCAGAGCTCCGACAGCGAGGGTGTTGTCGAGTTCCGTGCTCTCTACTCCGCGAACGACGAGTTCTGCAACCATCATGAGGTTTCACGCTTCGTCAAGGAGCAGGACGGATGGAAATTCGCCGACGGAGAGCTCGTCGGTGAGAAGCCGATAGTCCGCGAGGAACCCAAGGTGGGTCGCAACGACCTGTGTCCTTGCGGCAGCGGCAAGAAATACAAGAAGTGCTGCGGACGCGGCAAATAGATCAGGCGGCGGGGAGACGGGCGTGAGCTCCAATCGAATGTTCGACAGATGGTATGCGGCGAGGCACGTGAGAATCGTGGTTTCGCCGTCTCACGAGCTCGAGACGTTCGGGAACACGCTCGTCAACTACCACTTGATCTCCGAACTGGCGGATTATCCGGGCAAGGTGCGCATTCGCGAAGGTCGCCTCGAGGCGCACCAGCCGCTAGTCATAACGCCAAAGGGCCTTTCGGAGATCGTGGCCGAAGGCTTTGGCGAAGAGGCGCACGACTATCTTGAGTGGTTGCGCGAGAACGAGGAGTCCTTGCGCATATTGCAGTATGGCTACCATCTCAAGAGCGACAACTTTTCTGAGCAGGTGGTTACGGACTCCCTTGCGGCCGTGACGGAGCGCGTAAAGGCGGAGGTGATCCGCAGCGGAGACAAATTCTCGGCAGTGCTGCAGGGAGTGGACGATCCCTGGGATATCGCGCTTGTGGAGCTTTGGCGCAGGGAAGTGGACCGCAGCGCAAAGAAGAACATACGAGAGCTGCGCGAGAACGGAAAGCTTTTCTAGGAGAAACAATGGAACGCAGGACAAAGGTAATCGCAATAGCAAACCAGAAGGGTGGCGTCGGAAAGACAACGACTGTGGTGAACCTCGCCGCCGCCTTGTCGGCACGTCACAGAACTGTGCTGGTTGTAGACCTCGATCCGCAGGCGCATGCGACTTTGGGCCTTGGCCTTGAGAAGCAGCAGGGCATTTCACTCTATCCGGTTCTTATTGGCGAGAAGCCTGTCGAAGAGGTGATACAGCCTACGAAGTGGAACAATCTCAACGTCATACCGTCCGAAGTGGACCTTGCCGGCGCGGAACTTGAATTTGGCGTGCGCGAAGACAGGCTGGAGATGGTGCGTGAGGCGTTGCGTCCTGTGCGCGAGTCTGGCGCGTTCGACTACATAATCCTCGACTGTCCGCCTTCTCTCGGAATTGTGATGACCAGCTCTCTCGTGGCGTGCGACTCGGTTCTAATACCGATCCAGGCGGAGTTCTTGGCCATGGACGGACTTGCCCTCATAACCGGGTCGATCGACCGCATCCGCGCTTCGGTCAACCCGAACCTTGAGCTGAACGGCATAGTGTTCACAATGGTAAACATGGTCGCCAAGCTTACGCAGGATGTCATGGCGGAGGTTCGCTCTCACTTTGGCGACAAGGTCTACGAAACGGTGATTCCGCGCAACGTTCGCGTTTCGGAGGCTCCTTCGATGGGAACGCCGGTCGTGTTTCTCGATCCGCGATCCAAGGGTGCCGAGAGCTACCGCGCGTTCGCATGGGAGTTCATGGCGAAGAACCCGACCAGATACGAAGTGAGGCCCAATGAGAGCAAGCGTGATAATCCCGAGCCACCGGTCGCAGCAAACCCTGCCACGGACGCTCCGGTCGCTTGAGGTCGCCGCCAAGGGACTTGATATAGAGACTATCGTCGTCGAAGACGCGAATGGGCGAGGTCCAAGCTGGGCGCGCAACCGGGGTCTCGACAAGGCCAATGGCGACGTGGTGTTCTTTTGCGACGCCGACGATACGGTAAGGCCTGATTTCTTCACGAAGCCGCTCGCCACGCTTGAGTCGTCTGGCGCCGACATGTGCTTCTTCTCGTTTTCCGGCGGACGCAAATCGGAAGATGCCGTCTATCGCGGGCATGAAGCGATCCGCGAAAGGTACATGCCTGCCTTCTTCGGCTACTCGTTCGACGATGTGCGCCGCTGGAACGGCGGCGGCAGCCTGATGGCGAGAAAGGAGCTCGGTCCT
The DNA here is from genome assembly GCA_947305775.1 of uncultured Verrucomicrobiota bacterium. Taxonomy (GTDB): domain Bacteria; phylum Verrucomicrobiota; class Kiritimatiellia; order RFP12; family UBA1067; genus UBA1067. The sequence goes on from CAMZEN010000049.1 coordinate 2,582, forward strand.
GTCTGGCGGTGTGCATACAGAAAGGACTTCCTTGACGGCAACCGCATACGCTTCAACGAGGCGATGACATTCTACGAGGATGCGGCGTTCCTTTCGCAATGCGTCGCCATGGCCGGATGCGTCGCGTCCATCTCCGACGAACTGTACGACTACGTTCCCGTCAGAGGCGGCAATCTGGATACGGGAACAAACTCTCGTCGGCATTGGGAATACAAGTTCCTTTCTCTGGAATTCCGCAAGCGCATTGATGCCGCCGCCGATGGGGAGGTGTGGAAGTACTGCGAGGCGAGCTGCGTGTTCTCCGCTCTTGAGATGCTGAGGCTTTGGCGCAGGGCGGGCCTTTCATTCGGCGAGTTTCGCCGTGGGTTTGCGGAGTACATCAGGGATCCTGCCGTCGCTGACGCCATTCGCGGCATGCCATTGTCCTGGCGGCATCCATTTGTAGCTGTTGCGGTCTTAGCGCTTCGTGCGCTATGCGGCTAGATATGGTATAATGTTTTTCAATGCAGAAGGTAAAGTGCATCAAGGGCGGAGTATGTTCCGCGAAGGGCTTCAAGGCCGCTGGCGTAGGCGCCGCGATAAAGTACGCGGGGCGCAAAGACGTCGCGCTTGTCGTTGCTGATGCGCCATGTTCCGCGGCTGCGGTCTTCACTACGAACAAGGTCGCTGCGGCGCCTGTGCTGTATGACCGCATGGCGGTTAAGGGCGGCCGCATCCAGGCGATATTGGCTAATTCCGGTTGCGCGAACGCATGCACTGGAGAAGGCGGCTTGAAGGATGCCGAGCTTTCGGCTTTGATCGTCGCAGGCGAGCTTGGCATAGATCCACGCCTTGTTCTTGTCGCCTCGACGGGCGTCATCGGAAGACGTCTGCCTATGGATCGTCTGGCGGCGGGAGCAAAGGAGGCCGTGAAGTCGCTTGGCCGTACCTCGACCCACAGCTTGGCGGTCGCCAAGGCCGTCATGACTACGGATACCAAGCCGAAGGAGGCTTGCGCCACCGTAGTGATTGGCGGCAAGAAGGTTACGGTTGGCGGATGCTCTAAAGGGTCCGGCATGATCGAGCCCAACATGGCGACGATGCTCGGCTTCATAACGACCGACGCGGCCATAAGCCCTGCGATGCTTCGCCGCGCGCTTCTTCTGGCGATCGGCAAGAGCTTCAACAGGCTCGTTGTGGACGGCGACGAATCGACCAACGATTCGGTTTTCGTTCTTGCGTCCGGCAAGGCCGGCAATGCCGAGATTGTTCGCGGCGGAGAGGATTTCGATCTGTTCCGCCAGGCGCTTGAGGAGGTCTGCATTTCCCTGGCGCGGCAGATGGCGAAGGACGGCGAAGGCGCCACAAAGTTCGTGACGGTGACCGTCAGAGGGGCGAAGAGCGAAGCGGACGCCGCTCGCGCGGCACGCTCGGTCGCAAAGTCGCCTCTTGCGAAGACGAGCTGGTTTGGCAAGGATCCCAACTGGGGACGAGTCCTCGCGGCGGTCGGATATTCCGGCGCGGAGGTGTCGGACATGAAGGCAGAGGTCTTCTATGACGACGAATGGGCGTTCAGGCGCGGCGAGATCGCGAACGAAGCCCAGCTCGCGAAGTTGGCGAAGATACTTGAGAAGGACGAATTCGAGGTAGTGGTCGATCTTCATCTCGGCAACTGCTCGAGTTCCATCTACACATGTGATTTCTCTCTTGATTACGTACACATAAACGCGGATTACACAACATGAACGCATTTGCTACAGTTAAGTGGATGTCGGTTTTGGGCGCGGCTTTAATTGCCGCAATGGCCAGTGCGGCCACAGTGGTCGACGTCACGGGTGCGGGAGCGGCCAAGAAGTCGGTCTCAATAAAGGTGGACAACGCAGAGTACGCCAGATGCCTCAAGAAGAACCTTGAGCTTTCAGGTCTTTTCGTGGTGCAAGGTTCGGGTGCGGTGAAGGTGACAGGCACTCCTGGCGTGTCGGTGCGCGTGGAGGGTTTGGGCAAGGCGCTTACATCCACGGAGTCTGTTGCGGACGCGAGAAGCGCACGCATGGCGGCGAGACGCCTTTCCGATGCGATGTGCGAGGCGTTTGGCGGACAGAAGGGCTTTGCTTTGGACAAGATCGCATTCATAAACCGAAAGGGCAGCGACAACGCCGAGCTGTGCCTGGCTTATCCCGACGGATTCGACATACGTCAGCTTACCAGCGACGCAAAGGCGGCGCTTGGTCCGCGCTGGAAGAATCCAAACGAACTGTACTACATTTCATATCGCAGCAACAGCCCGCAGGTGTACTCTTTCGACATCAATGCCAGTACCCGCAGACCTCTTTGGCCTAAGGGCGTTCGCGGGCTTTCGTCGCCGGCGGTGGTTTCTCCTGACGGATCCAAGGTCGCAATTGTCGCATCGTTCCAGGGCAACCCCGACCTTTATGTCCTTTCGGGAACACGCTTTACACGTCTCACCAACACGCCAAGCGCGAGCGAAGGGTGCCCGTCGTGGAGCCCTGACGGGACCAAGATCGTATATGTGTCGGACATGTCGCGCCGTCAGCACCTGTACATTGTGGATGTGGCGACGAAGGAGTCTCGCAGACTCACGTACAAGGGTCGCGACAACGTGGAGCCAGATTGGGGACGCGATGGCCGCATCGCATACATAACCAAGCGCGGCGGTTCACAGATCGCAGTGATCGATCCGGCGGAGGGTGAAGCCTCGACCGAGCTTTTGACGGAGCCTGCCGACTGGGAGCATCCGAGCTGGTCGCGTGACATGCGTCACATTGTGGCGTCCCGCTCCAATGCGCTGTTCATCGTGGATTCCTTCAAGGACGGCGATGCGCCACGGCAGATGTTCGTCGCCGACGGCAATTGGATTGACCCTACATGGAGCAGGTAAGATGGCAGGCACAAAGATAGATGTGGCGTATGTCTCCGATCTTGCGCGCCTTGAGCTGACGGAAGAGGAGAAGGCGCTTTTTCAGCCGCAGCTTGAGAGCATAGTGAAGTATGTGGAGAAGATTTCTGAAGTCGATGTGGATGGCGTAGAGCCCATGATGCATGGGCGTGCGCTCGTCAACGCTTTTCGCGAAGACGTCGTTAGGCCATCCATGGATCGAGAGAAGGCTCTTGCAAACGCGCCTAGCCGGGTTGGCGACGAGTTCCTTCTGCCGAAGATAGTTGAAGGAGCGGAGAGCTGACGATATGGAACTTTACGAACTTGGAATAAAGGCGGCCCAGGAGGGACTTTCTAAGGGCGAGTTCACTTCGATGGAACTGGTCGAGTCCATCATATCCCGCGTACATGCTGTGGACGGGAAGGTCGGCGCATATCTTACCTTCGACGAGGAAGGCGCGCTTGAGCTCGCTAAGGCAAACCCTGGTGCGGTGCCCATTGCGATAAAAGACCTTATCAACGTTTCGGGCCAGCCGTGCACGTGCGGTTCAAAGATACTGAAGGGGTATGTGTCGCCTTATGACGCAACCGTCGTAAAGAACCTGAAGTCGAATGGATTCATTCCTGCGGGGCGCGTCAATATGGACGAGTTCGCGATGGGCTCGTCGACGGAGAACTCTGCCCTTGGCGTTACCAGGAACCCTTATGCGCTCGACCGTGTGCCTGGCGGTTCTTCGGGCGGCAGCGCCGCAGCCGTCGGCGGAGACCTTTGCATCGCCGCGCTAGGCACCGATACGGGCGGTTCCATCCGCCAGCCGGCAAGCTTCTGCAACTGCGTCGGCGTGAAGCCCAGCTACGGGCGCGTCAGTCGCTTTGGTGTTACGGCGTTCGCCAGCTCGCTCGATCAGGTCGGCCCGATGACGAAGTCTGTGGAGGACGCGGCTATTTTGCTTAAGGCGATAGCAGGGCACGATGACATGGACGGCACGACGCCGCTCGATGCCGTTCCGGACTATCCGGCGCTTTTGGAGGGCGCGACTCTGAAAGGCGTCAAGATAGGCCTTCCCAAGGAATACTTTGAAGTGTCGGGTTTCGATCCCGAAGTGAAACGGATCACCGAAGAAGCGATTCGCCGGTGCGAGGCGGCGGGGGCTGAACTCGTAGAGGTCTCCTTGCCCCACACCGAGTATGCGATGGCGGTCTACTACATCATAGCCCCAGCCGAGGCGAGCGCAAACCTTGCTAGGTTTGACGGGGTGAGGTACGGCCACAGGTCCGACAAGGCTGTGGACGTCATGTCGCTCTACATGAAGTCGCGCGCAGAGGGGTTCGGCCCCGAGGTCAAGCGCCGCATAATAATGGGTACGTATGTCCTTTCAAGCGGGTATTACGACGCGTACTACGGAAGGGCGCAAAAGGTCAGGACTCTCATAAAGCGCGACTTCGACGAGGCTTTCGCGAAGGTCGATGCGTTGTTGACGCCATGCTCGCCCACGCCGGCGTTCAGGCATGGCGAGCTTCAGGATCCGCTCACGATGTACCTGAACGATCTCTTTACAATCCCATCGGCCCTGGCAGGCGTTTGCGCGGCTTCCGTGCCGTCTGGCGCAACGTCCGCTGGATTGCCGGTCGGTGTGCAGTTCATCTGCGGGGGATTCGAGGAAACGCGTCTTCTGAAGGTGTGCAAGGCGTTTGAGGAGGCGACCGGCCGAGTCTCGCCAAGACGTGAAGTGTGAAATCTGACAAACCTAATCTAAACAGGGAGTGACGCACATGACTGCTACAATCGAAACGAGCATGGGAACGATAACGCTTTCGCTGAACGCCGACAAGGCGCCCGCCACAGTTGCGAACTTTGTGCAGTACGCTAAAGATGGCCACTACGACGGGACGATCTTCCACCGTGTCATCGACGGGTTCATGATCCAGGGTGGAGGGTTCACCAAGGAGATGAACCAGAAGCCGACTCGCGAGTCTATACGGAACGAGGCGATGAATGGTCTCAAGAACAAGCGCGGCACGATCGCCATGGCTCGCACGATGGTGGTGGACTCCGCAACGAGCCAGTTCTTCATAAACCTTGAGGACAATGACTTTCTGGACTTCACATCGCCGACGCCACAGGGATTCGGCTACGCGGTGTTTGGAGAGGTCAGCGACGGGATGAAGGTTGTCGACGCCATCGGCAAGGTAAAGACAAGCTTTGCCGGGCCGCATCAGAATGTACCTGAAACACCAGTCGTCATCAAGAAAATAACCATAAGTTGACGCTTGCAAATTTCCGAAAAATACCTTATAATTACTACCAAACACAGGAGACTGCCAAATGAAGAAACTATTAGCTCTCGCCGTAGTTGCTGCCTTCGCAGCGACATCGTATGCCGCAGAACAAGAAGATCCGGAAACTCCAACAGGGGCGGATGGCGCCCAGTCGACCGTTTGGCCGTCGGTTTTCGCCATTTGCGAATGGCCTGATTCGCCAGACGTGGTCGGCCTTCGCGTGACCATGCCATACTCCACCAGGCAGGAGGACATCACTGGCTTTGACATTGGCCTTTGGGGGCGTTGCATGGACTTTGAAGGTATTCAGCTCAGCCTTCTCAGGAATGATGTAAAGGACACTTTCGGTGGCGCACAGGCCGGTTTCTACAACACGATAAACCGAGGAGACCTTTTCTGCGTGCAGCTGGGCGTGATCAACGAGGCGCAGAGCTTCCGCGGCATACAGGCTGGCGCCATAAACATCAGCGGAGACGGCTATGGCTTCCAGGTCGGACTCATCAATCGCGCAGAGACCATGTATGGCCTGCAGGTTGGCCTTGTCAACGTAATTCGCGATGCCGAGGTTCCTGTACTTCCGATCCTCAACATCGGCTTCTGACATACATCAGGATGAACATAAAGCCATTTGCGGCCATCAGGCCGAATGTAAAGGACGCGGCTCTTGTCGCGTCCGTTCCTTATGATGTAGTCGATACCGAAGAGGCACGCACCCTTGCCAGTGGCAATTCCAAGAGCTTCCTTCACGTGTCTCGTCCGGAGATAGACCTGCCTGAAGGGACGGATTGCTCTTCGCCGGAAGCATATGCGCAGGCGCGCAAGGCGCTTGATGCTCTCCTTGCGGACGGAACCCTTGTGGAGGATGGCGAGAGCGTGTTTTATGTGTATCGTCAGGTGATGGGTTCTCATTCGCAGACCGGTATAGTCGCCACATTCGATACGAAGGACTATCTGTCAGGCGTTCTGAAGCAGCATGAGAAGACTCGCCGGGACAAGGAGGACGACCGCACCCGCCACATAGAGACCCTTGCCGCCCACACGGGTCCTGCGTTCCTTACATATCGCGACGAGGCGGAGATAGACAGGATTGTCGCAGATGCTTGCAGTGCGCAGCCGCTTTATGACTTTGTCGCTCCAGATGGAATCGCGCATACCGTCTGGAAGCTGCCCGCAACCTGCAACAGGAGAATCGAAGAGCTCTTCTCAAAGGTACCGGTCGCATACATCGCAGACGGACACCATCGTAGCGCGGCCGCGTCGCGCTATGCAAGGGAGCATAATTTCGAGGGCGAGTCGCGCTGGTTCCTGGCCGTAATCTTCCCGGCAAGCCAGCTCAGGATTCTCCCCTACAACAGGCTTGTCGCCGATTTGAATGGACTTTCAGACGAGGAGTTCATCGCACGCGTTACTGAGCGGTTCGCTTTTGGCAAGAAGGGCTCGCGCAACTGCCGCATGTATTTCCGCGGCAGATGGACTGACCTTTCGTGGAGCATACCCGACGGGGCGGACGTGGTCTCTGCTCTCGACGTATCGTATCTTCAGGACAATCTTCTCGCGCCTGTCCTTGGCATCGGCGATCCTCGAACGGATGTCCGCATCTCGTTCATGGGCGGAGTTAAAGGCGATGACGAGCTTGCGGCCAAAGTGGATTCGGGCGAATATGCCGTGGCCTTCGCCATGGAGCCTGTGTCGGTTCAGGAGATGATGGCAATAGCAGATGCAGGTGCGACAATGCCGCCAAAGTCCACCTGGTTCGAGCCGAAACTTAGAAGCGGACTGTTCGTCCATGCAGTGACGTGAAGCCTTTTGCGACATATTTCCGCTTCCTCAAGAGGAAGATCGTGCGCGATCCGCTGCCGCCGGAGAGCATAGCCGCCGGTTGGGCGCTCGGCATGTTCATCGGGTGTTCGATTCCGTTCGGCATGCAGCTGGTGATATCGATTCCTCTTGCGGTCATGATGCGGGTGTCGAAGCTCGGTGCCACTCTTGGGACGTTCATTACGAATCCCATTACGATATTCTTCATATATCCTGCGCAAACTTTTCTGGTCAACAAGCTTCTGTTTAAGGGCTCGCTGACCTATGCCAAGCTTGCCGAGACCGAGTGGACGTGGGAGGCCGTGCGAAGGTTTGGGGCGGAGGTCATGGCCTCGTTCTTTCTGGGCGGCTTTTTGTTCGCCATAATATTGACGCCGATGACGTATTTCGTCGTCAAGCGGATAGTCATCCGTTCAAGGGAGCGTCGCTTGCGCCGCGAGTCCGAGAGGACGAGTCAATGATCTCTGCGGAGACCATACAGCGCATCAAGGAAATGATGGAAGAGGCATCCGTCTACGAAGACGACCTTGAAGAGAGCTTCATTCTGGGGTGTGGCCCTGGCGGGCAAAAGACCAACAAGACATCGAATGTCGTAAGGCTGTCGCATGAGCCAAGCGGAATCATGGTTCGCTGCGGCGAAACCAGAAGTCGCGAGACGAATCGCTGGATGGCCCGGCGCACTCTGGCCGAGATGATTCTGGAGCGCGAGCGCGGACGCAAAAGCGCGGCACGGCAGGCTGCAGAGAAGATTCGTCGGCAGAAGCGCCGCAGAAGCCGTCGGCAGAAGCAGAGGATGCTCGACGAGAAGCATGCCCGCTCAGAGATAAAGGCCTTGCGCCGCCGCGTAGACGATGCTTCTCAGTAGCGGTGGCGCAAATATGATATAATCTATTTCAAACATGAATATGAGAAAAGCAGAGATCGAACGCAACACCAACGAGACGCGCATTCGGCTTTCGCTAAACATTGATGGCGAGGGAGAAGGCGTTATAGACACCGGCATTGGCTTTTTCAACCACATGCTTGAGCTTCTCAAGAAGCACGCATTGTTGGACCTTACCGTAAAGGCCGAAGGCGACATAGCCGTCGACTACCATCATACTGTAGAGGATGTAGGGCTCGTTTTCGGCAAGGCCCTAAACCAGGCGCTTGGAGACAGGAAAGGCCTTGTGCGATACGGGTTTGCGTCCATTCCGATGGATGAGACGCTTTGCGAGACCTCGCTCGATCTCGGAGGTCGTCCTTATCTTGTGATGCAGTGCGCGATGAAGCACATGTTCGTTAAGGATTTCGAAGTGAAGCTAGTGGAGGAGTTCTTCCGTGCGGTGAGCGTTGAGTCGCGGTCGAACATTCACATAAGGCAGATATACGGCGACGAGGCGCATCATGTATGCGAGGGCATCTTCAAGAGCTTTGCCCGGGCTTTGCGCGCCGCAAAGGCCGTCGATCCGAACGAGAGAGGCGTTCCCAGCTCGAAAGGGATCATTTAACACATATGGTAATACTTCCTGCTATAGACATAAAGGACGGCAAGTGCGTGCGTCTCAGACAGGGGCGTGCGGACGATGTCACGGTTTACGGCGACGATCCTGCCTGGCAGGCCCGCGACTGGCGGGAGCAGGGCGGACAGGAGCTGCATGTCGTTGACCTTGACGGCGCGTTTGACGGTTCGCCGAGACACTTGGAAGTGATCAAAGCCGTCATAAAGGCTTTCGGCGGTCCAGTGGAGGTTGGTGGCGGCATACGCACGGCATCGTCTCTCGCGGCGGTGCTGGAAGCAGGCGCGACGCGGGCGATATTAGGCAGTGCCGCGCTTGAGGATCCGGCGTTCCTGGCTAGGGCGGTTGACCTCTGGGGCGACAGGATTGCGGTCGGCATTGATGCGCGCAATGGATTCGTGCAGACCAAAGGGTGGGTCGAGACCACGGCGGTGAAGGCGACGGATCTTGCGGCGGCAGTCGCCAAGGCCGGGGTCAAGACGATCATATACACCGACACTGCTACAGACGGAATGCTTGGAGGGCCGAACCTTACACAGATGGCGGCGATTTGCGATGCGGCGCCTACATGCCTTGTGACGGCGTCAGGCGGCATAAGCTCGCCGTTCGACATCGAGAACCTGAAGGGGCTCTGCCGCGCCAATCTGCGTGCGGCAATCGTCGGCAAGGCGTTGTATGACGGGCGGACCACCCTGCGTGAAATGAACGTTGCGGCGATATAGCCGATCTGCTGAAAATGGCGGCAAGTCTTACGATACTGAAAAACGGCCTGAGGGTTGTGCTTGTGCCTTGCGAGGCCGAGTCGGTCGCATTTGGCCTGTTCATAGCAAGCGGCTCTCGCCACGAAAGCGCCGCCAATGCCGGCATATCCCATTTCATTGAGCACATGCTCTTCAAAGGGACGCCGACCAGGCGTTCGGTGGACATAACTCGTGCGATAGAGGGGCGCGGCGGCAACTTCAATGCGTGTACGGGAGAGGAATCGACCTGCTACTATGCCCATCTGCCAAGCGAATACCTTGCCGATGCGATGGAGACGCTTTCGGACATGTACCTCAATGCATCCATTCCCGAAGACGAGTTTGTCCGCGAGAAGCAGGTCGTCATCGAGGAGATCAAGATGTATGCCGACGAGCCGGACTCCGTCGCGGCCGAAAACCTGCAGCGCGCCATATTCCCCGAATGCGCGTTGGGTGCGCCTGTCGCCGGCACGCCAGATTCCCTTGCCCCAATGCGTCCTGCCACGTTGAAGCGATACATCAGGTCGCACTATCTGCCCGCGAACACCGTCGCCGTAATAGCAGGAAGCTTCGACGAATCCGCCGCGCTTGCGCTTGCCGAGCACTATCTTGGCGGCATGCGCGGAGCTCGCCGCAGATTTGCCGCAGATGCCGTGGACTTCTCAAAGCCGCCGGTGCCGCATGTCTTTGCGGCGAAGGACGTCAATCAGATGCAGATTGCGCTTGGATACAGGACGTTCGGCATACTGGATCCACGCAAGTATGCGGCTACCGTCATGGATGCCGTGCTTGGGCGTGGAATGTCAAGCAGGCTTTTCCTGGAGCTTCGCGAACGTCGCGGGCTCAGCTACGATATTTCCTCGCGCATGCATTTCTTCTCTGATGCAGGCATGTTCGTCGTAAGCGCGGGTCTGGATGGCGCCAAGAAGGACCTTGCGCTCAGGTCGATAGACCGCGAACTTGCGCGCATTTGCGAGAAGAAGGTCGGTGCGGCGGAGCTGAACCGGACTAAGGAATTCCTTGTAGGAAACTTCCGCCTTTCCCACGAAAGCGTCAAGTCAAAGATGTTCTTCTATGGTTCGACAATGCTTTCGTTCGGCCGTATCGTCACGCCCGCAGAACAGGTGGCCGGAATCGCCGAGGTGTCTGCCGCAGACGTGCAGGGGGTCGCCCAGGCAATATTCAGGCCTGAAAACCGCAGCCTGAGCATTGTTGCAAAAGTCATAGCTTAATTATAGCATGGCGCTCGGCACCATGTTTTGCTATAATGTCAGCATGAAGACATTAGGTGAAAAGATTTTCGCAAAGGATTCGGAAGGGCGGCTCTTGAGCCGCATAGGGACGATGTTCTTCCGTACACCCGGACTTGTTACGCAAAAGGGTGTGCATGCGATGCAGCGCATGATGTGGATTGAGTCGCTAAACGCAGACCGTGCTGCGGCAGGGCAGCCTCCGCTTACGCCAGAGGAGGAGGATGAGGAGCTTGAGCTTTCGGTGGATCTCATATTTACGGAAGACTCTGTTCTCATCCGTCCCGATCCTGATCGGATGGATCTCGCCATACGGGCTGACGAGGAGCTTCGCAAGATGGTTTCCAAGCGTCAGATACGATACCTCAACACCCACTCGCTTAAGGTGCGCTCTGCGCTGTGCGAGCGCGGCGAGAACTGGCGCATGGCGCGTCATCCGATTTCCGATGAAGATATGGCGACGCTTGTCGAGCGTTCGAATGTCGCCATTGAGTGCAATCCGATCTACTACTACAACAGCGCAACAGGAACGCGTTTCATAACAGTCGGCGGGTGCATGTCGGTCTCGAAACTTGGAGACTTTGAATATCGCAGGCAGGTGAAGGAGATTGTAGACGGGTTGAACCAGCGCAACAGGCTTGGCCATCCCGAAGTAGACATATTCCCGATCACTACGCCGATCGAAATCAAGAAGTCGCTTAAGAATCTCCCGCTGACCGAGCTTTCCGATGCCGAGCTCAGGCTTGCGGTAGGCAAGATCATGACTGATTGGCGCGCGTCAATCCCTGTTGAGCTTCGCGACGAGACTACAGCCAACTACGATTGGCGCAACGCAATGTGCCAGACGATTACACGGCAACCGAACGAGACCTCTGCCGACGAACGAGAGCTAGTAAGCGGCATCGCCGCCGAATTCTACCGGCAGATAGAGTGGCTGCCTGGCGCGCGCATCGATAACGGCGAGCTGATATTCGATGAGATATACGAAGAGGCTGCGCGCACGCAGGATCCGGAGCTCCTCTCCCTCTGCGACAGCAGGGCCAAGGCGCTGATATTCAACCTGACGCGCGTCTTCGGCGCTGTGGATTTCATCAATATCGGACGCATCGCGCGTTCGCTTTCGCGCAAGCCCAATCCAAACGGACACCGCGGCAGCATATATATCGTGCAGTATCGCGATACGGGGACGAGCAAGGCGAAGATGATGATCATGCGTTTCCAGAAGTGGGGCGTCGCAGAGCACCTTGACGAAGGGAAGGACCTGATGCGCGCCATGCTGGAGTCGGACGAATATTCGGAGTACATTCTGGATCGTCGCCTGATGTGCTGCCAGCTTGGCATGAACCTTCCGCGGCGCATAGGCTTCGGCTACTTCACGGAGAAGTATCGCGGGCACAACCAGTACAACGGCATATCTTTAAGGACAGGCTGCTTTGTAAGGCCATATGTGCGCGGAACCGCATCCGACAAGATACCCATTCAGCGCTACCGCAACCCGGCGTTCGCGCAAAGGTTTGCGAAACTCCTAGGCGAGGCCGCCGCTGTCGATCTGATAGTCGGGCGTCGCTCCTGGGCGACGAGAGAAATACTTTTCGACCATAGCTACGAGATAGTGCTTTGCGCGGATGACGGTCTGCCTTCCTCGATTCGTGTGACTGACCATGCCGGGAGCTTCGTCGAATACGAGAGAGAACTGGTGGATTGTGTCGCCGACTATGCCGAGCCGATAAAGAGCCGTAAGACGTACGTAACTGATTACGACGCATTCGCCTCCACATACGTCAATGCGTTCGCGTCAAAGGTCGCCGAGGTGCAGTCCGCCTACCGTGCGCGTCGCAAGGCGTTTGACGGACTCTTCGCCGACCGTCCATTCGACACCAACGGCTCTGGTGCATACCGCTGGTCGCGAGCATTGGCGCGCCTTGATCGCGCCGAACCTGAGTCGCTCAGGGCCAGGCTTTGGGACGCGATACGATGCTGAAATACACGTTAAGAAGGCTTGTGGAGGTGGTGCCGACCACGTTTGGCATAATCCTGCTTGCCTTTTTCCTTTTCAACGTCGTAGGCGGATCGCCTGCTGAAGTCGTCCTCGGAAAGAACGCCACCGCCGAATCCATCGCGGCGTTCAACCACAAGTGGGGCTACGACAAGCCGCTCATATGGTCTTTCGACAGTCAGTTCGTCAACTTCGTAAAGTCTTTCGTCAAGGGCGATCTCGGCTACTCCATCGAGATGAACGAACCTGTCAAGGATGTTCTGCTTCGTGGAGTCGGGCCGTCGCTCTCGCTTACCGTTCCGATACTCTTCGGCGGGACTGCCGTTGCGCTCATGCTTGCTATGCTTTCCGCGGCGTTTCGCGGCAAAGCCGTTGATAAGGCCGTGCTTGTGTGCTCGACCGTTCTCATGAGCGTGAATTATGTGGTGTGGGTGCTTCTTGGTCAGTTCCTACTTTCTTACAAGGTCGGGTTGTTCCCGGTGTGGGGGTATGAGGGCGCGGCGTACCTTGCGTTGCCCGTCTTGATAGGAATCGTCTCCTCGCTCGGTACGGACGTGCGCTTCTTCAGGACGGCAATACTTGACGAGTCGTATAAACCCTATGTTTTGACTGCCCGTGCGAAGGGATTGACCAAAGCCGCGATCATGGTCCGTCATATCCTGCCGAACGCGCTTATACCGATAGTCACATATGTTTCGCTATCCATCCCTTGGCTTTTTACGGGTTCGCTGCTTCTCGAAAGCTTCTTCGGGATACCAGGCCTCGGAAGCGTATCCATCAATGCGATACATTCGGCCGACATGGCCGTGGTTCGTGCGGTAGTCGTCTTGGGCGCGCTTCTATACCAGTTCGTGAATCTTGCGACAGACTTGCTTTACGCCGCGCTTGACCCTCGCGTTCGCTACGCCTAGCCGATCACACGAGCTCGGCCAGGATGGAGTCGCAGACTTCGGTGCCCCTCTCGGTGAGCCGATATATGGGTCCGTCTTTGACAAGGAGACCTTTTGATGCGAATGCATCGAGTGGAGCAATCCATTCCGTGTGCCCTGTCGTGTCAATTCCTTCGATGGTCCTAAGCCGGAAAATTCGGCGCTCCTTTTCGTCCTCTTCTGGAGAGACGGTTTCGGGCTTTCCGCTTTCTGTTCTTGTTAGCCCGCGTCGCCCGTGGGCTCCTTCGCCAAGGCCGATGTAGTCTTCGCCGCGCCAGACCGCCAGATTGTGTCGGCATTCGACGCCTGGCACGGCGTAGTTCGATATCTCATAGCGGTTGAGACCCATGGATCTAAGGAAGCGTGAAACTAGCTTTATTTTGTCCAATACCTCGTCGTCGTCGGGGAACGTCAGTCTTGTCGCCTGTTTCGCAAGAATAGACCGGTCCTCGAGGATGAGCGAGTAGACAGAGCAGTGCCTGAGCCCCCAATGTGAGAGACGGTCCATCTTCGCAACGTCACATGGGTCTCCTGGATAGCCCACGATCAGGTCAATGCCCGCGTTGTCGAAATATTCCTTGACGAGCGAAAAGGATTGCTCGGCTTCATCGGCCGAATAGCCGCGGCCCATGTGTCGAAGAGTGCCGTCGTCAAGCGACTGGACGCCCATTGATATCCTGTTTACGCCATGTGCCTTGAGCGATGCCAGAGTGCCGCGATTCACATCGAGCGGATGCAGTTCCACCGTGAATTCGCACTCTGGCGCCAAAAGCGGCTGCAGCGCCTCTAAGAGCGGGGTCGGGTCGCAGAGCGCCGGGGAACCTCCTCCAAAGTAGACTGTCGAAAGCGAATGCGACTGTATGTCGAGTCGCGAGAGCTCTTTTGCCAGCCCGGCAACGTATGCGGCGCGTGCTGCGACGGTTGAACCTGCACGCGAATGCAGCGCGCAATACGTGCATTTGCGGCGACAGAAGGGGAAATGCACGTATAGGTTCAAGAGAAGAGACTCTTCAGCTTGGCTACCTTGTCGGTCTTCTCCCACGGGAATATGTCGCGTCCGAAATGTCCGTAAGCCGCGGTATCCTCGTAGCTCCACTTTTTGGGCGAGAGCAGCTTTAGGTCCTGTATCAGCGCGTATGGCCTGAAATCAAACACTTTCCCTCCGGCCAGCATTTTCTCGAGCTGCTCGTTGGTTACGCCATGCGCTGATCCGAAAGTCTTCACGCAGAAGCTCACCGGTTTGTCCACGCCGATAGCGTAGGCGACCTGTATCTGGCAACGGTCGGCGAGTCCGGCGGCCACAATGTTCTTTGCGGCGTAGCGGGCGTAGTAGGCGGCAGAGCGATCCACCTTCGAGGGATCCTTGCCGCTGAACGCGCCTCCGCCATGTGCGGACATTCCGCCGTAAGTGTCGACTATGATCTTTCTTCCTGTAAGGCCGGAGTCTCCGCATGGGCCGCCAATGACGAATTTCCCGGTTGGATTGACGAAAAAGCGGGTCTTTGGCGTCAACAGTCCTGTTTTTGCCAGGAAGTCTTGCGCTATGTCCCTCAAGATGTCATAGTTCGCCTTCTTTGCGCCGGCACATGTCGTTTGGTGCGAAAGCACGACAGTGTCGATTCGCGTCGGGCGCCCGTCTTCGTAGACGACCGAAAGCTGGCTTTTGGCATCTGGCCTTAGCCAGTCTAATTCGCCGCTATGCCTGAGTTCCGCGAACATCTTAAGAAGGGCGTGCGAATATACTATGGCGGCGGGCATGAAGCACTCTGTTTCGTTTGTCGCGTAGCCGAACATCATTCCCTGATCGCCTGCTCCCTGACGCTCCTTTGTAGTGCGCGTTACTCCGCGATTGATGTCTGGCGACTGGCCGTGAACGTAGGAGGTGTATTTTAAATTGGTCCAGCAGAATTGTTCGTCAGGATTGTCGTAGCCAATTTTCTTGACGACTCGACGCGCTATCTTGTCCGTATCAATGGATTCAAAGCCTCTGCATGTGATTTCGCCCATATTTACGACAACGTTGGGTCCAACCATGGTTTCACAGGCAACATGGGCGGTCTTGTCGGATTTTATGCAGGCGTCAAGTATGGCGTCGGATATCTGGTCTGCGACTTTGTCAGGATGCCCCTCGGATACAGATTCGGAAGTAAAAACGTGATTGTGAAAATGCTTCTTCATGATAAAATCATTATACCATATCTTTTGCTGACTTGCCGGATTACACAGGTTCTGAAAGTTGTTTTGCTGCTAAGCGGATGCCTTTGGAGATCGGACGGCTTTAGGCGTCCGGCGAATTGCAAGTGAGATGGGTCAATTTTCTGGGTGTTTCTTCGAGGGGTTTTGGTAGTAGTTCAAACATTTTCATTTCGATTCTTCAATTGGTCGCGTCGGCCCAGTCTAATGCCGCGCTTGCGCTTTTGAGGCACGTGCGGCCATAAATTTGCCGCTTGTGGAAATCTCTGCGGGAATGTGGCATAAAGTCCCTACAGTGTAGCCGGCCTTGAGCGCGAGTTCGCGATCGTCGTCGAAGTCTGCGCCGGGCGTTGTGAGAAGGGGGCCCGCAATGCCGGCCGACATTCCTACATAGATGCACTTTGCCGCCGTCTCGTCCGACATGTCGCGGCGTCCGCCCGCAAACCTCAGCGGCGTCGAGGGATTTACTAGACGAAGGAGCGCCACGGAATCTATCACGCGCTCGGGGTCGAGTATGCCCTTGCCACCAAGAGGCGTTCCCTCTATCGGATGGAGAACGTTGACCGGAATCGAGTCCGGCGCGATCTCCTTAAGCGCGAACGCGAACTCCACAAGCTGTT
>CAMZEN010000050.1 GCA_947305775.1 uncultured Verrucomicrobiota bacterium
TGTGGTTGGACATGACATGGAGCGAAGAGACAATCTGCTGATGGTTCGCCGTCGGCAGACCGAGGTCTGCGAGAGTCGGCGCGAACGCATCCATATCGACCCAGACCCACTTGTGCGCCTCGTTGTCGGCGCGCACGTATTCGACGAAGTAGCCCACTTTGCCGACGTTCGCCGCAGGGCCTTCGCCATAGACGACCGTCGGCGCGTTCGTGCTTGCAACCGTTATCGTCTGTGCGAGCGTGAAGCCGTTCCTGTAGCCGTCAAGTTCCGTTTTCGCCGCCGCACCAAGCGAACTGTCGTCCACATAATCGAGATATGAATTGAACGGCCCGTTCGCGCTCGGGAATATGTTCGTGACCTGACTGAGGAATCCTTCCGCCATCTGGTCGTGTCCCCACCAGTCGGGATGCAGACCGTCGGACGAAAGAACGCCAGTCTCGGTGGATTTGACGTATGTGTTCAGATCCGCGAGATAGACGCGGCCGGCCGGGAACGCGCCGTCTTCACCCTCGGCCTTTGCGACCTGCGCCTTCACGAGCGCGTTGAACGAATCGCTGCGGGCGTTGAGCGTCGCCTTGTTGGCATAAGTGGCGTACAGCGTGGTGGAGACGACGATCTTTGTCTGCGGCAGGTCCTCGAGGATTCTCCACACGACGTTCGTCCAGTTCGCGAAGACCGTTGCCGCGTCGCCGACGACGGAAAGGTCGTTGATTCCGCCGTGCAGCAGGACGACGTCCGGATTGCCGGCCTGTGCGCAGAGCGTATCGACGTTCTCGACCATGGCGGAGCGCTGGTAGCTCGTAACGCTCGTCACTCCGAGCGTGCCGCCGTGCTTGGCGGAATGCCACTTCCATTCGTCTGGAATGACTGCGCCGGAGGGATCGATGGCGTCCATGAAGTTATCCGTCCCGCTTGCGGTCTGAATCTTGTCGTAGCAGCCGACCATCGCCACATTGTAACCGAGAAGCTTTAGCTTCTGCCCGATCAGAACACGGTAGTTGGCCTTGGAGTTGCCCGCGTTGAAGCCCTCGGTTATGGAGTCGCCGTATGGCCAGACTTTGAGAGCCGGTTTGAGGGACTGCGTCGTCTCGTCATAGACGCGCAGATAAATCGCGTTTACGCCATAGACAAGCTCGGCGGTGAGATTCGACGGCAGATTCGGGACGCTAAGTGTCCCGACGCGCCCGTAACCCGCCGACATTGTCTGCGGCGTCGTCCATTCGGCGAGCTTGTAAACGCCGACGACAATCGTGTCGTTCGTGACGGCGATAGTGCCGGAAGATGAAAGCGCGCCGATGTTTTCGTATGTGCGTGTCGCACCCGCCGCAAAGTTCCACGTCGCATTGTCGGCTATGGAAAGCGTCGACGACTCTTCGATCGCGCCGCCGGACGCGAGCGCGACGCTCTTGATGCGCACCGTCTCGCCGCTTACGTAGCCGCTGCGATGGGAATAGGTGAAATCGATCTTGTGCGTCCCTACGGGAATCGCGATGTCGGTAGTGGTCCAGCTTTCCAACGTGTTCGTCGCGCCGCGCAGCATATAGACCGGCTCGTTGTCCACCCACACCGTGAAGGACGAGTCGGCGAAAGTGTGCGGCCAGCTGCCCCGGTAAGGATTGTCCTTCAAAAGTTCGCTGTGCTGGAATGAAAGCGTATCGGGTCCGACAACTGTCGTCGAAAGCGTGCTTTCGGAAGTGCGCGAGCCGGTGAAGCTGTCGGCGACTTCGAGATACGCTTCGCCGCTTGCCGCCGCCCAGCCGCCGTCGATCGATTTGTAAATGGCCCAGGGGAGGCGCGGCGAGCCGAGAAGCGTATCCCAAGTCGAGCTGAAAGGACTGAAGTTCACGACGTTGGTTGCGCTCGACACGCCATCCTTCACGACATATGCGCTGATGTATGCAGAACCCGCGCTTTCAGGGACCGTGAACGGCTCCGTGTATTTCACAAAGTCATTGTTGAGTCCGTATGCCTGATACCAGATTTCAGCCTCGGGATCGGGGAAGGTTAGCTCAAACTCCGTATCGCCGGAAAGCGACGAGCCGTATGTGACCGAGCATTCGACCTGCGCAGTCTCGGGGACGCGCGTCGAGCGCCACTGTGAAACATAAGGCGCCGCTTCGAGCAAGACACCCGTCGAATCGAGATGGTTGGAAATTGAGAGGCGCGAACCGTGGTAGATGTGGTTCTTTGAGGAAAAGCCGCCGCAGAAGTCGGCGTAGCCCTGCTCGGCCATGACGGACGACATGGGGGTGCCGTCCACGGCGATCTTGTGCTGGAAGCCGAGTCCGCGCCAAGTATTGGCCGGGTCGAAGTTCGCGGGCGGGTAGTGGTTGAGGCTCATGTTGTGGCCTATCTCGTGCACCCATGCGTGGGTCTGCGAATAACTGAGCAGCACCGTGGCGAAATGGTACGCCGCGTTCTGTCCGCGGCTCTTGATTTCGTCGAGGGTGTTGAGACGCGCAAGACCGCCGAATCCGCCACCGTTCGGCGACGGGCAGACGATCACGTCCGCGCCGTAGCGGTCGCGCAGTTCGAGCATGTGCGTGTATTCGCCGGTCAGGCCTTCGCACTTGCCGAGGATTTCCTTGAGCGTCCCGCCCGTGCCATCGACCGTATGGACGCCGACCATGCGGAACCAGAAATTCGTGTCCATGTCGGTCGTGCAAAGAATCTGGTTCATCTTCGCCGTCGCCTTGGCGGAATAGACTTCGAGCGCACTCGCGCCGTTCCAGGCGCTCTCGTTCGATTCGACATACGCCTTGCCGGGCGTGTCATAGACGAAGAGAAGATCGATTGTTTTGAAGTCCGCGTCCGCCTTGCCCTCCGGTACGGGACGCTTCGCGACGCCGGTAATCTGCGTCTGCCAGTTCGTGATGATTGCGCGATTCTCGTCGTTGCCGTGATAGACCGTGCCATCGAGCCGCGTCACGTAGCCGAGGCGCGGGAAATTCTCGTTTTCCTCGTCCGGCTCGGTGGGCGCCTTGCCGACGCGGAAATTCAAGTTCTTCACCTTCAAGCCCGCGAGCACGTCGTCGGGCGAGCCGAGCGCCGAACCGCCGAGGGCAAGGCGCGACGTAAGATAGTCCGTGAACTTGAGGCTGCCGGAAGCATAGTACGTCTCGCCATCCACCTTGATCGTCGCGCCGCTATTGTGGACCCAGTTCAGTTCGATATAGTGCTCTCCAGACTGAATCAGCTCGCTCGTCGTGTATGCCACCGTCGAAAGCGTGCCGTTCGCCGTGCGCCAGATGACCTGCTTCGCCGCATCGTTCGTGATCACAACGCGCGAATCCAAGGCAGTCGTCCCCAAAACCGAATCCCAGCTCAAGAGCGTGCCGTACACGCCGTCGGGAATATCCGCATCGAAAGAAAGCGTAAAGGCGTTTGTCGCAGAGCCGAGCGTGATATAGATTGGCTTTGTGGAAACCTCTGCCCATTCGCCGTCGATGGAAAGCGAGACGTTTTCCTGCGTAAGTTCTATGCTGCTGACCGTGCCCGGGATTTCCGAAATCGTTTTCAGAATCGTGCCGTATTCCGTGCCGGAGTCCGCCGGCGAAACGTAGCTCCAGCCGGACGGTATCGCTTCGGAAATCGAATCGCGCGCCGCGAGCAGTTCAACGACGCCGATATTCTGCAAATCCGCTTCTTTGCACGCCGCAGCGAGCGTCGTGAATTCCAGCAAGATGATACCGTTGTCGATTTTTGCAATAACGGTTTTGATCTTGCTGTAGGTCTGCGTCGCGGCATCGTATTCGAAACCGAGGCCCAAGTAATCGACCGAACTGCCGTCAAGCACCTGCACGGTGTCGGCATCTATGTCGCCGTTGAGTATTTCGTAAAACGCAACGGTGATGTCCCTGTAGTATTTCACATTGCCGTCCTGAAGCGTTACCGATGCGACAGCCCACGAAGGAACGACGGCCTTCGCCTCCGGGAACTCGTAAAGCGCGACGTCGCTCGGCACAAGCCAGCAGTTGCCGAATACGGCGACCGCCTCAATGACCATTCCGCTCCATGGAACCGCTTTGGCTGTCGTAGGACCGCCGATGGCGATTTTCGTCACGCGATTGTTCGTATCGGTGAATCTCAAACCGGTTTTCTCGCCGCCGGAAAGCGATTCGAGCGTCTCGCCCGCGTAGAGCGCCGTCCCATGATCCGCCGGATTCGGCTTGATCGCCCAAGTCGATATAAGCAAATAGCCGCTCTCGGACATTGACGGGGCGGGCGAGGAAAACGCAAATCCGCTTGAATTCAAAGTAGAACCATTGAGCCAATATCCGCTAAGACTGGACGAACTCTCGGACGCGAGCGCACCGAAGTCGTAATTATTGAACATGGCTACAGGCACGGCGTTGGCCGCCGGTGCGCCGCCCGACGGAATCGTGTATTTCACGAGCACGGTCGCATTGGTAAAGTCGCCCGCCGCCGTATCAATCACCGCGCCGAGGGTGGTCGCAGAGCCGATGACGATATTGCCGCTGTCATTTACGGTATTGTCGTTGAGTGCGATCACGTAGCCGCCGTGGAGCATCGCTTCGTCCTCGAACTCGCCGGATACCCAGACCGCCGTCGGAACCGGCGCGAGCGTGTAGCCGTCGGGCTTCACGTATGTCGTCGATTCCGTGCTGGAGCCGACTGTCGTTCCGTACTGATCGACGAACTCGATAGTTCCGCCGTCGAGCGTTACCGAGCTTGCCGAAAAGCCCTTCATCGCCTCGCTGTCCGTGAGCGAGACGGTGAGCGTCGAACCGACGCCGACGCTGAGAGGACCGAGCTTCGCGGACGAATAGGCGAGCGACGCGCCGGAAATCGCGATCGTGCCGCCGATGGACGAAAGGTCGTCCGGCAGCGAAACGTTCACTTCGCCGTCGAGTCTGATTGTGCCCGTGAAGTCCTGCGAAACGCCTTCGATGACGAACGAACCGCCGGCGACGGACGATACGAGCGTGATGTCGCCCGAGCCGGAGAAGAACGACGCCGCAAGCGTCATCTTGTGTCCGTTCGCGTCAAGCGTCGTCACATCCCCTTCCGCCGCGCAGAAGTTGACCGTCTTCATCTCGCGCACGTCGGCATCGATCTTGTAAGTTCCCGCCTTGAAGTCTAGCGACGGCGAATAGTCGCCGGCAATCGCGGCGGAAGCGACGATGGTTCCGCCGTCCGCAAGCGTGAGTTTCGCGCCCGCCGCGCTCGCGGTCAGAGGCGAAGCGAGAGTGCCAGCAACCGTCAGTTCGCAAGCGCCGAGATAAACGCCGCCGTTCGCCGTCCAGGTCGCGCCGGACGCGATCGTCGCCGCCTTGTTGACGAGGAGCCGACCCGTGTAGGCAAGGTTTTCCGTCGGCATCGAATCCGCAATCGCGACGGCCTTCGCCGCGAGATTGAACGAACCCGCAAACGCCGAGACGTCCTTGATCAGGACTTTGTCCGTGACATCCGTGACAGAAGATTTCGAAGTCTTGAACGTGCCCGTTCCCTTCAGCGCGGCGAACGTCGCCATCGTCGAACTGGAACCATTGTTCCAGTGAAGCGCGGGCGTGTCGCCGTTATCGACAAGCTCGACAGCCGGATAGAATTCCTTGTTCGTCACAAGCCACCCGGTCACGCCGTTGAAGCGCACTGTTGACTGCGCGTTGCCGTACGCGCCGGGATTGAGTTCTTTGGCGGTGTAGTTCGCGAACACGACCGTGCCGTTCCACTGGTCAGCATACGACATGGCATCCCGCAATTCCTTGCCGCCGTGATAAGTCTTGATATTGGACGCAAGTGTATGGTCGATGTCGCAAGAAAGCGACATTCCATTTGCGATTATCAGATTCGCACGAGGAATGACTGTAGTTGGCTGAAAACTCGTCGTGTTGATTTTGGTCTGAACCATATTCTCAAGCACGTCAACGGAAAGCGCAGCTGTAGATACACCTTGCGCAACAGTAATCTCAAGAGGATTGTCGCCAGTTGTTTTCGCGTAAGCTAACCGCGTGTCAGTCTGAAGGTTAAGAAGCATGACATCGACATCGCCTCCATCTGCATCGGCGACATTGAATATGACATAATCGCCGTTTTCAGGAAGCCCGTCCGACCATTTAGCTGTATAATTTTCACCGAACCACCTTGTTCCCGTCCATACGTTCGCAGTCCCTTCGAAGGAGAACGTGGAGCCTTCTTGCGTGGCGGCGGTTTCCGTGCCGTCGGGTGCGACGAAGACGACGGAGCCGGTGACATACGAAATCTCGCTCGTCGAGAAACCATAGGCGACGTCTTCGTCGGAGAGCGCGATTTTCAGCGTTCCGCCGGCGAGGGTGATGCCGCCGGTGAACGGCGTCATGCCCGCAATCTTCATCGTTTCGCCCGAGTCAAGCGTAACGTCGCTCGAGATTTTTCCGGCGAAGGCCGTCATGTCGGCCGGAAGCGAAACGGAAACGCCGTTGTCGAACGCGAGCGTCCCCGTAAAGCCGTCAAGACTCTCGAACGCGAACGATCCACCGCCGATGGAATCGGTCAAAGTAACATTGCCCGTTCCCTGGAACGCGCCGGAGGCGAAAACGATTGCCTCCCCCTTCGCGTCGATTGTCGTATTGCCGCAGAACCAGACAGGAGTCGCCGCATCAGAATCAACGACATCGAACGTGCCGTCCATCACCTGACGCATCGAGTTGAAGCGGAGCATAAGGTTTTTCGCCGCTTCCGTGCCGTCCGCATTCGTCGCGACGAGCGTCAAGATGAGCATGTCGCCGTCATGGAACTTCCCTGTCTCGGCCATTTCCGTCGCATCGACATGTACTGTAAAGATGCCGTTTTCTCCTTCAACGGAAATCTTTTCGTCGGGCAGTATCGAAAGGTGGCTCGGAAGCGCCACAAGATCGACGGTGGCCGCATTGCAATCGACGTCGATGTCGTTGACGATGCCGCGCGCGCATTCGATGAAGAAGCCGTCCTGCACGAGTTCGAGTCCGCACGCGACGGACGACACGCCGAGAATTTCCGGTGCGGGTTCGGGCGTGCCGATGCGGGTCGTCGCCGCGTTGGAACGCGCCGCCGATCCGTCCGTCATGACGGGCGTTACGGTGAAAGCGTAGTTCGCGCCGTCCTCAAGTCCGCTCACGGTATAGCCGTAAACGCTCGGCGTCGAATCGTCGCGAGGGATGTTCACAGTTTCGGTCTGCGCAAAACCGGTGACGCCCGAAAGCGAAACGTTGTCGATGATGAAATCGGGCGACGAGCCGGACGCATAGCCCGCCCATGTGCAGGCAAGTTTGAAGCGCAGGCGTACGGTTCTGCCGGCGAACGCCGCGAGGCTGACGGTCTGGTGCGTCGGCGTGCCGAAAGCGGCGTTCTTGCCGGCGGAAAGCGGAATCGTCGCGGCCGTCTCCCACGCTCCGCCGTCCGCGCAGATTTCGGCAGTGGCAGCGTGTCCGCTCATGTAGCGGCTCTGCACGTCGAACTCAAGAACGGAATCGGCCGTCGCCATGTATGTCTCGGGATACGTGAAATAGCTCGTCTGGATGGCGGGGTATCCGCCGAGGACGCCGTTTTCGACCTTGAACTTTTCGCCGCTGGCGACGCCGGTCGAGTTGGAGAAGTCGTCATCGAACTGCGTCTCGCCCGCGAACTTCGCGATTTCGAGCGTGAAGCCGTCGATCTTGTTCGTGTAGCACGGCGCCAAGTGCCAGACGAGCGGAACATCCGCCGCGCTCACGCGCGGCACGCTCTCGAACTGGACGCGCTTCTGCGGACGATACCCCGTCTGGAAATCGGCGAAGACGCCCGCCGAGCCGCCGGAGGTAGTTGCGGTATCGAAGTTTTCCCAGCAAATCGCGCCGCCCCAGCCGTAGTTTGTGTTGATCCAGCGCGTTTCGTCAGCGGTTCCGGCGTTATCGACCGCATAGCCGTCAACAACCATCTGGTGGACGGGCGTGTTGATCTGGACTGGCGAGCCGAAGTCGAGGTCGTTTGTGATGGCGGTCCAGAGATTGTCGTAGCCGTTGCGCTGGCGGCTCATGACGGGGCCCGCCTCGTACCACCAGTTTTCCGCCTCGGAGCAGATTTTCTGGTTGGCGCTGCCCGCGCCGGGCTTGAAGGAAATTTTGGCGAACGACTGGAGCCAGGCGGTCAGCATCGCGGTGTTGTAAGCCGTTTCCTTGTCGGAGGCGACCGGGGTGGAAGCGCCGCCGGAAGCGGCGATCTTGTCCCAGTCGAGCGGAACGCGTCCGTCGAGGCGGATCGTATAAGTCGTCCAGTTGCCGTCGTCGTCGAGATACTGGTGGGCGAACGTGCGCGACTTCTCGAAGCGGTACGGCCATCGCCAGAGGCGCAGTTCCTGTCCGCCCGCCGTCGCGGCGCATCCGCACGGGCTCCGCCGCGGCGTCAGGTCGTTCATCGGCGAGCCCTGTCCCCAGCCGCAGTTCATGAGCGGCCCGACGACGCTGGTCGTTCCCGCCGGCGCGGAGGCGAGCCTTGCGCGCTTCTTGGCAACCGGAGCGGTGAGCTTCGCCCAGTCGGCGTTGTCATCAAGCGATTCGCCCGCCTCCTTCTCTTCGACCATCTGGCTGTCGCCCGTCAGTTTCGCCGCGAACGGAGAGCCTACCTCCGGCTCGGCGAAGTCGGCGGACGAGAACGAGAGTATCGGCGCACACTTCGTGGAGCCCGCGATCTCGATGTAGCCGGACGGTGCGAGGCGGACAATCCACAGATTGCCGCGCATCTCGGCGGAGGCGACTTCACGACCGGAAAGGATCAGCTGACCAACGCCGGTCTTTGACAGGAAACCTGACGCAACAGCCTGCGACATTTCCGATGACACTGGCGCAGCATGCACTGCCGCTCCAATGCCCAGCGACGCAGCAACTGATGCCAAGACCGCTCCTTTGATGCATGTGTGCAGACTTTTCCTATACTTACCCATGACAACACTCCTTTTTTCTTCTTCCAGCATTATACCAAAAAACAGAACTGCGGCGCAAACAACTATGCGCCCTTCAGTCGAGCACCTTCGCGGTCGGCCCAGCTCCGGAATACGAGTCCGTAACCCTCCAGCCCCGCAATCTTGCACGGGTTGTTCGTCATAAGCCTGAGCTTTCTGATGCCGATGTCCTCGAGTATCTGCGCCCTTCGCCGTAGTCGCGCAGATCCGGCGCGAAGCCGAGCGCCACGTTCGCCTCGACGGTGTCGAGCCCCCTCCTCCTGCTTTCGGTACGCATGGAGCTTGTTCGCGAGGCCGATCCCTCGCCCTTCCTGGCGCATATACACCACCACACCGCGCCCTTCGCGCTCGACCATCTGCGGCAAGTCGAGCTTCCGGCACCACTGACGGCTCATCGGCATGCAGATTAGTCCGCGGGCGTGCGTCGCCATGAAGTTCACGTTGTCCAGCGTCGCGAACTGGGCGGCGCAGATGCAGTCTCCCTCGTTCTCGCGGTCTGCGTCGTCAGTCACGAGCACGATCTCCCCGCGCCTAAGCGCGTCAAGGCAGTCTTCTACGGTGTCAAACATATAGATGTCAATCCATGTCCTTTCGGGAACATATTTTACCAAAAATCCGACGTCACTTGGCGCGGCAGACATATCATTCATTATCGGACGAGAAAAAAAGCAAGAATATCACAATGCCGCCAGGATAGTGTATAATATACATTGCCAATTGCGAACTGCGCGGCTACCCGACGCCTTCGGCGCGGCGCATTCTCTTGCGGAGGTTGCCGCTCGAATCCGTCGCCTCGACCCCGACCTCGCGCAGAGTCTTCTGAACCTTCACGTCCGCGAACTGCACATACGCCTTGCGAAGCGCCGTTCCGGCGAGGGAACCCTTGACGCCCATGTTGGCCATGACTCCCAGGGCGGCGCACAACTCGTCGAGCGATTCGCCTGCCGCCGCAGCCTGCGGTCCCGCCATCTTGAGTCCCTCGAAGAGGTCGGTCAAGGTCTGTGCAGACCCGTTCGCGGTCGCTGTCAGGATGTCCGAGACCTGCGACATCTTCGGCCGACGAGCGGAGCGAGGAGCTTTCGCGGAACGCGAAAGTCGCAAGGCCCCGCGCGACATCGCGCCACCTAGCGCCAGCATCTCGCGCCCCATCGCCGTGCAGGACTTGGAGAAGGAGCGGAGCTGCGCCTGCGCCTCGCCGAGAGACTTGCGCAGCTTCGAGGAATCGGCGGTCACCTCGACATATGCGCGCCCCGCTTTTATGTTCGCAGTCGCAGACATACCCATCTCCTTTCCTTCGTCAGATCCAGATTGACTTCAGACCAAATATTATGGTATAATTTAGACCTAATACAGCACTCAATGGAGGACTGAGACATGACAACGATGCCTGTACAGGAAGTCAAGAGACGCGGGATGTCCATTTTGGACGACTCCCTCGCCTCCGGTCCCGTCTATGTAATCCGCAACAACGCCCCCCGATACGTCGTAATGTTCGCCGATGCCTTCCACGAAATGGAGGAGTCTTTGGCAGACGCCAGAATCGCAGCAGCCGAAGCCGACATAAAAGCAGGGCGCACGACGCGCGGGACAGCGGACGAGCTCATGGCGGAACTCCTGGAGGATTGACGCCATGCCTTTTTCGCTCATCTGGACCGACACGTTCAAGCGGACGGCCAGGAAGTTCCTCAAGAAGCACCGCGACCTCGCGGACACGTTCTCTCTTGTCCTTCACAAGTTGGAGAACGATCCGCACGACCCGGAGCTTCGCCTCCACGCGCTTTCGGGGAAGCACCTCGGAAAGCACGCCGTAAGCCTCACATACTCGTACAGGATAGTTCTCCGCCTTGTGCTGACGGACTCCGAGATATATCTTCTCGATGTCGGCACGCACGACGAAGTCTACCGCTGACCCGCCCCAGTCACGGGACGGACGATTTCTCCTCTTCGAGGAACACGCCCGCTGCGTGTTCCAGCATTCCCAGCCGTTCCCGGCTTTCATACTCCGCCCGGTGGTGCTCGCGCAGCCACCCCGCAACCTCGCGGATGTCCTCCGCGAGGATCTTGAGCCTCTCGACCGCGTATGCGGCGCTCGCTATGTCAGTCATCTGGCATCTCCCCTGCAGAACGCGGCCTTGAGCGCCTCCTTCATCTCCTCGCCGCGAAGGATTATCTTCGGCGGCTGTGGAGTGAACGGATTGAAGTCCGAGGGTCTGAACGGCTTCCCCTTCTTGGGGTCGCGGTTCAGGTTGGCGAGCGTGTAGCAGTCAAGGTCGGGCATCGCGAACCGCGCAAGCGCAAGGGTGTCGCATGTTTCGATGGCAGCTCCGCCATGCTCAATGCCGTACTGGACACAGGCATTGTTGAGCATCCTCATGTCAAAGCGCAGATTATGCGCGACAAGAAGCACATCCCCTCCAAGAAACGATCAAGTCCGACGGCTGGCGGGACGCCATTTTTTCGCAGAAAGTCGAGCGAAAGCCCGTGCGCCTGTTCTGCATACGGATTCATCGGGCAAGCCGGCGTTAGGTATTCTGCCATGTTCCGACACTCTCTACCATGCTTATACTCCACGGCGGCGATCTGGCAAATTTCATCGTCATTCGTCATGCCGGTCGTCTCCGTGTCGAATACGACGATTCGGCCATGTGCCGCATAGCGATGGATCAATGGCAAGTTTTCCCGCTTAATTCTCATAATTTGACATTCTTCTTTCTCGCGCCAAAAA
Source organism: uncultured Verrucomicrobiota bacterium (assembly GCA_947305775.1). Lineage (GTDB taxonomy): Bacteria > Verrucomicrobiota > Kiritimatiellia > RFP12 > UBA1067 > UBA1067. The sequence goes on from CAMZEN010000050.1 coordinate 11,640, forward strand.
GTCCGTTAAACCATCCGCGCAGATTCGAGTATTCCTTGTCTTTATGCCAATGGAAATCTCTTACTTCCTTTGTGATGCCCGCCTCATACTGCGCCCGAACGACATCTGCCCAGGAAACGCCGAGGCTCGTAACTTCATGTGGATCACAACCGTAATCGACAAGCATCTTCTCAAGTTTCGGATAGGCCTTGCTTGCGCGATGCGACGTTTGAGTGCGAAAGAACGTCTGCCACAGGAGATTGTTCCCGAATGGATCCCTGATCTTCCGCATGCATCCCGGACTCATTGATTCAAGAAGATGCATGAAAGCGTATCCGTCACCATCAATCTGCCAAGGCGTCGTGTGGCCCTCAATGTGTATCTCCCCGTCCGAACACATCCTTGAAATCATCTCGTTCACTGACAAAACACGCTGACACTCGTCAAAAGTTTCATACAGGAATTTCAGGACATTCCATCTGCGCCCATAAGCCAGGCCAAGAAGCAGCGACCGTCTGATCCGGTGCCCGGAAAGCGACATGGCAAGCGCAAATCTCGCACCATCGTCACGGGCCATTTCCGCCTCCTCTTCGGCAGTTATAAACCGTTCTTCCCATGTGTAGCGGATGCTGTAAGCCGCAGGATTGGCATCCTCTCCCGCCGAAACGGCCACATCTCTCCAGCCTTGGAGTCGCCGGTGGCAGTATTCGACACGGGCAAGGAGCGCCGGAAACAGAACATTGATCCGAGAACTGTCCTCGTCCAGAATCTGCATAAGCGCCTCGCTCCGTCTGGGGGCGTTCATCGCGGGCAAATACATCATCCATGCAACAAGCTGCGCTTTCGTGGCACGCGAAATACGCTTGTCGCGCAAGGCATCTGCGCAGAAACGCCATCTGACATCATCTGGACACGACCAAAACAGTCGTGCCGGGAATTCATCCCGCCTTGACTGCCCAGAAAGAAAACAGTCAACGTTCCTGAAAATCCTTCCTGCTGCCGTGGCCATTGCGAGATTACGCCTGTTCAAAGCATGAACGGCCATCGTTCTTTCGCTTTCACCCACAAGCTGGCGGTGAATTTCAGGCCGCATGTCGGCATCAACGAAGGCTTCCGCCCGTTCGAGACGCAACGCCTCTTGCGCAATATGTTTTTCTGCGTATGACATGGAATTCTACTTTCGCCTGCTTTTCCTCATCAGGGACTTCGGCCAAAAACGGGCAAACGAGTCGAACCGTTCGGTCGGGCGCGGGAACTTTTCGTCGCGGTCGAAATGCCTGTCGGCCTCCTTTGTCGTCTTGTTGCGTACATTCCATGCGAAATTCATATGGTGATAGGCGTGAGCAAGCGACACTTCAAGACCGGCCTCGTTGAGATTCCCCCATGCGTCGACTTGCTGATCGCCCGACTTGTCCAGTCGTCCAAGCATGAACTGGATGCGGCTCAGTAGCGAGTCAAGCTCTCCCGCCGCCTCACGTATGTGGAACTCCAGAAGCTCATAGTTCAAATCGTTATTCATCGCTGACTCCCGATGCGCCTGTGCTTTCAGGCTTTACTGGCAACGCTGCCATTTTTACAAATGCCGCCATCTCTTCGGGCGTGGCACATGGTCCCGGTGGAACCAGCAGTCCTTCAGCAACGCACCGCTCAACCTCATGCGCCGCATCCGACTTAGGGGAAGATGACGGTTCGACACCTTCATCCTCGGCTTCTGCCAGCCATCCCTCGGCGGCAACGACCAGAATATCTCTTAGTTTTGGCCTCAATGTCGGGGCATTCCATATCACGCAAAGGACATCTTCCAATTTCCCGTCAATCTCAAGCCGATTCCGATACGGTGGCTGAGCCGTCTCCTGCAACCAGCGCAAAGAATCTGCTGGGATTTCCGCACGAAGTTTCGCCACAAGGGATTCATGTGTCAGAAACACATGCGCAGTGGTGAAAAACGTAGGATTGATACAGTATGACCCCCTCTTTCTCAAGAGGTTTGTCCAGTAGATTACTGCCTTGTATTGAAGATAGTTTTTCATGGCGATCAGAACCCAATGCGACGCCCGCCGCCTTTCTTGAGCGAACATTCCTTTTCAAGCTCGTTGAGTCTGGTCTCGTTCGACACCGAGCCGCCAAGGTAGTAGAGCGACTGCCTGACCGTGCGGAAGTCGCCGGGCGCGAGGTTTGGAATTGCGGCAAGCCGCATCGCCTCGGCATCACCAAGGCGTGTCTTGAACATCCGCTCGAAGAATGCGCGCTTGCCGTCTGCCTCAAGGTAGTCGAACTGTAGCTTGAACGTGAACCTTCGCATGATCGCAGCGTCGAGGTTGTCCATGAAGTTGGTCGCCCCGACCATAACACCCTTGAAGTTTTCCATGCGGTTGAGAAGCTCGTTGACCTGCGTCACCTCCCAGCTGCGTTGCGCCCCGGAACGATCCTGCACGATGCCGTCGATTTCGTCAAGGAACAGAATCGCGTTGTCCGCCTCAGCTTCGTCAAACGCTCGCTTGATGTTCTTTTCCGTCTCTCCCACCCAACAGGACAGCAAGTCGCTCCCCATCTTGACGACCACGCGGCTGTTCAGGGTCTTCCCAAGATGCTTCACGAACTCGGTCTTGCCGGTTCCGGGAGGCCCCCATAAGAGAATGTTCATGCGCGGGCGGTCTGGATCGTTCCCGTCCTCCTTGCTGTTCCTGAAATTCCGCACCGCCTCCACGATCCTGTCGAGCGCGATATCCCCTTTGATGTTCAGTCCGTCCAGGGAGTAGTCCTTCGTCGGCATGAGGGCGTCGTCCTTCGTCTTCGCCTCCATGAGTTCGCAATGTGGTTTCATGAGGGACTCGACGAGCGCGGCTACCTTGTCCTTGCGCGGACGCATCCGCTTGACGTTCTCAAGAACCATCGCTATGCCGCCCGCGCTGGCCTGGTACTTCTGCGCGAACTGTTCGGCAAGCTCTGCGGGGACGAGCCGTTCAAGCCGAAACTTCTTCACGCTGTTGCGCCAGATGGCCGACCGCTGGCGCGCACCGAGCTTGTCGAAACGGATCGAGTAGTCGAAACGACGCCGGACGGAATCATCCAACGCCCTTGCCGGGGCATTCGATATCCATATTGTCGGCAGTTTTGTCTCGTCGAGAATAGAGTTGATCACGCCTTTTTCGGAACCCGACGACCCCATGCCACCGAACAACGCCGCAAAGAAGTCCATGCTCGTGCGGAGAAGCTGGTCGGATTCGTCGACCATTATCATGCTCCGCTCGCGTGGCACCTGATCGTTGCAGATCCGGATGCCGGCCATTCGGCTTTGAGGAGAATTGTGTTCACCATTGCGGTCACCTTGGCGAATTTCAAATAGATCAAGGCCGAGTTCCTTTGCGAGCGTCTTCGCAAAGCTCGTCTTGCCAGTTCCCGGCTCACCGTAGAAGAGAATGTTCACGCCGCGCTTGCCCGACTTAGCGGACGATATCATGCTCCGCAGAATTCCGCCATGCTCCTCCGCGAGCTTTCCGTAGTAGTCCCACGGCAGGGCGTCATCAATCGGTGTCTTCTTGTAGAACTGCCCCTCAAGCATCTCTCCGTCGCCGTTGTCGAGGTAATTTCTGAACGGACTGTTGCGTTCAAGGTCGCCATCGCTGTCAAGGACTTCATATCTTCTCAACTTCTCATTCGCCGCCAGCGCATTCGTCACCATGCTGCATGGGCGGTCTATGGCCATCGCTATGAACATGGCCCGGTCGTTGCGTCCGCTCGTGTTCCCTACCGGGAAATCGTCAAAGCAGGTCATAAGACGTACTGCCGCATAGACGAGAATGTCCCGCTCAACTTCATTGAGCTTCAAAACGCGGCAGATCTCACCCATGCGAGTCTCTATTGGATCTTTCCGTCGGCAAGTGCGCGACTTGCGCTTTTCCAGAACATCACACCATTCTTCAAGCATTTCTCGGCAGCGTGCACGGCTCGACTTGTCCTTGTTCCAGAGTTCGCGCAGGAGGCCATCCGTCGAGCAGCGGCTCAACGATAAATGCACTATCCTCCCCTCTCCGTCCTCTCTGCGCACACGCTCTACGCAGACAGAGTCGCACTTGGCCAAAGTCTCAAGCGAAAAGTATTTCTTGAGGAACGCTTTGGCTTCATTCTCGGTTGTATTGTTGCTGTTGGCGAATATGTCGAAAAAGTCACAGTCATCGACATCACGCTTCCAGTTTCGCATGAAGTTCCTGAAAAGGCGCAGCTCTTGCTTGAAAAGCCACCCGTCGCTCATGTTGTTCTTGAATCTTTGCATTGGTTTTTTCTTCTGATTTTGTTTTGCTTCCATGTCCTACTTTAGCGTGCCTTTCCTCAACAGGGACTTCGGCCAGAAACGGGCAAACGAGTCGAACCGTCCGGTCGGACGCGGAACTCCAGAAGTTCATAGTTCAGTTTGTCTTCCATGGTCCCTCCTGGAAAGCGATGCGAACACCGGAAAGCCTGGGCCATCCACGAATCCGGCCCGGGCCTGCCGCGCAATGGCCTCGAGTTGCTCGACAACCATTTCCTCGGTAAGTTCGCCGTCGCTGTCCGCCGTCATCGAAAAAAGGGCCGAAGCGGGCTGTTCGCCATATCGCTTGCAAAGCACGCGCCAGTGAAGGTAGTCCAGAACGATCCCGGCCTCCTGCACGAAGGCCTGTATCCGCCGCCACCGCTTGTCGTCTATCTTCATTTCAATCCTTTCCTGTTGGGTTACCTGTTCGTGGACACTCTATAGCAACATCCGTGCCAACATCATTCGAGCGGCGGAAGTGCGCTTTCGCGCCATCTCGCCATTCAAAATTTTACCACCTGTGCAAAATGTGAATCATCTTGTTCTTCCATTTGCGCAACTTTCATATTGGCATAAATATTGCTATTCATGAGAAAACAAAAGAACTTTGTCAGAAGGGACGACAGAATGACCACTCAGAATCTAGCAGAAGCGATAAAAAAGACTGCGGCGGCAATAAAACTGGCTGATCAACAATTGCGTCAAATTGACGACTTCCTTGACCGAAGAATCAAAAATGGGCTCAATGAAATTCAAGACAATGACTTGGCCGTGTTTTCCGAACTTGCAACACTTTGCTCATCGCTTTCATTCGGCAACTTCAGATACCTAAATACATATATACGGAGAAGGATTCTAGAATTCATCAATTGGGTCGTGAGCAACTTACCGGAGGAAGTCGATGATTCTGCGATATATTCGCTATATCACTTTGCAACAGCATGCCGTAACGACGTGTCATTGAATTCAGGAGCGGCCATCTCTCGTGCAATTTGCCGATACCTGGAACGCGACATTTCCTCCGGCATTGTTTTCAAGGATGCGTTTGATTGTTGGGCAAGAATGTTCAGTCACCGCGTCAGGCTCCCGAAAGGGCTGCCCAAAGGCGCAATTGAAACGGACGATGTCGCCGCCTTCCAAATTGGCATGACCCTAAATGGAAAAGAAACTTCTATCGCTTTGATAAGGCACCTCATTGCAACCGAGAAGATCAATATACTTGAGCATATAATCAGAAACGACAGGAGGTTGAACAAGGCAATCTCGCCAGATAAATTGCTTTTGCTCGTTCTGTCCGAATCTCGGCCTTCATATGTGTTGAAAATCATATCTGCCATCGAGGAGAGATATCCGGGGACTGTAAAGATGGCTGCGGATTATTCAGGACACAATGCGCACTGGTTTGCCATTAGATTTTATCAAAGTTATGGCTGTAAAGATGATGCTGACGCAATAGGAGATTTCTTGGCTGAAAAAGGGTGCGACCCCGACCGCAATTTTCCGGAAGGCTTTTCATGGAATACAGTTAAGCGGATTGCGCATGCCATAGATCGGTTTGAACATAGAGATGAAGATGGGCTATTTTATACCCCCCTGATGCCCATAAACTAAAGCGCGATTGGGCAGTCGCCGCAAAAGTCGCAGCGACCGCTCGGGCTCTTGCGACCGCTGCGCGGCTCATTCGCTTCGCTCATTCGGCCAACCTGATCGCCTTCGGCGACAGGCGAATCTCATCGCCGTCCAGAGCGTCGGATAGCGGTCGAAGTCGTCGCGCCAGTTCGGTCCAGGGTCCTTCGCATGGATAAGCCGCACCTCGACGCCGCGCTTCACCATCCCGTCTAAAACCTCCAGAAACGGCACCATGTCACGACTGCCAGAATCAACATACATGTCCTTGATGTCAGCTCGGACTCTTGCGACTTTCGCTTTGCGAAAGCTCCTCGCTACGCTCGTCGGTCAACCTGATCGCCTTCATATCCCCCGAGCACGAAGTGCGAGTGCCGAAGGCAGCTCAATGCGGGGTGCGACAGGCGAATGTCGCGATCCACAATCGCTCCCTCGCCTGCGGCACAATCCCGCAGACAAAGGAGGTATAGATGTCTCGGTTTGAGAGGAAGGTGATCATATACCCACAAACCATCGCATAGCGTGTAAACCTTCGAATCAACAATCCTTTACCCAATCGCTGTTGGGTCGACAAATGAGGCATACTTAGCCACTTCCGGAAGTCCAGAAAATCCGCCCGTAAAACTCTTGCGCATGACATTAGACATAGTGGCAAACTCTTTGAAAATCCAATTTTGATTGGTATCTCCGTTTCGATTTCGACCAAAAAAAGCGTAGATATCACCACCGAATTTCCGCCCTATCAGTCCAGCACTGAAGCACGCCCTACACTCATCGTCGGAATAGAGAATTTTCCCTCATCCTGAAGCCGCATGTTCCAAGGTCTTTTCATCCGTTGCCGGACCTATCCGTGAGAGGTTGAAGTGGGCAGAGATTTTCTTCTTGTCCCGTCCCTTCAACCTCTGATATAGAGACTCATACTGCTTGTTCATTTTGCAGCTTAGGCATTCGACAAACTTTGCAAAGCTTTTGAAACCTCGCTGGTTAAATCGGGTAGTGTATAATTCTTTCTGTAAATTGATTTCTTAGGGAAAGAAGATGAAAG
>CAMZEN010000051.1 GCA_947305775.1 uncultured Verrucomicrobiota bacterium
AATCTCGTTACGTTGCAATTCTCTTCAATCTCCAACTCCCACTTTTCAAAGATCGTCGCTTGATTGGCTCGGGCGGCTGGATTCGAACCAGCGACCAATTGATTAACAGTCAACTGCGCTACCACTGCGCCACGCCCGAATTTGGTCAAGCAGGGGGTAGTATATCAAAAATGGTCGTCCGTGCGCAAGGGGGTATTTTAAGAAAAATTCAATTTCTAAAAACGGGGGAGTTTCGCAAGGGAATCAATCCTGCCGCCCTCGCGAGACCGCATTCGCCAGATTCTACCATGCTCATCCCTGAGCGCACGCAGGCGACCTTCGTCGCGTCTATGGCACGCGCAGTCGATAAGGTCGGCCATGTAGACGATCTCCTTGGCCCAGTCGTTCCGGTCGGCGTAACGCTCGGCCGCAATCCTGCAACCATGAGCAACGCCGCCAATCTCGTCAAGCACGCCTTGGGTAAGACCAGGATGCCGCGAGTATCCGTGCCCGTTGGCGAGTATGTTGAACAGCTCGGAGCAGTTGGCCCTCAGCGCATTGCCTCTCAGATAGAGTGTGCCGAGTCTCAGAAGAATGCCGCCGAGAGGCGCATCCATTACGCGATCGAGCTCCAGTTCAAGATCCATCTTGGCGGCTTTAGCACCTGATACGGCAAACGAACCGCCTAGTATTATGCCGGGCAGCGATGCTGCAAGAGGCTGCCAGTGGCCTTCGTCGCCCCAGTCGGTCACGAGATATCCCTTTGCGCCGTGCAGCCTGCCTGCGCGCTCGGCGGCTTCCATATTCTCGCGCATGTTCTCGATGCGACCGCCCAGCGACCTCCAAGACGATGTGCCCGGGCACACATAGAAATCAAGGCCGGACGCCTTGAACATGGCACACTCTTTATCGAACGGATGACCGCTCTCGTAACCCCAGTCCAGCGCAACAAGATCCTTCGGAAGGCGCGGCACGAGTTCGGGATGGCGAACGACTATGTCGCCCCAAAACATTGGGCGCTTGCCGTGGCTTCGCGCCGCATCGCAAACCTTGAGCATAAAGCCCAGATATTCTTCCGGATCGGATATCTCGAACGTTTCGTCGCAACCAATGTTCACGAGCGGCGAAGTGAAGTTGGGAAGAAGCTCGTCGAACAGCGACCTTATCAGCTCGATGGAACCGGGGTTGGACGGGTCGAGAGTGGTGGGGAACTTCTTCACCGCCCCCCATGGCGTAACCGCTCCGCCTTTGGGAAACTTCGCAAGAGGATTGTATTTCGGATGCGACAGCCACCGCTCCATGTGGCCGAATGTATTCTGGTTCGCGACAAGCTCTATGCCCTGCATTTCGCAATATGCGTCAAGCTTGCGTATCTCGGCAGGCGTAAGCGGATCGGCCTCTTCCCACACCTCCGGATGGGCGGAGTATGCGAAAGTGTGCTCCGTGTACAGCTGAAACTGATTATAGCGACACCGCGCGAGAAGATCGACTATCTCGCGCAGAGTCTTTATCGTGGGGACGCGATCACGGCTCACGTCCAACATGTAGCCGCGGGCCTCAAACATGCGCAAAAATAGCAGGGACCTCCGCAGTGAGCTTCGCAAGGCAGCGCCTCAGGTTGTCAACATACTGCCCGGTCATCGCGCCCTTTCCGCGGACGTCCGTGATGCATTTGAACGCGACGCATCTTACGCCGGCCCTCTCGCACACATGTGCAACCGCCGCGCACTCCATGTCGCGCAGCGCACACGTAAGAACGTTCATAAGCAGATCGTTGTCGTCGTCGCTGTCGTTGAACTTGTCGCCGGTGCCGATGGACTTTGCCGGATACATGCCCGTGACGGAAAGCGGTATGTATGGAGTGGAGCGCTCGTCCAGCGTGCCGACCATGGTGCCGTTGACGGCGGAAAGATCGAAGTCGTACTGCACAGCGCTGTCGACCTCGTATATGTCGGCGACTTCTATTGAAGAATCGAGCGCTCCCGCTACGCCGATGTTGATAATGACGTCCGCCCCGTTCTGTATGGCGAGTTGCGTTGCGGCGGCGGCATTGGACTTGCCTATGCCGGACACGACAACCATTGTCGCCTCTCCGCCAAGTTTGCCGCGAACCACACGGCGACCGAACTCGCACGCCTCAACAGCGTCGACCAGGTTGTCGATGACGCATTGCGCCTCGTTATCCATCGATATGACAAATGCTTTCATGCGACAATTATATCAAATGCGGTCCTTGCACGCAATAACGCATCAATCTTACCCATTACCCATTTCCCCAATCAATGCGGGGACCGTCCCCAAAACGATTCACAGCCGAATCACTCTATCGTGACCGCCACGCTGCCGAGCTTCTTGATCGTAGCAGTGCCGTAGCCGACGCCGTCGAGCAGGAATCCCGTAACGCTCACCGTCGTCGCCTTAAGCTTGCCGCCGCTCTCGGCGTAGACCTTGAAGGAGCCGCTGAACGAGCCGTCCTTCTCCTTGTACGTGAGCTTCAGGCCCGACGGGTTCTCGCCAGCCTTCGAGTCGTCGATGACGCCGTTCTTCATCGATATCTTGCCGGCCTTGGGAAGAGTCCACTTCGCGCCATTCTTCGTCACTGGGACATGGCTTGGCAGGTATTCGGTGAGGACCTTGCCGGGTATAGCCGACCAGAGCTTGGCGTCGGTCGGGACACGGAACGCCGCGCCGTCGGCAAGCTTTCCGGCACGGCCTACCATGACGTCCTCGCCAAGGCCCTCCACCTTCGCGGTCTTGCCGTCGCGCGAAAGCCATATGACGAACGAGAGGTTCGCCTTGGGCGCGGCGACGGAGGCGCAGCACCACTCCTCGCCTACGAGCAGCACCGTGCTTGCGGAGACCTTGGTGCCGCTGGTGAGGGTGCCGCTTACCTTCACCTTCCCCTTCGTAGCGATGCCGACGCTGAGGGACCCGTCGTCCCAGATCACCATCAGGGAGCCTAGCCATTTGGAGATGGCGTCGTTGGCGTCCGCCGCTTCGCCCTTGTCCTTGGACGCGAAGAAGTTGCGGGAGCCGTCGATAAGGTACGGGCCGTAGTAGCCGGATATCCCGTCCGCGCCGAGCGTTATCTCGCACGCCTCCCCGCCGACAAGCTCGATCACGGTCGGGCCATCGGAAGAGATTTCCGCCTTGCCCTTGTCGGAGCCCTTGAGCGTGAACTTCTTGGTGCCGACGACGACGGTAGCCTTTACTGCGGCCTTGCCGTCCTTCTTGCCGGGCTTGCCGACCTTGACCTGGATCGTGCCCTTCACGGCACCGTTCTTCTCGTCGTACAAGTAGCCGTTGTACTCGCTCGCCGCATCAGCAGGCACCGCGCCATCGACCTCCTCGAACAGCGCAGGCACTTCTCCCGGCTCGGGCGTCGGGTCTGGTGTCGGATCAGGATCCGGCGTCGGGTCTGGGTCTATATCAGGAAGCTTCGTCCATTGCGCGACATAAGTCACATCCGCCGCAGGGACTGTTGCCGGAACGGCAGGCGACCAGCCCGTAAACGTGTATCCCTCGCGCGCCACTGTCGGCGCAACAATGACCGCACCGTAGTCCATCGACCGACTCCAACCGCCTGTGCCGCCGTTGGCATCAAACGTCACGGTATAAATGGTTGACTCCTGAACTATCCATGAAATCTTACGATCGTTCCATGTCGCTGGCAGTTCGTCCGACACTCCTCCTGCCCAGCCGACACTCCCGTTCGGCACATACGAGACAAGAGTTCGAGGCGTTCCCCAATAAATGTTACTGCCAGTATCTGGCGCATTCCCTTCAAAGTGTACATCTGTCAAAGAAGCGCAATCCTTGAACACAAAATCACCAAGTCTCGTAACAGAGTCTGGAATATTTACAGTTATTAAATTTGTACAATCAGACAAAGCAAAATCAACAATCCGGGTCGTACCAGCAGAAATTTCTACATTGGTTATAGACTGATATGCAGAAGGAAATATAGAAGATAACGACCGCGAACATACACACTGCGGGATCTCGACACTTCTCAATCCACTACAGTTGTAGAATACATTATTACTGATACTCGTCACACTCTTCGGTATCGTCACATTCGTAAGGCCGCTACATCCGTAGAACGCAGATGCCCCGATGTTCGTCACACTCTTCGGTATCGTCACGTTCGTAAGGCCACTACATCCGTAGAACGCAGATGCCCCGATGTTCGTAACGCTTTCTGAGATTGTCACACTCGTAAGTCCGCTACATCCGTAAAACGCTGAATCACCAACATAGACAACCGTATTAGGCAATGAAACATACTTCAATGCTTTGTGCCCATAAAATGCTTTATCCCCAATGCTCGTAACATTGACAGGAACGGTTATATCGTCACTGTTGCCGCAATATCCACGATAGAGAACACCTTGTACAACTATGAATCCATTCTCATCAGCAAGCGACATACAATTATCGAATGCCCCAGCTCCGATACGTTTCACCGAGTCAGGTATAATCAAGCCAGTTAGGTTAATGCAATTATAAAATGCCCCTGCCCCGATACTTGCAACAGAGGATGGGATCGACACATTTAATAGCGCTTTACAGTCACTAAAAGTTCTTTCCCCTATACTCGTCACTTCATCCGAAACTACAATGTTTGTAATAGTATCATATGAATCGGGAAACATAGAAGACAAATGTAATGAACAAACTTTTTGAGGCAAAACAACATTCTTCAAGCTATTGCAACCGTCAAACGCATAACTTCCAACACTAGTCACTCCATCCCCAATTATTAAATCAACTAGATTGACGCAAGATGAAAAAGCTGAGTCCCCGATCCTGACAACGGAATCTGGTATTACAACTGAACGCAAAGCTTTACAACCGCCAAAAGCTGAATTACCTATGCTCTTGACCCCTCCGCCTATTGTGACATTGCTTAGCTTGCTACAACTACACAATGCAAATTTACCTATATCCGTCACAGAGTTAGGTATCTGTATGCTTGTCAATTTATTGCACCCATAAAACGAATAATCGCCGATAAGAGTCACCAAATCTGGGATATTTATGCTGGTAAGCCCGCTACATTCATAAAAAGCAAAATTTTCAATGCTTGACACCGAGTCTGGTATAATTATGCGTGTTAGGCCGATACAACCATCAAATGCATACTGACCAATACGCGTCACAGGATAGCCGCCGAGGTTGGAGGGGATTCTAATTGTGCCAATAGTTGAAGTAGGTATCGCAGGCGATGTGTACGAGCCTCCGCCAAGCACTGCTTGACGGCTCGAAACGGTGTAAGTCCATGTAATGCCATCAATTGTCTGTGTGGCCGGATAAATCCCCGAAGCCATTCCAATGATGCCTATTGTGATAATCTTTTTCATGATTCGATCCTTTCAAATAGAGTTTCATTTGACTCTCACTTCAGATATCATCCTCGATACGGAGAGGAACTGAACTTGATATTAAACGTGGAATTATACTTTCGCTTTAAATTGAGCGCATTTACAAACAAAGAATCTCGCTTGCCGTGTGGAGATATTATCACAGAACATATCATGTCACGCAATGGACCGACATCTTCTTTGACGAATGTCGGCATACGCGCACGACCTCCTATCGACTTAATTCGCTTATACGCCTCTTCGGAATTTGCCGATATTACCAGTCTCGATTCACCTTCCATGAAAAATGATCGATCTTTAACGACTGCCGCTACCATAAGAGCCTTGCACATAACTTCGGTGACAAGGTGATCGTCTATTTGTGCAGAATTAACATCGCCGGAAATCATGTGCTCATGAAAAAATTTATCAAACTCAGCAAACACATCGTCTATACCAACATAAACACAAGGGAGATAAAAAGTGCTAACCGGATAATTGTTATCTGCATTTGCTTTATCTGTGCGCGCCATCACTAATTGTATCAATTTACTGACAGAGAATCCTATTGCATATCCACCATCTATCCTGTCAGTGTAACTTGCCCATTGAGACAAAGAATCATTATACCATGAGAAGGAAAATATCCAGGGCATAGACAAGTCATATTGAGCAAATCCACTGATCTGTTGTATGACTCTTGCCATCAAATCTTGATTCCATTTTCTGTCCTTCATATAATCAACAAAATGGCCAGCACCGAGAAGAAACTCGCCACCGTCATTGAGCGATCTACAATGAGTGCAAAGGAAATCGCCATCATCAGCAAGAAATCTCTCAAGCACATCTGCAGTCGTATAATGATACACGCATGAACCTGGAGCAGTGCCGTCAGACATACTAAGATGATCAATCAAGAAAGACTGCACGTCCATGGAGTTAAGTTGAGAAAAGCTATTGCCTGATCCGTCCATGACCTAGACCTCTTCCTTTGATTCAAACCGCATTGCGCAGGTCATCCTTGCTATAACACTTGTTTCCAAACGATTCAAGAAGCGCGGTGGCGTCGTCACGGAACTTCGGCCAGTCGATGCTGCGCTCGACTTCCTTGTTGTGGTTGAGTTTTCCGACCTTCCAGAACTTTACGTAGTCATGCGCCTGGCAAATTTGACCATGGGGGCAGGCACCATTTGAATCCGTCGAGACCACGAGCGGCATCGCGGCGGCGAACACGGTTGCGCAAGTTAATAGTCGTGCAAGAATGTTTCTGTTCATGTTCTCACTCCCTTTTTTCTTAAACTTCATTGCACATTTAAGATTGATTCCCAAAGACTGGCGAGCTTGCTAGTTTCTCCGTATCGACGACCTTGAACACCGCACGACCATCTCCTATGCACAACCATTCAAGCGCGTCGACATTTTCTGTCTGCACCCGATATTTGCATTCCAGCAACACAAGTGGCACTGTCTTATCCGGTTCTTCGGCGGCATTGGCCTTGATTGTCGAACTGGCCTTGCGAATGTAGTACGCCTTTCGCTCTTTGCGTTCTTTGCAATTACAACAGGGCACTTGTGCGGACACACGGCACTTGCCGGACACCACAAGACGAGAATGTCCACTCCGTCATACACTTCATGTGATACGACGGGAACGTAACGCCACTCAATCAAGTTACAGGCGTTTAGAAGCTCCTTGTTTACGGCATTAACCGACTCCTTTCGGATTCCTTTCGGCGGCAACACGGGCATACCATTCTTCTCCTCCACACCAAGGGTGATGTACCCGCATCCCCAATTGTCGATATCATTTGCGAATGCACACAGCAAATGGAGAACCTTTTCAGGATTCCAGTCCTTCTTGTATTCTATCCGCGCATATTTCACTCTGCGCTGATGAATCAAGTCGTCTATGTCCAAAGGCAATGCCACTTCGCCCCTTTCGCCTTCCGCCCATATTATACCACATCCAAAGCACAAAAGGGAAGCCACTAAAAGGACATGCGGGGACTCGCGCTGACGCTCTTGAGCCAGCTCGTCGGATCCCATCCACCCACGCGAAGCTATCAAAACCTTTGCGACCTTCGCGAACTTCGCGTGAGCCCTCACATCCGCAGACACTTAGGCACCGGCGATATGCAAGCCAGGGCCTCGCGCGGCGCACCCTAGGGAGTAGCACGGTGCTACCCCCTAACCTGCGTGCTCTCCCTCTAGGGGGTATTTCGACCGCGACCCCCTAGGGTCAGCTTTTCGATCCCAATCCAACGCTGACGCGCGTCAGCGCAAAAAAGTCCCTAGGGCAAACGAAAAAGACCCTAGGGCGACAGCAAAACTTCCCTACGGGAAAACGAAAAGTCCCCTAGGGCGAAATCAAATCAACAGAATCAATGCGGGAACTCAGAATTCATAACGCACGGAGAACATGAAGCTGCGACCAGCCGCAGGCCAGTAGTTTGCGCCGTACGTCACATAGTCGCAGTATTCCTTGTCGAAAAGGTTGTCCACGACGAAAGAGAACTTAAGCCCCTCCATTCCGCAAAACGACGGTGAATACTGGAGGCCAAGGGAGAAAATTCCGCAACTTGGAATATAGCCGTACTCGTTTCTGAAGTCGGAAGTGGAACGGCATTTTGTCCGGAAGCGGTAAGAACCGAACACGAAACATTCATCCCAAAGCCATACGCGGCCGTTTGCCGATACAACGGAAGCCGCGACCATCGGCACATCGTTGCCGTCGTAATCACCACCATCGAACTCGGCGTCGACAAAGCTGTATGCGACCGTCAAACCGGCGACCTTGTCACGCTCCCAGCCGATGCGCAGATCGAAACCTTCGCGCATCACCGGCGACGGGGAGTTCTCGTTGTCGCCATAGTACAGCCAGCCAAAGCTGGAGTATGGATAAAGCGAATTGTAGAATATCTCGTCCTTAGTCCGCGACACATAGGCATTGCCCGCGAACGAGAACTCTTCGAGGGCGGTCCATTCGAATCCAACATCGACTCGAAATCCGCGCTCTGGAGAAAGCAGGTCGTCACGCGAGTGGAAGGCCACTTCGTCAATGAACGGCATGCGGTAGAAATTGGAATATTTGAAGTACGTCTTAAGCCCGTCGGCAGGCGTGAAAAGGAGCGCGGCATCGAATGCGACAAGATCGTAGGCACGACGCGGCGACGCGGCCATGGTGCACTTGTTCCAACTGCGCTCATAACGGCCCCCGACCTCGATTGCGATGTTGTCCGTAAGATGCAAGGTGTCTTGTCCATAGAAGCCCATGGTCTGACGGTCATATGCGTATTTCGAACGGCTGAACCCGTATGAAGAGCGTCCCCAGTTGGCGGCGTCGTTGCGGTCATACCGGAAAGTCACACCTAGGATAAACTCGTTTTCAAAAGAAAGGAGTCTGGCGGTGTTGATCCATTCCGGGGTGAACCCGTAGGAATAGATATCGTAGTCTGTGTACCAATACCCGTAGCCACGGCTCTGAAGGTGACGCCGGGAAAGCGTCTGCACAAGGCGGAGAGTATTTTCGTCGTCAACGTTGCAGCTGACCGTTGCGTTGAGCCCATATGTTGTGCGGCGGTAGAAGTCGTCGTAGCCGTCCGACGCCTTGGCGTCGCGACGCCACTGCGCCTTGGATAGATAGCCCGGCAGTTCGCTGTCGGCGTCGGAGTAGAAAGCCGAAAGTCTCAGATAGGAACCGTTCTCGAATTCATGACGAAAGCCACCTCCGGCGGAATATATGTCGAAGCCGCTGTTGTGGCGATACCCATCGGAATGGTCCCATCCGCCATGAGTCCACCAACGTGCACCGCTCTCCTCGTCGCCACCGCGCAGGGAAGCGCTTGCGCCAAAAGTATTCCAGCTTCCGCCGTGAAGCTCGATGCTGCCGTGCGTTCTCCAGTCGTCCGGATCGGTTATTATGTTTATCATCCCGGCCGAACCGACATCTCCGTGAAGGACGTTCTGTGAGCCGTGAAGTATCTCGATTCGCTCGATTGACCCAAGGCCGATCTGCGCGAGGTTGGGTGAGTTCATGTCGGGACTGTTTAGGCGTTCGCCGTCCACCACCACAAGAAGCCGTCCAAATCCGTTCTCACCGAATCCGCGCGGAGCGATCTGCGTGAGCGCGGGATTGTTTGCTCCAAGGTGGGCGAGGTCGAGGGACGCAAACTGCTTGTGCAGAAGGTCGGCAACGTCCCGCGCTCCGCTGGAGGCAATTTCGTCGCGGCCTATCACCTCGACGGATGCCGGGATGTCCATTGGCGACTTTCCCAAGCGCGATGCCTCAACAACCACCGGCGCAAGTTGCGCCACATAATTCGTCGCCGCCAAAGCGGCTGCGATGACGATTGCGTTCATTCTACCTACCCTTTCCCCCTCATGCGAGAGTACTTGAAGTTAAGGAAACGGCCCGCATTCCGACTTTTACGGTTGCGCGACAGCGCCTGATTTGCACAGGACTTTCCGGTTACCGCTTCATCAGCGCAAATTATACCACAGCATCTCGCAACGCACAAGTTGCCAAGCAGGTCACGGGCGGACAAACTCGCTGAACTGTTTGCCGTCGCGCGAGCCCGAATAGAACTTTATCCAGTCAACATGCATCGCTACAGGCAGGGTGCTTTCGTCCACTTCTCCCACCCAGCCTCCGCCAAGCTGCATGTCGATCATAAGGTAGAAAGGCGTGGTCCAGGGATAACGCTCAGGACCGCCGCTCTTCCTGGCGTAGGAGTGGGTTCGCTTGCCGTTCACCAGCCAGACGATCCTTTCGGGCGTCCATTCGAGTCCAAATACGTTCCAGTCATCAGGCTTTATCTTGCCTTTGCCGCCCCTTGGCGGATCGTTTGGATGTGCTTGAGTCCATCCTGAATGCACCGTGTGATATACGAAGCCATCGAAGTTGAGCCGCTCGATTATGTCTATTTCGCCGCAGTGCGGCCAACTCTCGACAGGTCTTTCGGGCATCATCCATATCGCGGGCCAGGCGCCCTTCTGTCCCATCAGCTTGCACCGTATCTCGACCTTGCCGTACTTCATTGCGAAACGGCCTTTGGTCATGACCCCTCCGGTAAGCACACGCCGAGCGTCTTCGCCAAAGTCGGTATTTCTTACTCCATATAGGCTGAGCTGTCCATCCTTGACGACTACAAGGTCGGCCCTCGTGGACATGTTCCTGTTCCAATCGGAATTTCCTGCGTCTATGCGCGTCCACAGCTTTTTGTTGAGCTGGCGGCCCTTGAAGTCCTCGGTGTACCGCAGCCGCCAAACAACCGCACCTTCAGCAGCAGCCGCGAAGGCTACATGCAAAGGCATGGCCAGGACAAAGGCCATGGCGAAAATCAGAAACGGACTTCGCATTCGTCTGTCGTTCAGAGATTGTCCAGCAACGCGGCGGCATCCCTATTGCCGTTCCCCGCGGCGACACGTAGCCATTTATCGGCTTCGGCGACATCCTTGTCCAAGCCCAATCCATAATTGCAGCAGACATGCATCATGAACTGTGCATCAGGATCGCCACTCTCCGCCGCCTTGCGGAACCACTTGGCCGCCTCGACTGCATCCACTTCCATGCCCAAACCCAAGAAATAGCACCATCCGACGTTAAGCTGTCCATGTGCAAAACCCTGATCCGCCGCCTTGCGAAACCACTTCAAAGCCTCGGCAAAATTCACATCGACGCCATTGCCGTATGTATAGCGTTCGCCCAGTTCGCATTGCACGGCTGCATCGCCATCTTCCGCAGATGCCTTCAGACGCGCCATCGCCTCAGCGGCCTCGTTCGAATCGTCTTTGTGCGAATAGACACCGCTGGTCAAGTCGCACAGGAACATTCCGCGAAATCCATCCAAAACTCCATTCTCTGCGGCTTTGCCATACCACTTCTTCGCCTCCTCCAGATTGCTCTCAACGCCATTGCCTTCATAATAGCAGCCTCCCAATCTGGCAAACGCATCGGCATAGCCGCCTTCTGCGGCTTTAAGGTACCATCTTACGGCCTCTGTTGGGTTCTTCTCGACGCCTTTGCCTAAAGAGTAGCGATCGCCCAGCTCAAGCTGCATCCAATCGTATCCGTGTTCAGCCGCTTTTGCGAACCACTTGGCCGCCTCATTCGCATTAGACTCGACACCCATACCCGAGACAAAGCACAAGGCCACGGAATACTGACCGTCCGCGTTGTCCTGTCCGGCAGAAAGGACAAACCACTTCAAAGCCTCGTCCGCATCCACCTCAACGCCGTTGCCGTGCGCATAGCACCAGCCTAACCAACACTGGGCGTCGGAGTTGCCCTGCTCCGCCGACATGCGAAACCACTTCACAGCCTCCACTTCGTTCGACTCCACGCCTGTGCCACCCAGATAGCAAATGCCCAAGTCGCATTGCGCAGCCGAATCCCCACGCTCCGCAGCTCTTTGCAAATGAGCGATATTGCCGCCACTGTATATACATCCAGCAAGGACAGCGGCCATGAGTGCCACAAACACAACATTCGTCAAAGTTTTCATGCAAGCTTCTCCTCGGTTATGTCGACAAGCGGATAGCGTTGCCTAAAACTCAAATCGTCATACGGCACGACACCACTTTTGGCGCATATTATATCAAATCTGCAAACATCCTGCATTCAACGCAACAAAAGGATGAATGAAGTTCACGGCCCCCTATGTCAGATACTCGGCTTGCGCCAATATGAAAGATATTCGATGTTGCCCATCTCGCGTCCGCGTATCGGCGATTCGGCCAACCCTAGAAGCTCAAGGCCAAGACCTTTTCCAAATTCAACTATTCCGTCGCGCGCCTCGATGCGCAAGGCCTCGTCTCGCACAAGCCCGCCTGGGGCCTTGCCCTTACCTACCTCGAATTGCGGTTTTATTAGCGCTACCGCAAGACCTCCTGGCGCCAACACGTCGCATATCGGTGGAAGTATAAGTTTTAGCGATATGAACGAAACATCGGTAACTGCGATCTCTGGTGTTTCCGGCAGATCGGCCGCGGTCATGTACCGAGCATTGAAGTTCTCCTTTACCCACACACGCGGATCGGCCCTTAGCTTGTAGGCAAGCTGGTTGGTCCCAACATCCACAGCCATCACAAGCCGTGCTCCGTGCTGCAGCAGGCAATCCGTAAAGCCGCCGGTTGAACTGCCTACATCAAGGCAAATGCGGTCATTTGCATCCAGGGGAACCGCCGCGGACGATCCTTGCCCGAACTCCATGAACGCGCCCTCTAACTTCTCCCCGCCACGGCTCACGAATCGAGGCGGAGACTCCACCTCTATCTGAAGGCTCTCGTCTACGGTTCGGGACGCCTTGCGCTCGACCTGCCCAGCGACACGCACTTTGCCTTCCAACACAAGCGCCTGGGCACGAGTGCGGCTCTCGGCCAAGCCGCGCTCCACCATAAGGACATCCAACCTG
The DNA here is from genome assembly GCA_947305775.1 of uncultured Verrucomicrobiota bacterium. Lineage (GTDB taxonomy): Bacteria > Verrucomicrobiota > Kiritimatiellia > RFP12 > UBA1067 > UBA1067. Next base: position 12,755 of record CAMZEN010000051.1, read on the forward strand.
CGTCTCATTCGACGTTGCCGGTCTTGCCGCCGAGGAAGCGAACCTTCCTTATGTCCGCACGCGGAAAGCTTCTCTGTATTCCAAGCTTGACCTCAACCAAGATGTAATCGGGCGTGTTGCTCACCAAAATGCCCTGATATACACCGGTGTCAGTCACAATCTCTATGTCGGGTTTGAATATGCGTCTTAGCCTGACGTTGGCCTTAGAGGTCTTGTTGCTCTTTATCTTGGGGTGGCGCGTCTGCTCCGCATAGCCGTCCTTCTTGACGACCAGCACATGCTCGCCCTCAAGTACGTTCTCGATCATGAGCTTGTCGCTGAACTCGGCATCCGGATCATCAGTGGACGTCGTGCCTATCAGCCGTCCGTCAAAGTACACTTGCGCACCAGACGGCGAGGACTTTACCTCCAGCCTACCCATGACGTTGGACATCCTGAACTCCATGCGCGGCGTCGCCCCGTTCATGACCTTGACGATCCTCGTCTCGCTGCCAAAGCCCTCGTTCTCAGCGCGAACCTCGTAATCGCCGGGCTGCAAGCCGGATAGCACAAGCGGGCTCCTGCCTCGATACTCGCCATTTACGTAGAAACGGGCCCCTTCCGGCACGGAGGTAAGCGACAGAGTTCCAGGCAATCCCTCCAGCACGCGCGACACCGTCTGGTGATCGCCCGCTCCTACCATGAGATCGGATATGATCTCGTCCTTGAAGCCAGCAAGCCTGAACTTGACCGTTGCGCGTCCCTTTGGCACATCCGATACAAGGATAGGTGTATTGCCGCGCACGACTCCATTCACGGTGACTTCCGCTCCGGACGGTTCGGAGATTATCTTCAGCACGCCAGAGTCGAGCATAAGGGTCTCGTCTCTAACGAGAGGCGTGCGCCCATTGAACTTCACGTCAAAAGTCGCGGCCTTGTAGCCCGTCTTCTGGAGAGTCATCTTGTGCACACTTCTCGCATCAATGGTCGTGATTAGCCGCGGAGTAAGACCCATGGCCACGCCGTCGAGCGTTATCTCGCACCCCGAAGGCTCGCTCTTCACCAGAAGAATGCCCTTCTCCGGCTCAAGAGTGCAGCTGTGCTGCAAGGGCCTGCCGTCCTCGACCAATATGTAGCTGTCGCTCTCCTCATAGCCATTCATGCGGTACTTGACGCGGTGGCGTCCAGGCTCAAGGTCGAAAAGAGTAACTGGCGTCAGACCGTAGCTCTTGCCGTCTACGAATACGCTCGCGCGTTCCGGCTGGCTCGTTATGTCCACGCGCGTCATATGGTTCTGGCGAGCCGACGCCAAAAGGCTGACGAGACAAGCCGCCACCACCAGGGCAAAACGTTTCATGTCACCTGCCTCCATTCTTTATGCGCTGCTCAACATCAACAAGTTTGGCTGACGCTTCGCGGTAGCGATCGTCATCACGGTCCGGCACCATCTGGCACAGGATGCGCAGTTCGGAACGGGCAGTCTCCCAGTCGGACAGGTTCAAGGCGCGGTCTGCCTTGAAGCGCTGGTCGGAGTAGCGCTTGTCGAGCTCCTTCTTTGAACGCTCCATCGCTTCCCTGTATTCCGCATACTCCGGCGGCTTGGGGTTCACCGTATCAAGGTAGAACACCGCTTCCCTATACGCACGCACCGACGCATCAAGATTGCCGTATTCGACATCACGGTCCTCCCACTTCATGCGTCCGGTCTCGGCGATTTCCGCAGCCATCTCCTCAAGCTGCGCGCGCGAACACTGAATCGCCCACACACCCAGTTCGTTTTTCGTGAAGGCCTCCAGCTTTTCGCGCACACGCCTGAACGTCTCCGGCTCCGTGGTGTTCACGATTGAGATGCGATACGTGCGCGACGAATACACAACCGAAAGGTTCCAGCTGTGAAGTTCGGGAGGCTCCACATCGGGGCCAACGTACTGGCTGTCGAGTGTGCGAAGGTCTGCATCGCCTAGAATCTCACCAAGTCTCGCAAGAGCCTGCTCGCCAAGTTTGCGGCTTTGGTCTACATGGCGGTTTTCTCCAGGAACGTCATCGATAACCACCCGGAGGGAACTGTCATCGGAAAGGACCATGTAATAGCGGAATATGGAATCCGCCGTCGCCACGACCTTTTCATAGCGCATCTCTATAACGCGTTCCTCCGCTTCATCCAAAGCAAGCGGCGCAGGCGTATCGCTACCGCCACTTGATTCGCCGAGCACGAGATATATCGCCAAAGCCAGCACAACGGCAACCACGCCCCACAAGACATTCATAATGGGAGAGCGCTTCTTGCCCGACGGTCTCTCCGCAGAAGGGCCTGCCGATTCAGAGGTATCCGAGGACGACCCGAATCCCAAGTCTACGCTCCCTGCTGGCGCAGGCGGAACATCTCCCTCCGCCGGGACCACCTTTATACGCAGATCGCCTATCTCGATGATGTCGCCTGGTTTGAGCTCCACGGCTTCGCTTCCGAGAGGTTCGCCGTTGACGATCGTGCCGTTCGCACTGGCAAGGTCCGTAATGCGGACGGACGACGCTCCAGACGCCTCGAACAGGCAATGGTTGCGGCTTAGCGCCGCATCAGGAACCCGAATGTCGTTGGATGAAGACCTGCCCAGCCTTAGGCCGGCGTCGCCGACCTTGAAGCGCTTTCCGGACATTTCACCCGTCTCGATTAATAGTTCTGGTCGTTTCATGTCACATCAATGCGTTTAACGCCTGCATTAGAATTGGCCCGAGAATTACTATGAAAACCGACGGAAAGATGCACAACATCAGAGGCCCCAGCATCTTCGTTGGCGCCTCGGCCGCCAGCTTCTCGGCACGGTCGAAACGTCTGCTGCGAAGCTGGTCGGACTGTATGCGCAGTATCGCACCAATGGAAACGCCGAACTCGTCAGCCTGCACCAGCGCATGGGCTAGACTGCGCAGGTCTGGTTGTCCGACCCGGTCCGCCATTGCGCGCAACGCCTCTCGCCTTGATGCACCAAGCTGTATCTCATGCACCATCCGCAGAAGCTCTTCATTGAGGGCGTCCATGCGCCGCGTCTGGCAATTGCGATGAAGCGCACTTATGAAGTCCATGCCCGCCTCGACACTGAGAGTGAGGAGATCCAGCACGAACGGCAACGCCTTCATTATGGAAAAGTGCCTGCGCTTCAGCTCGCTGCGCAGCCATATTCGAGGCATCACCGCGAAAATCAAGACACCGACGATGCATATGTTCAAGCCCGACGTCGCAAAGATGGATTCTGGCAATACCGTGCCCAGCAATGCTATCGCCGCACACCATACAGCGCCAGTAACCAGCGGGCACAACACCTCAAGGGCGGCGAACTCGCGTCCGTTAAGAAGCCCCTCGAACCCGGCAGACACCAGCATCCTATCCAATGCGGATATGCGCTTTGCGAAGGAGGGCCTGGCCATAAGCGCGTCAAGGTTGCCCACGAACGGCAAGAGAACCTTGAACAGAACAGGCAGAGACCTCGTTTGACGGCGGCCGTCGGCAAGCGTGACATATGTGACTTCCGACGCAGCAGAAGCCACATACCATGCAAGACCGACTGCCGCAGCAGCCCAAGCAAACGTCATTATGATTGACAGTGCCTGAGTCACAAGGACCTCCGTCAGTTTCAGGTAACCGCTGCACCCGCCCCTGCAGCAGAGACAGGCGAAACCACACCGCCGCCCACGCCTGGCGTGCCGGCGAAAAGGATCATTCCTTCGGAGACTCCGACGGACATCTTTCTTGGCGCAAGGTTGGCGACAAATACAACTTCCTTGCCGACCAGCGCGGCAGGATCGGGATATGCCCCGCGTATGCCAGAGAATATCGTGCGCTTGCCGAGGCCGCCCGCATCAAGCACGACCTTAAGCAGCTTGGAGCTCTTCGGCACGATTTCGCAGCTTTCGACCACGCCAACACGCAGATCGAGCTTCTCAAAATCGGGGAAGGCTATCTCAGCCTTCAAAGACGGCACATCAGTGGGCTGGGGTGTAGGGGCTCCAGAGTCACCGTCCGTTCCTTCCTTGCCCTTGTTCTTGCTCGCCCTTGACTCATGGCTGACTTCACCCGACTCCCCAGGCTTCACCTTTGCGGCGGCGATCATCGCGTCCACCTGCGCGGTCTCTATGCGGCTCGCAAGATACTCGTATTGCCCAAGAGCGCAGGCTTCTCGCGTTTCGTTCAAGCTGGCCCAATTCCATTCCGCTTCGCCAAATAGCTTCATGGCCTTGTCGGCGTAGGCGGGCAGTATGGGCTTAAGGTAGATTGCTATTAGACGAAATGCGTTAAGCGCGGCAGTCAGAGTTGTGCGGGTAGTCTCGGCGTCGATCTTAACCGTCTTCCACGGCTCGCGACGGTCGAAGTATTCGTTCGCAGCATCGGCAAGACGGCATATCTCGACGATAACCTGATTGAAGCGGCGATCTTCGTAGAATTTCGCAATCGTCTCGGATGCATCGCGACACTTTTGAATCAATGCGCGTCCCTCCTCGTCAAGACGACCCAAACGTCCCTCCAGACGCTTCTGGAGCATTTGCCCTCCGCGAGAGGCTATGTTTGTGATCTTTCCGACAAGGTCGCTGTTCACGCGCTGGACAAAGTCCGCAAGGTTCAGATCCATGTCGTCGGTTGTGCCACCAAGCTTCGCCGCATAGTAGTACCTCAACGCTTCGGGCGGCAGATTGTCGAGATACGTGCGTGCGTTCACGAACGTACCTTTGGACTTGGACATCTTCTCGCCGTTTACGGTAAGGAATCCATGGACGAATATCTTGTTGGGCTGCTCAAAGCCGGCCACATGCAGCATACCCGGCCAAAACAGGCAATGGAAGCGGATTATGTCCTTGCCGATGAAGTGATAGCGCTCTACAGAAGGATTCTGCCACCAGTCTTCGAACTTTTGACCGTTGCGCTCACACCAGTTCTTGAGCGACGCGAGGTATCCGATCGGCGCATCGACCCATACATAGAAGAACTTGTCCTTGTGCCCTGGAATCTCAAAGCCGAAATATGGTGCATCGCGCGAAATGCACCATCCTCTAAGCGGTTCGGCAAACCACTCAAGGAGCTTGTTGGAAACATCGCTTGTCGTATGCGCGGGAATCCACTTCTCAAGATACGCATGCTGCGGCTCAAGTTCGAAATACAGATGCTCGGAGTCCCTCACAACAGGCGTTCCGCCGCAAGTCGTGCACTTTGGCGACACAAGCTCCTCTGCGCCATAGGTGGACCCGCAGTGGTCGCAACTGTCTCCATACTGGCCTTCTGCGCCACATTTCGGACAGGTGCCCTTGACAAAGCGATCAGGCAGGAACATCTTGCAATGCTCACAATAGAGCTGAGGCGACGTCTTCTTGGTAATCCCGCCCGACTTCTCCATCGCAGCGAACACTTGCTCCGAAAACGCCTTGTTCTCAGGCGAGTTTGTGGTGTAATAGTTGTCGAAAGCTACCTGGAAGTCGGTGAAATCCTTAAGGTGAATTGCATGCATGCGCGCAATAAGATCCTCCGGCGCGATTCCTTCCTTGCGCGCACGGATCATTACCGGCGTGCCATGAGTATCGTCTGCGCAGACATATATGCACTCATGCCCCCTCAGCTTCTGGAAACGCACCCAGAAATCCGTTTGAACATACTCCACCAAATGCCCTAGGTGAATATCACCGTTGGCATACGGTAAAGCGCTAGTGACTACAATCTTCCTCTTTTCGTCCATGCCGCTCCTTATCCTTAGATTGGTATATTATACCAAAATTCGTTACGGTGCGGCGGAAACAATTAAAGGATTGGTCGGACCGTCGGGATTTGAACCCGAGACCTTTTGCACCCCAAGCAA
>CAMZEN010000052.1 GCA_947305775.1 uncultured Verrucomicrobiota bacterium
GGGTTGGCGCATTTGAGGTCGTAGATGAGCTGCGCGAGATCCTCGATGGAGTAGATGTCATGGTGCGGCGGCGGCGAGATGAGGGTCGTTCCCTCCTTCGCATGGCGCAGGCGGGCGACGAAGGCGTTCACCTTGTGCGCGGGCAGCTGTCCGCCCTCGCCGGGCTTCGCGCCCTGGGCGAGCTTGATCTGCAGGTCCTTCGCCGCGCATAGATACTCGATCGTCACGCCGAAGCGTCCCGACGCTACCTGCTTGATGCCGCAGTTGGCGTCCGTGCCGAAGCGCTCGGGATTCTCGCCGCCCTCGCCGGAGTTGGACATCGAGCCGAACGAGTTGAACGCGCGGGCAATCGTCTCGTGCGCCTCGGGCGAAAGCGACCCCAAGGACATAGCGCCGCCGACGAAATGGCGCATGATGGATTCGACGCTCTCGACTTCCTCAATGGGGAGGGAGGTTTGCGGTTTGAAGCGAAGGAGCGACCGCAAGGTGCAGCGCTGGGCGTTGATGGCGGCGGAGAATTCCGCGAACTTCGCCTTGTCGCCCGTCCGGGCCGCATTGCGGAAAGCGGCGACGGTCTGGGGCGTCCAGCAATGCGCCTCGCCGTCCTTGCGCCAACGGTAGAGTCCGTCGGGGGAATTCTCGCGCAGAGACGCAGAGGCGCAGAGGGAGTTTTCGATTTCGTGGAAGCCGAGTCCGCCGACGCGCGAGGGCGTGCCGGGGAAGCAGCAGTCGACGACTTCCTTGGAGAGCCCCACCGCCTCGAAGATCTGCGCCGAGCGGTACGAGCGCAGCGTCGAGATGCCCATCTTCGACATGATCTTCTTGAGCCCCTTGTCCACCGCCTTGACGTAGTTTGCGGCGGCGGCGACCTTATTCTCCGGGAAGAGCGACGAGACGGCGGCGAGCGAGAGGTAGGGATTGACGGCGGTCGCGCCATAGCCGAGCAGCACGGCGAAATGGTGCACCTCGCGCACCTCGCCGGATTCGACAATCAGCCCGACGGACGACCTGAGCCCAGCCTCGACCAGCGCACGGTTCACGGCGGCCGTGGCGAGAAGGACGGGGATAGAGTTCGAGTTGGAGGATTGAGTTGGAGGATTGAGTTGGAGTTTTGAGTTGGAGTTGGAGTTCGAGTTGGAGTTCGAGTTGGAGTTGGAGGATTGAGTTGGAGAATGGAATTTATCATCCTCTCTCGAACTCGAACTCTTAACTCCAACTTTCATTCGATCAGACAATACGATAATCTTCGCGCCGCCCTTGACGGCGGCGACCGCATCCGTCGCCAACTTCTCCAGCGCCGCCTTTAGCCTACTGTCGGTTTCGCTCCTGTCGAGCGTTTGCTGTCCATCTGCTTCCATTTTCTGCATACACTCCTTCAAAGAATATTTATCACACCCTGTGACTGCCCGATATCTTCAAGGCCGCTTTGACGAGTCCGTTGAAGAGCGGATGAGGCGCCGTCGGACGCGACTTGAACTCGGGGTGGAACTGCGAGGCTATGAAATACGGATGGTCTCGCAGCTCGATGACCTCGACAAGCTTGCCGTCTGGCGAAAGGCCGGTCGCCTTTAGTCCAGCGGACTCAATCGCCTGCTGCGCTTCCGCCCCGTTCGCAAACTCGTAGCGGTGGCGGTGGCGCTCTGAGATTTCGCTCTGGCCGTACAGCTTGGCGGCGAGCGAACCTTTGGCGAGTACGCACGGGTAAGCGCCTAGACGCATCGTGCCGCCCTTCTGAGTCACGCCGCGCTGCTCTTCCATGAGGTCGATGACTGGATGCGCCGTCTTCTCGTTGAACTCAGTCGAGTTGGCGTCCTTCCAGCCCAGCACGTCGCGGGCGTACTCGATCACCGTACACTGCATTCCGAGGCAGATGCCGAGGAACGGTATCTTGTGCTCGCGGGCATAACGTATCGCCGCGATCTTGCCCTCGACGCCGCGCGAGCCGAACCCGCCCGGAACCAGTATGCCGTCCACACCCGTCAGCTTTGCCGCGCCCTTCTCCAGCTCCTCCGCCTCGATCGGCACGACCTTCACCCGCGCGTCGTTCGCCATTCCGGCATGCTGCAGCGCCTCATGCACCGACTTGTATGCGTCGCGGATCGAGATGTACTTTCCGACGAGCGCGATGGTGCATTCGCGCTTCGGCTTCGTGGCCTTCCGGACAAGCGTATCCCAGACGGTGTGCTTGATCGGCCAGATATCGAGGTGCAGCTGCTTAAGAACCTGCTCGTCGAGCCCCTGCTGCCGCAACTCGCGCGGCACGGCGTAGACCGAGTCGGCGACGTCCTTTTCCTCGATCACGCACTCGCGCTTCACGTTGCAGAACATGGCGAGCTTCTGAAGGTGCTCTTCGGGAATCGTCATCTCGGTTCGGCATACGAGAATATCGGGGATGATGCCGATGTTGCGCAGCATGCCGACGGAATGTTGCGACGGCTTGGTCTTCAGCTCGCCCGCCGCCTTGAGGTACGGGACAAGCGTCAGGTGGACGAAGCACGTGTTCTCCGTCCCTTCCTCGAAGCGGAACTGCCTCGCCGCCTCAAGGAACGGAAGCGACTCTATGTCGCCTGAGACGCCGCCGATTTCGCAAAGCACGATGTCGCAGTCATGCTCGCCCGCCGAGCGGATCGCCGCCTTGATTTCGTCCGTGATATGCGGCACGACCTGCACCGTGCCGCCCAGATAGCCGCCCGCCCTTTCGTGCGCCAAAACTGCGGAGTAGATGCGCCCCGAAGTGTAGTTGCTGGCCTTGGAGCAAGTCACCCCGGCGAAGCGTTCGTAGTGGCCCAGATCGAGGTCGGTTTCGGCGCCGTCGTCCGTCACGAACACTTCGCCGTGCTGATATGGCGACATCGTGCCGGGATCGACATTCAGGTAGGGGTCCAGCTTCTGCATGAACACCTTGTAGCCCCGGCTCTTCAGCAAAAGCGCCAGACTCGCACTCGTAATCCCCTTCCCGAGGCTGGAAACCACACCCCCAGTAATAAATACGTATTTGACTTGCTTTTTCATACTGAAACATAGTAGCACACCCCATGCCAACACCCCTACCCCACCCCTTCTTTACATTTCTTGTATCAAAGCCCTCAATCCTCCCAAACGCCTTTACAAAAAGCGGCATCAATCCCCGAAAGCCAGAGACTGTCCCAGTATAAATCTTGAAAATGGTATAATGTTCCTTCTTGAGAAAAGGATGATGCCATGACGTCGTACAAACTCGTGATGCAGGTAGCCCGCACCGTGTTCCTCTTCGGCGGCAAGATGCCGACAGGGGAGGCCCGCCCATGACGATGCGCAGGGCAATCGTCTACGCCGTCCTCCTTGCGGCGGCGGTGGCGCTGTGGCTGTTCACGCACAGCGAGACGGCGCAGATCAGGCGCGTGTTCGCAGACGTCGAGCGGCTTGCGACGAAGATGCCCGGCGAACCCGTGATGGAATGTGCCGCGAAATCCCAGGCTCTCGCACGTCATTTCAAGGACAGGTGTGCAGTCATCGACATTGGTCAGGGTTTCAAGGCGACCTATTCCCGCGATGACATCGCCGGTGGTTTGCTGGCTTTTCGATCCGGCGCAACGAAGATTGCCGTCGAGTTTCGCGAACTTGAAATCAGCATCGACGGCCAAGAAGCCCGAGTCGAGGGGTGGATTGACTATTCCGGGACCGAGGCGGCGTGGTCAAGGTACGCGCCCAAGTCTGGGAAGTTCCTTTCACATCTTGAAAAGACAGACGGCCAATGGCTCTTTTCAAGAATCGAGGTCCCTTAACCCGCACATGTGGGGACAGGCCCCACACCAATCCTACGGGTCTTCGTTATTGGAAACATCGGCCTCAATGGCGGCCTTGAAGAACTTTTCCGTGGCATTGCTGATGTTGGCGGTCGCGGTCTGTGTGACCGAACCGGCGGTCGGGCCGATGTCGAATTTCGCATCGTCCTCGCCGAAGTCGACGGACCCTTTCGCAATCGGGCTTGAGCCGAAGCCGTCGTGGAGATCATCCGCACCGTAGAAATTGAGCACACCGTTAATGGTGCCAAACGGTGCCTTGCGGACGAGCTCAACCGTTACGGACACGACGTCGTTGCTGACCGAAATTGCGGTGAGGCCGAGCGAGGCGCCCGCATCTTGCGTTCTGAAGTCGCAGTTTGCGATGTAGCAATCATATAGCTTAGCTGTGGCGGCGGTGTCATTGCCAAGGGCATCGATGTCGTCCTGCGTGAAACCCTTCTCCGAGAGCCATTCGACAACTGCGGAATCCGCGATCTTGTTGCCTTCTGGATCCATGAAGCCCTCGGGCGGCGGCTCCCCGACCGTGAACATAAACGGATGGGCCTTCGCCTCGGTCGGCCCCAGGTACGCAATGCTCCCCCTCTGGTCCGTCGTACCCACGGACGTCACCGCGAACAACGACGAGTTCGCGTACTCCAGATAGAAATAGTACTGCACCGTCATGCCCACCTCGAACTTGTCGGTCGGGATGAAGCTCGCGTAGTAGTCGTTGCCGTCGTATTTCGGCAGCCAGCCGTCGCCGCGCGTCTCGAGCCCCATCGTGAGCGTCTCCCAGGCGTTGTCGCCCGCCTTGTACTTCAGCTCCACCTTCGTGGGGGCGTCCGATCCGCTCGTCGGGTTCACGCCCAGCCGGACGTACGGATGGTCGCCCAACACGACCTCCAACGGCGTCCGCATCGTCGCCGAAGCGTACGGCTCCGTGTTCTCCGGGCAGTGCCACGCGTTCCCCGCCACGTAATCGATGTAATCCGACACCGTGTAGCTGCCCTCCTTGAGCGAGAGCATGCAGAAGTCGATCTTCTGGATGTTGTTCGGTGTGGAAGAGATGGTTTCCGTCGTGAGGCAGTTCGTCGGCATCGTCGTGCTAAAGACCTTGTACTGGACGGTCGTCTCCACCTCCTGTCCCGGAATTATGCCTTCCCGCACCAAACCGCTGCCGGACATTTCCACCAGCGTCGCCGTGTTCCAATTCCCGTTGGTCGTGTAGAGGATATAGTACGTTTCTTCCGGGCTGATTTGCTCCGCCGTACCCGCCGAGCAGTTCACCGTCAGCGTCACATCCTCCTCGCCGACCCACTCGCTGTCGTCCTCCACGTTCAGGATGGTGGAGGGCTGGTACTTCGTCTTCATCACCACGTACGACCGGTCGCCCCAGCTGTAGTCTCCCGCGAGGTGGAACGTGTAGTAGTAGCCGTCCGAGACATCCATCGGCAGGTCGCCGGACTGGGACCAGCTGGCGCTCCCGACGGTCTGGTTGACGATGGCGGCCGACGCGGAAGTTCCGCCCCAGGTGGAGCTGCCCCAGTTGCCGTCGAGGTCGAACTTGAGCCCCGCGCTGCCGCCCTCGTGGGCCTGAAAAGTCCCGGAGTAGTAGTCGCCCGTCTGCGTCAACGGACAGTCGTTCGCCCAGTTGTTGAAATATCCGCGCGCGTATTCGCCGAACGCCGCCGCGCCTCCCAGCAAGGTCAAACCTGCCGCCAAAACCAACTTCTTTACCATGTTCATATAGACCTCCACGGGACGAATATTATACCAAAACTCGGACGAAAAACGCTCACAGAATCGCCTGCCTCACCCATCGCATCGCTACACCTTCTCCACCAATTTCGTCTGCTCAGCGCGGAGGCGCGCGGCCTTGGTGTCATCATACTTGACGTAATCCGTTTTGCAGATGGTTTCGAGTTCATTTACGTCGATCTTGGCGTCCGTCGTGACGGTTACGTCCATAGAAAAAAAGATGTATATCATATTTCTCATTTACTGTGAAGTGGCACTATAGGATCATGTAGCTGGCTTCGCAAAAGACGCCACCTGGACCCATTCGTGGTGATGGTGCGGCACCGGCGGCAGGCTAGCCAGGGGCGCGCTCCCGCCACCCTAGGGGGTAGCACGGTGCTACCCCCTAACCTGCCTGCTCTCCCTCTAGGGGGTTTCTCGGCCCCTACCCTAGGGGGTTAGAAAATTTGCCATAATCTCGCAATTATGACACTAAACACACAGAAAAGCGGCAAGCGTCCCCATTACGGGTAAAACTGCAGCACACTAGAGAGTGTGGTGAGGGTTAAAACAAAACAGGCACGGATTGAACCGCGCCTGTTTTGTTGCTTGCTCTAGTTAGAGCGATTACTACTGGACAGCGACAGGGGTCACGCTGACGCGGAGCTTGTAGAAGCCCTTCTCACCCTTGTTCGGGAGCGTCAGGTCGAGTGTGTCGCCCGTAGCCAGTGTGCAGGACGCAGGAGCGATGCCATCGACTTCCGTACCGGCCTCGACCACGTAGTAGAGACCAGCAACAGTCGAGACAGTCGCCGAACCGCCATTCACAGCATCGGCAGCAGCCTCTGCAGCGGCCTCTGCGAAGTCTCCAGCCTCGGCATCAACAGCCGTCTGGATGTCCGCAGCCACCGAGTCCTTCATCACGACTTCAACGGCGTACTTGGTCGTTTCGCCAACCGTGACCTGGACAACCTTAGCCTCGAACATCTCCGTATAAGCAGCCTCCTGGGCAGGGGTCAGCTCCTCTGCGACTGCAGTCGGGACGCTAGGCACAACCTTCGCCGCCTCAGCCTCAGCCTCAGCCTCGGTATCGACAGGCTCGGTCTGAGAACCAGGGGTCACAGGAACTTCCTGAACCTCGGCAACGTCATAGTAGCCGGTCGAAGGATTCCACGTTGAAGCATAGCCAGAAGCGAGGAAGCCATTTCCGGCGCTCGTCCAGCTGTCGTCGCCCTCGTCAGGGTTGACCTGCTTGAACGAACCACCGTAGATGGTAATAAGCTGAGTCGAGACATTGGCCTGGTTGACCGCCATACCGGTCCAAGCTGTCTTGTAGCGGTAGGGAGTCGTAGTCGTGTTGGCGTAGGTACCGTCGATGATGGTGACAGAACCGCCAGCGAACGGATAGGCGCAAGCACCGCACTCGCTGTTGACAGTGACAGTCAACCCGCTGAGAGTGACGTTCGCACCCGAACGCGCGGTGATTGCATAGACACCGTCCTTGGCAATCTCTGTATCGTCCTGCGTGCAATCGATTTCACCGTTCTTGATGGTGACCGTGCCGCTCTTGACGTCGAACACGCTGCCGTTGCCGGAAGTACCCTCGCGGGTAATCGTGTAGCCGCCAAGGTCGATGGTCATGGTCGCATCAGCACCAGGATCCGGCTCAACACGCGCATCAAGAGTCACATTGTCAACAAGTACGACTGTCGCATTCTTGCCTTCCGCAACAGCGGCCGCAAGTGTCGAGTACTCATACACCTTTTCGCCAATGGTGATTGTTGCTACCGTCGGCTCTGCAGGCTTGCGCGTATATGTGAAGGTCTCTTCATCATACGTGCATGCCGCCAGCAGCATGTCATGGTATGTAGACTGCGCCAGGAACCTGATCGACTCGCCAACGCTGAACTGCAAGAAATCCTGAACTGCCGTAAGTTCATCAGTGTAAGGAGATCCGACAAGCGCGCTATTCTCATCATAGATCCAAGCGACATGCGCCTTGGCTGTCACTTCCGTCGTGTCAACTGCGGTGGTCTCGGCCGTGGCGGTGAACTCAACCGGGCTGCCGGTGACCGTATAGCCTTCATTGGCAGTGTAGGTGACGACGACTGCAGCACCAATTTCAACCGTGATGACACCTTCAACCGGCGTAACCGGCGAACCATTTACCGTAACGGACGCTGTTGCGTTGGCAACGGGAGTGATGGTGATGTCAACGGTAGGCGTAGGAACGACGAGCGTCAGGACACCTTCGACGACTTCGAGCGTGGCGCCTTCGGGAGCACCTTCCGCGAGTACGAACTTGGTCGCATCGAGATCAGCAGCCTTGAGAAGCGCAACATCTGCTTCGGGCGTTAGTGCGCTGACATCGACCGTGACCGTTCCCTCGTCAGGATAGGCGATCGTTCCGCTGACCGCAAGACCATCCTCGTCGGACGAGAACGCCTTGAAGGTCGAACCCGCGCTGAACGTCAGGTCGCCCGTGAGCGTACCAGTACCACCAATCGTGCCGGCAACTGTCGTATTGCCAACCCAAGTGCCGGTAAGGTTGACGGAACCGTTGACCGTGAGTGTTGAAGACGCGGTCTGGGTCGCAGTCAGAGTGAGAGTACCTGTAGTGCTATCGCCCGGATCAACGACAACGCCAGTCAATCTATGAGTGCCGCCTACATTAATTGACCCATCCCAATCAGTATCCTTGGACTGCTTGATCGTCAAGTAACGGCCGCCGTCACCATTGTTGCCCCAGTCAGACCTGAAGCCCTTGCTGCCAGTGAGGCTGCCAATCGTCGCACTAGCAACTGGCACTACGGAACCACTGTCCTTTTCTGCCGCGAATGTAAGGGAGGTCGGGATGCTCTGTGAGAGTACGGTAAAGCCACTTCCCGAGAATTTGATGGTGCCAGTACCCGTCACATTGCCGTAATCAGTTCCGCCATCATCAGAATAAGCACTATCCGAACGCGTAATCTCAAGAATACCAGTGTCACCAAGCGTCATGGTTGTACCGCCACCCCACTTGCTACGGTTCGTCGCCTTGACAGTGCCGTCAACGACAAAGCCCATGCCAACACCCCACCATGCGGAGGAAGAGTTGTCAAGGTTCAACGTAGCACCTTCGGAGATGTAAATCTCACCAGCAGTTACCGAGGGAGGCAATGTAGAACCAAAGACCAGCACGCGTTTTGCGGCAGTGTTGTTTCCGACAACTGCGCCGGTGAAGCCCGACCAGTCATCGGTTATCTGCCAGACGGCCGTTGCCGCGCCCTGATTCGGGATCGAAATCGTGCCACTACCCTTGAGCGTGCCAACTTTAAATGTATTATTGAGTCCGGACCAGCCATCATTCCAAGTGAACGTGCCGCCAATTTCCAGCGCTGGGACGCAGGTGTAGCCGCCCGTGAGCCATCCACTGCAATTCGTCAGTTTGACGGTCGAGCTGGCATTGCCGTAATCGTTGAAAGCGTAGGTGTTGCCAGCAATAGATGCACCCTTGATCTCAACGGTGCCAGTCCAAGCTGAATTCTTCCACCACTTCGTCTCATTCTCTCCATCAACAGGCGAAGGAACACCACCGAAAGTAACGGTGCCTGAACCAGTTACAGCTGCAGCAGCTGAAGAGTCCAACGTACCATTGGCGACGAGAGTGCCGTTCACGACAAAACCGCCAGGAGCCGTTGCACCCGCGACCGTAATCGATTTGCCAGACTCTATCTCCAGGACGCCGTTAGCAGACTTGCCGGTGGAAGTTCCAACGGTTACTTTGTACTTAGTGAGCGTAATTGTTCCCGTGAATCCAGAGGCGTCATTAATGGTAAGACCATTTCCATACCCAGAACCACCAGCCGTGGAGAGCGTTCCGCTTCCCGTAAGACGTGTGAATGTCGCAACCGTGCTACCGTAGCCGTCACACACGTTCATACCATCACCGTCAATATCGACAGTGCCTGGGAACACATTATCCGTGGAGTTCTTGAAGAAGAGGTTGACACCGGTGAAGCGAAGTGTAGAATTGGCATTGCCGTAGGGCGCCAGATCCCAGTCCTTCCTCTCGTCGCTGGTGGTCGGGATGTTCTTGACCCAAACAGTGCCTGACCAGTTCTCGGAATCAGTCCAGCCCTTGCCTGTGACAGGCTTCGTGCCGTCATACACAACCGTACCAGCGCCAGTGAATGTGGTGCCATCGAGGAGATCCGAGTTGACATTCAAAGTAACCAATTCGCCGACATCAATGGTAGCGGCGGAAATCTTGTTCTCGCCAGCGAGCGTAAGCGTACCCGAACCGGTCAAGTAAACCGTGCCGGTCTTTTCAGCATCCTCTGCGGTGACCGTGTATTCTGTCTCGCCATCGACCGCAATCTCAAGATCGTTCTCGCCGACATCCAGCTTGACCTCTATAATCTGGATAGCAGCGATGCAGCCACGCGCGCTGGAATCGCCGCCTGCGCGGTGTCCAACAACCGTAAGAGTAGAACCGGAAAGTGCTTCTGTCACGAGAACATTGCCGCCCTCGGCAATAGCGTTGGCGCTATCCTTCGCGCCTGAATTGCCCCAAGCCGTCGTGCCTTCCGCCAGGGCGTCGTTTACATACGTGTAGTCCGTGCCGTTGATAGTGTCATAGCCAAACGGGACGTTTGCCGTGTCCGTCGAATGATAAACGAGAACGCGATACTTGTAGTAAGGAATGCCGGTGACAGTGACAGTCGGGGTCGATTTGGTCGCGCTCTCGTCAATGTAGCTTTGACGGAAATCGCTTGAAGCGGTAAGACCGCTGCAGCTCCAAGAACCGCTTACGTTGGAAATCGTGACGCTCACACCAGACATTGCGGAGGCTGCGCCCGTGGAATCGATTGCATTGACAGTGCTGAAAGTGCTGTTCCCAACCACATAATTGTTCCAGGAAGTGCCGGGAACCTCATAGCCGGAAAGTCCGACGTCGGCTTGTGTCGTGAGGCCGTTGCCTGCACCATTCGTGAAGTTGATGTTGATGGAGGGCTTGTAGGTCTTTTCTTCTACGACCACATCGGCGGGATCGCCGTCAACATAGTAAAGGACAATGCCTGTGGAAGTCTGGACGAGTTCGCACGCGCCGACATCATCGTCTGTCGTAAGAGTTGTGGCATCGGCAGTCACGCTTGTAAGATAAACGGTCTTGAGAACGGTGTCACCATTCTTGATCTTGATGGTCGCATCGGCAGTAAAGGTCTTGTCCGTCGACGTGAACGATACGAGCGTCTTGGACTGCACCGACTTCTCGTTACCGGAAAGAGCCACGTCAGCCTGCTTGATCTTATGATTGGCGGCGGTAACATCCTGATAGGACACACTGCCTTCGCCGGCAAGATAGTATTCAAAGGTATTGTTGGCGTTACCAGTGCTCTCAAGATTTACGAGCCACTCGATACCGTTCGCACGAGTGGTGGAGCACTTGATGACCTTACCATCCGCGATATTGCCTTTACCGAATGCCCCTACTGTAAACTTGGAGGTACCGTCAACTGTGACCCACATATCCGTGTCGCCTTGCCACTTGACGAAGCTGTTTAGACAAACATTAGCACCGTTGTAGAGTCCCAAGCGAAGGTTCCAACCTTCGACAGACATGGACGCATTGATATTGATGGTGTTGCCGTCAAAGAGAATCGGATCCCAGGTATCATCGCCTGACTTGGCTGGAACAGCGGTGGGATTGTCACCATTTGAATCCTGCCAATATTCGGTCCCGTTCCACGTGTCGGTCCCTATGAACTTATAAGTATAATTCTCCGTTTCACCCGTTACCGGGTTGACGGCGGTAATTGCGTCTGCCCGCGACACAAGTGGCGTCGCAAAGCACAGCGCAAGCGCAAAGCGCTTAATTTGTGTTATTAGTTTACTCATGTTTTTTCCCCTTTTGGTTTGTTGGTTTGTTCAAAAGCAGTTGTCAAGCTGCGCGAGGAGCGTGCGTAACGAGGTGCATCGCGCGGTGCGCGACGTATCGCATGCGTTCAAACGCCTGATTTTATTGGCTTTTCGCATTGTCGTGTCGTCTTGCGAGTCTAGCTTTGTGCTAAGCCTCAAACAAGTTTCGTGAAGATGATAGCATAATTAATTTTGGTAGTCAAGCAGACGAATGGGGCATGGTATATGCCGCGCCTGTCGGCTGAATCAAGCGCCCTGCAACAGAGCGGAAAGAAGCGGAGCTATAAACGCTTCAGAGACGGTCATGCCAAGGGAAATCTTTGGCTTGTTCGAGCCGTGGAAGTCGCTGCCCGCCGAAAGCAGAAAGCCCAACTTCTTGGCCATGCGCGTAAATTCGGCGTTCTCTTCGGGTGTATTCGCCTGATAGAGCGCCTCCACGCCGTCCAGCCCGGCCTCCTTGAGGCGCGCAAGCTCCCGCTCGGCGTCGGCAAACTCGGGACCCGTCACCTTCCAACGCCTGCGCCAGTACTTTGGATGGGCCATTACGCATAGCCCGCCCGCGCCGTGGATGGCGGAAAACGCATCCGACTGCGACGGGTGCCAGCGCTCTTCATAGCAACGCGTTTCTTTGGGGGAATCGGGCAGAAGGTAATTGTTGAACGCCTCCATTACGCTTGACGCATAGCCGTGATCCATGAGCCACTTGGCGAAATGTGGACGCGCCAGAACATCGCCATGGGAATAGGCCTCTATGCCTTCCATTCCGATTCCCATGCGCCGGAAATTGGCGATGATCTGTTCGTTGCGCGCGTTGCGTCCATCAAGTATGCGGCACAGAAAAGCCTTGAACGCGGCATTTTCGTGGTCCACTCCAAGCGCCAGCAGGTGGAACTTGTCGAAGCCTTCGCCAGGTTCTATCGAAAGCTCCACTCCGGCGACGAAGGGAACACCGGCCTTTGCGCAGGCGTCCCTGCACTCGGCGATGCCATCCATGTTGTCGTGGTCGGTCAGCGCAAGCGCCGCATAACCCTTCGCAATTTCGGCAAGCGAGGACGGCGAGCACGTTCCGTCGCTGGCGGTAGAATGCACATGGAAGTCCACCTTCATGCCATCACCCTTCTATCGCACCCTTTAACAGGCCTGTCCACTCGGCGAGGCGTCCGGAAGAATCGCATTCGACCATGAGCCTAAGATACGGCTCGGTGTTCGACTTGCGTATGTTGATCCATCCCTCGGCGTATTCGATGCGTATGCCGTCCATAGTCGAGCGCGACAGCTCCTTCGGCAGACGTTCCGCCGCGCACTGCAGCGCACGCGCTATCGCGGCATCCTTATCCTCGACTTTGAAGTTCAGCTCGCCTGAGTTCGCATAGCGCGAAACGATCGGACGCATCATGGCCGAGAACGTCATGCCGTCAGCCTTGGCCCTGGCGATCTCGCAAAGAATGCGCGTGGCAGCGAGGAGCCCCGAATCGCAGCCGAAGAACTCTGAGAAGTAGTAGTGCCCCGCAAGCTCGCCGCCGCAGAGCGCCCCGACTTCGCGCAGGATGGGCTTGGCGAACGCGTGGCCCACTGGCACCATCACCGGCTCGAAGCCGTCTTCCTTGAGGGCCTCTATCGCGCCCCTTGAGGTTCTGACGTCATGAATGATCTTGGCGGACCCGTCGCATATGCGCCGCGTGGCCCGGGCGACGATCGGCACCAGATAGTCGGGCTGGACGAACTCGCCGTTCTCGTCAACGAACATGGCGCGGTCCGCGTCGCCGTCGAACACCACTCCGCAATCCAGCCCCTTCTCGCGCACAAGGCGCGCAACCTGCTCGCGGGCTTCTGCCTTGAGCGGATTTGGCGAATGGCACGGGAAGGTTCCGTCCAACGTGTCGTTGATGATCTCAGCGCCGGGGAACATCTCGCGCGCGAAGATCGAGGACATGCCGTTAGAGCAGTCCACCGCGATCTTCAGGCCATTGAGCAGGCCAAGGTCCACATGGCCCTTCTGCCAGGCGAGATAGCGTTCAAGCGCATCGGGCAGCGGCGACGCGGCGCATTCGCCGCGCACAGCCACGGCTTCGCCGCCGCCGACCATGCGCTCCACCTCGTTGAGGCCGTTAGCGTAGCCGACTGGAAGCGCCGTTGCCTTTGAGACCTTCAATCCATTGTCAGTCGGCGGATTGTGCGACGCCGTCACCATCACAGAGCCGTCGAAACCGTCCTGTGCGGTGAAGAAGTAGACCATCGGAGTCGTGCAGAGGCCGAGGTCGGTGACGTCGGCGCCGGCCTCGGAGAGCCCCTTAACGAGCGCGTCGCGCACTGAAGGCGAAGTCGCACGGCAGTCGCGGCCGACGAGCCAGCGTCCGCCGGCAACAGCCTTCGGCAGGGCGAGCCCCACCTTGTGCACGGTGTCCAGGTCGAAGTCGGCACCGAATGTGCCGCGCATGTCATATGCCTTGAAGAAACCCATAACCGTCAGATGCTCCAACCACCAAGCTTGAGGCCGCTGCAGATTTCCGAAATGAGCAGAAGCACCATAAGCGCAGGGGCAAGGTACTTAACCATGAACGAGTAGAACGCCTTTCCCCTCATGGTGTGGCCGTCGGCCTCGCATTCGTCAATGACGAACCTTGGGCCCATGACCCAACCTATAAATATGCATGTCGCTATCGCAACCAACGGCATCAGCACGGAATTCGTCATGAAGTCGAAGTAGTCCAGGAAAGGCATGCCGGCATCGCCCGGGAACACATGCATCTTCACGTGGCCCCACACCCCGTATCCCAGCGCGGAGAAGACGGAGAGGAACATTATGATGGCCGTAATGAAGAACGCAGACACCTTGCGCTCGAGCTTAAGCAGGTCGCAGGCGGACGCGACACACGACTCCATGAGCGAAATCGCGGATGTCGCCGCGGCGAACACCACCAGCAGGAAGAAGCTCATGCCCACCCATGGGCCAGCGCCGCCAAGAGTGGCGAACACCTTCGGCAAGGTGATGAACATCAGGCTTGGACCGGCCTTCATCGCCTCATGCACATCCATACCGCTCTTCACGGCGAAGATGTACACGACCGGGATTATCATCAAACCGGCGATAAGGGCGACGAGAGTGTCGAAAAGCTCGATGCGGCGAACGCACTTGCCAATGGAGTCCGACTTCTTCATGTAGCTTCCATAGGTGATCATGATGCCCATGGCGAGCGACAGCGAATAGAACATCTGCCCCATGGCACCAAGAACCGTCTTCGCAAGCAGGACTATGGAGAACTTGCCGTCCGGCGTCGATATGCAGTCGAGGTTGGGGACAAGATAGTACTTGAGGCCCGCCCCGGAACCAGGGAGGAAGACGACGTATATCGAGATTGCTATTGCCATCAGGAACAGGATCGGCATCATGACCAGGTTGGACTTCTCGATGCCGTTCTTCACGCCAAGAACAATGACAACCGCGCACGCCACGATGAACACCAGTCCGTAGCCGAACGGAGCAAACGGGGCCGATATGAACGACGAGAAGAACGCGCCGGAATCAACCGCGCCCTCGCCCATCATGTTTACGCCCGTGAAAGCCATCTGCGCGTAGGCCTTTAGATAGTAAATCACCCATCCGCCGATTACGCAGTAGTACGGAACAATGAGCAACGGTATGATTGTGCCGAAGAGCCCTACGAACCCCCACTTCCTGTTAAGGAGGGAATACGCGGTGAGCGGGGCCTGATGGGTCTTGCGCCCTACGGCGATCTCCGTCACCATCAGGGTAAAGCCAAGCGTCATCACCAGGACAAGGTAAATGGCAATGAACATTCCACCGCCGTACTGGGCCGCAAGATACGGGAACCTCCAGAGGTTCCCCAAGCCTATTGCAGAAGCGGCGGCAGCCAGCACGAATGCCAGCTGCCCCGACCAAGTTGCTCTCTTATCCATCTCTATCAGAAGTCGTAGAACGCGGTGAACTGGAAGCGATCGTTGCTCGCATCACCGTCGTCATAGTACGAAGTGCGGAGGTGCGCGTATTCAAGACCGAAATGCAGGTTGTCGTTGAACTGATAGAACGCATCGATATACGCGCGATCGTTGTAGGTGCGACCCGCGGCGTAGCGAGCATCGGAGTCGGTCGGATCGTCGAAGCCGTAGCCAACCGCGAACGCCCACTTGTCGTTCAGATCGTACCTGAGGTCGATGAACCCGCCGACGGTGGAGACTTCGCTGCCCTTCTTGGAGAAGTCGCGGAACGCAACGCCCTGACCGATGCCGGCCTGGATGCCGGAGAGGTTCTTGCCGGCGAAGAGCTGCCCGGTAAGCGTGAACTTGTCGAGGAAAGGAAGCTGGCCTGCGACCATGACCATGTCGGAATCGTACTCGTCGGAATTGCCGTAGGAGCCGTCGGCATTGATGCGGTGCGACTTGTCGCGACCATACATTCCGGCGACGCCGACGAGCCAGCGGCGATTACCGTCTTCCCATGCGGCCTTGTGATCATAGACAACAGCGCCTTCGAAAAGGCCCCACGCAGAAGCGGAGTTGTCCTCGTTGTCGTCATCGTCGCGATCGCCGCCCATGCCGTTGCCGTTCTTGACGAGACCGGCGCGGATTTCAAGCGAGCTATCCTCCCACTCCCAGCGCTTCGTGACGCGAACCTGCGGGCTGCGGCGGTACGGATGGCCGCACTGCTCAAGCCAAGCTCCGTCGATCTCGTTGGGTGTGACCATCTTCCAGAGGTGCCAGGTCTGGCCGAAGAGGATGTCCCAGCCGGTCTCCTCGTGGTTCATCGCGAAATAGAGGTGACGGAAACGGAACTTAGGATCGTTGGCGTTGTCGCCGGCGAAGTCGAATTCAAACTTGCCGCGGAACTTCCAACCGTTGTAGAATTCAGGAGCATCGAAGTTGAAGCCCAAGATAGAATCGTTCATGCTGAACGAGGTCTGGTGATCGCCGTTCTTGCCGCCGTTCTTGCGCGGACGCACCCAGTCGGAATAGATGTCGACGTCGGTCTTGTGGGTGTTATGAACTGCCTCGAAGGTCAGATAGCCATAGGGCGTGATTTGGAAACCAGACTCGCTGAGCGGTTCGAAGATACGCGCAGTAGTATCTGCGAGGTAGTACTTCCTGCCGGACTCTGTGGTGAATATGCGGCCAGACTCGCTCCTCTCGGTCGTCTCGTCTACATTTAGGGCGGTTGCGGCGGCGAGTTCGTTCTTGAACGACTCCTCTGTCTCCGCGAGATCCCTCTTGTTGGACTCCTGAATTGCCGCCATTTCGCGCAACGAAGCCTCCTGAAGGGCGGCTATATCGCGAGCGAAGTTAGCCTTTACCTCAACGAGGCCACGCTCATATTCGGCCTTGGCCTCGGCAAGCCTGTCCTTGTACGTCTTCTGAGCCGCCATGATTTCGCGCTTGTCCGCAGCCTGGGCTGATATGAGCTCGCGGTTCATTCCCTCAAGCTCTGCTATACGGTCGGCCTGGGCCTTGTTTTCAGCCTCAAGCAGAGAGAGGCGCTCCAAGATCGCCTGCAGATCGGCCTGGGTAACGACATCTTCCGGCGCTGCTTCAACACCGGCGACGAGGCCAACGGCGAAGAGCGCAGACAACATCAGTTTTTTCATATGATTCGTACATTCCCTTTGGGTTGTTTGGCAATATTTTATCAGATTCAAATCACAAAGGTCAAGTCAGATGCCAAGCTCACCCTGGCGCGAAACGGGGGCTATGCCTAGGAGCGTCCATGCGGAAGGCGCGGCGACACGTCCCTTCGGCGTGCGTTCCATGTAGCCATTCATTATAAGGAAAGGTTCGTAAGCCTCTTCGATGGTGTCGGGCTCTTCGCCGACGGAGACGGCTATCGTCGAAAGACCCACAGGCCCGCCACCGAACTTGACGCAGATCGTCTCAAGGATGCGACGGTCCATCTCGTCAAGCCCGTGCGGATCTATTTCGAGAAGCCCGAGAGAGTCCTTGGCGACATCGCCCGTTATGAAGTTGCCGGCCTTTATCTGCGCGTAGTCCCTGACGCGGCGCAGCAGGTTGTTGGCGATTCGAGGAGTGCCGCGCGACCGGCGGGCGATTTCCGCCGCGCCCTCGTCGTCTATGTCAACGCCGAGTTTCGCCGCGCTGCGCTTTACTATCTCGGCGAGCTCCGGCGGAGTATAATAGTCGAGCCTGTTGACGAGGCCGAACCTGGCCCTGAGGGGGGCTGCTATCAGACCTATGCGAGTCGTGGCGCCGACGAGAGTGAAGCGAGGCAGCTCAAGCCGGACGGACCTCGCATTCGGCCCCTGGTCGATCATTATGTCGATCGCGTAGTCTTCCATGGCGGAGTAGAGATACTCCTCGACGGTCTTGGCCATGCGGTGTATCTCGTCTATGAAGACTATGTCGCCCGGCTCCAGACTTGTGAGGAGCCCCGCCAGATCGCCAGGCTTTGTGATTACAGGGCCGCTCGTCGTCTTTACGTTTACGCCCATCGCTTCGCCGAGAATGTACGAAAGCGTGGTCTTACCCAGGCCGGGAGGCCCGGAGAACAGCACATGATCGAGCGATTCGCCGCGATCCTTCGCAGCCTGCACGGCCAGCATGAGTCTATCGCGAATCTTTGCCTGACCCACGAACCCTTCGAAGTCCGTAGGTCTCAGCTTGTTGTCGAACGCAGAATTTATCCTGTTGAGCTCTTCGCTCTGTCGCATAGTATGCATTTGCGGAAATTATACCATATGGAACCCACATAATGCAACGCGAACAGGGAAATCTCGTAACCGAGACAAGGGTGCACACCGAAAGAAGTGAATCTTGGGAGGGGGGGATTGTGAGTGGTGCTCGGGGCGGGACTCGAACCCGCAAGGATCTCTCCACATGCACCTCAAGCATGCGTGTCTGCCAATTTCACCACCCGAGCAGGTGTTGAAAAC
>CAMZEN010000053.1 GCA_947305775.1 uncultured Verrucomicrobiota bacterium
ATCACCCAGAAAGGACGGCCCGGAATGTTAGGCCCGTCAATCAGCCACCCAGTTTCGACTATGTCGCTCTCGGGGTTGGGCTGCCACTCCAGGACGATGGCCCCGGGCTCGGTCCTCGAAGCCTTCAGACCTGCCGGCGCGGATGGCTTCGCCTTCGTCGTCGCCTGAGTGGTGCTCCACTCCGAGAACGCGCCCACCTTGTTGAACGCACGTATACGATAGCAGTAGGAGCAGAAGTCGTTGAGCCTGCCGGGGTCGCCTCCATCGAGGTAGCTTGTCGTGGTGCGCTTCGAAACCCTCGCCAAGCGGACGAATCCGCCAGACTCCGTCGCGCGCTCGATCTCGTATCCGTCCACGTCGGGATCCTCGCTCTCGCGCCACACAAGCGGCACGTTGCGGATGCAGTCGGATTCCGCGGCAAAGTCCTCCACTGCGGAAGGCGGCGGGGCGGTCTCGATTTCAACCTCTTCGGAGGCCTCGCTTGTCGAACCGACCCTGTTGACCGCGAACACGCGGTAGCGGTAGACCGTCGCGTCCGCGAGGTCGCATCCCCTCTTGCCGCCGTCGACGAACTCGGTCTCGGTGTGCCTCGCCGCGACGGTCTTCCAGTCGTCGGAACCCGCGAGCGCGCGCTCGACGCGGTATGAGGCAAGCCCCTCGCAGGAAGGCGGCTGCCATGTAACGCGATTGCAACGCGAGGAAAGCGCAGTCGCCGCGATGACGGACGGCGGATCAGGCGGAGGAGCGGTCATCGTCTCCACGACGGACGACGGATCGCTCGGGATTCCAGTCTTGCCGATTCCGCAGACGCGATAGTAGTAGACCGAGGCGTCCTTAAGGCCAACCTTGTCGACGAACATTCCGGCGGAGGCGTTAGCATTGCCGACGGACGAGAACGGACCCTGTGCGCTTACCGCACGCTCGATGCGGTATTTCGCATGATACGGCGGCACATTCCACTTGACGGTCGCTTCGCGAAGGCCCATCTCCGACACGGACACGCCTTCAGGCGTCGGAGGAGGAAGCGACTCCTCCTGTCCGGTGAAGTTCTGATAGAGCCCGGCCACAAGTTCGTGCACCACGTCGCGGGCGTGCTTCGGAAGAGGAATGTCTTCGTCGTTTGCCATCTTCGCGAGATCGGCGGACCAGATGATCTTGCCGTTCGCGCAGTCAATGAGGCGTATCGCAAGCCCGACTACGGCGTAAGTATCTCCGCCCTTGGCCTGCTGGCCGTATTCGTCAACCGTTCCGATCACAACCGATTCCGCGCCCAGCATCTTCGCGGCTTCCACGGCCTTTGCCTCCGAGAGGCCCGCTATCGCGAGCTCAGTCTCGCTCAACACCTGGCTCATCTGTCCGCGCTCGACGAGCTGGTATTTCTGCGTGCGAAGAAGCTCCGTCACGACCATGTCGGAAACCGACGAGCCGATCAGTTCGGTAGACGCCTTGAACGGCATCACAGCAATCTTCACGACGCCCAACTGCGCACGCGGGGCGTAGACGTTGGCCTTCGACCTGACGTTGGCGAAATACGGGTCGCCGATTCCCCTGCCGGCAGGGGCCTCTTTGGGCTTGGTCGCACATCCAAGGGCGAGCGCAAGCATGCCCAAGGCGAAGCAAAAGTTCATTTCGGGTTTCATGCCGAGTATTTTACCAAAGAATGTACTGCATCGTCAATTTCTCTCAACAAGCGACATCTTTCAGTAAAAACGACAACACCATCTCTGCAAATCACCTATTTTTGCTTATATAATGCAATAATCGCTCGATTATAGCAAATCTTCCCACTCCCCTCTAGCTAGCCTGTCGCCGATGCCTAGATTGCAAGCCGACGTACTGCGGCCAGGAGGTCGGCCTTTGCCTTTGCAAAGCCCTGATATACGCCGTCGAACTCTTCACCAACACGCCCCTTGTCGTACACGAAATCTCCGCCGACCATTGTCTTCACAACATCGCTCGCGTGCATGGAGTGGACGACCAGGTTCGCGAGGTCGAGCGCAGGAAGCAGGTGGGGTTTGTCAAGGTCGACTACGCAGAGATCGGCCTTCTTGCCGACGGCGATCTCGCCGATGTCGTCGCGTCCAAGCGCCTCCGCTCACGCAGGGACGCAAAAGCCTTGCGCGTCATGGGGCGTCTGGCGCCGACCTCGAAGGGATTCACTTCCCAGACAGAATCATAGGAAAGGAACCGTGAAACGGTAAGCCCGCCGTCCTCGTGCCACCGTGCCTGAAGCCACCCGGCCCGTCGAGCCATGGCCGAATGCTGCGCAAACGAAAGTGCCGCGATTTTGTCCGACAGATTCTCGTCGCTCAGCCACTTGTCAAAGAGCGGTCGCGCGCGGTCCTCCCGCAGCGCCAGCAGTTCGCCGGGCTTTGGCATACGGAATCGGCGCGAGCGTTTCATCGGCTACACCTGGACGAATCCGAACGAAATCATATCATGGTGCGAGTCGCCGTCAGGCAAGGCCGAAGCGGACGCGCCCGCGTCCCGCTCCGATTCTAGGCGCTCCGCGAGGCGCGCGGCGAAGGCCACGAACTTCGTGAACGAGTCTGGGAATTCCGCCGTGACGAGCCGCGAGCAGGGATAGACCACGAAAGCGGCGATGAAGCCCGTTTCGGGATCGCGTCCCACGGCCGGCAGCCCCTCGTGCATCATCCCGAATCCGAGATCCAGAAGATCGGTCATCAGCTTTCGCGACGGCGCGTCCGGCAGGTCGTCCGCAACAAGCGCCGAGACGACGAGCCTGTCCAGCTCGTCGTCGTTTGTTATCGTAAACGGCTGCCCGCCGACGTTGAACTCGCACGAACCGTCGCGAAACTCAAGCGGCAGCCCAAGGTGCGCGGCGAGCGCACCAAGGGCTTCTTCGCACGTTCCGGCCATTATGCCTGCACCTCCTGTTCTCCGTTCCGGAAGAACGTTCCGGGTGCGATTTTGCCATAGTGTTCGACGCACTTCAGAAGCGTTCTCATCTTTTCGTGCAGCTTTATTTCCTTCCCTCCGGCCGCACGGTGGGACATGTCGTATGTCAGCTCGTCCGTGAAGAGTCGTCCGTTGTACATGAGGTTAAAGAGATATGTCTTGCACCCCTTGTTCTTCGCGTTGTTGGGATCGGCCTTGACGCGCTCGATCATGGTGCGGAGCGTCGTCGCGATGGCCTTCTGCGCCTCCTTGACGTCCACGACCTTTTCCGGGTAGGCCATTTTGAGCATCTGGGCGCAGCGCCCGGCCTTGCCGTCGAGATCGGCGAGGAAGGAGTCGTAATACGCCTTGAGGGTCTCGACCCGGCGGGCGACGAGGTTGGCGAGTCGGGATATGTCGGAGTGCTGGTCCGCGTACGAGGAGTCGGCATAGTTGCGGATGAAATTGGCGAACCTCTGCTCCGTTTCCTCGGCACTGAGACCCTTGCAGCCGAGGACGTCGCCGAGCGCCTGCCTGACGGCACCCTCGAATTCGGCGTCGGGGATGTCGAGCTTCAATCGCATCTGGCTCTTCACGCGCTGGCAGAATTTCGCGACCTCATTGTCGTCTTTGAGCACGGCCGAAGCGGTGCCGATGACGTCAGTCGCGAAGAGGTCCTTGCGGTTCCCCATCTTGACTTGCGCCGTCTTCGTCTCGAATTCGATTTTGTTCAGCAAGACGGCGTCCTTCTTGTACATCTCCACGAGCTTCTCGAACTGCCTGTCGATGTCGAAGGCCGAGACGGGCTTGAGGATGGGCTTGTTGTTGCTGTCCTTGAAAGTCGTCACCTTCCATGTTTCGCTGTCCTCTTCTTCGCTGCCCTCTTTCTTGGAGATGACGGTGACGGGACGGGTGGCGCCGACAAGGTTCTCGTAGAGGGCGAACTTGCCATCTTCCTCGATCTTCTTGTGGATGAGCGGGGCGATTTCACCGGCCTTTTTCGCGATTTCCACCTCGACCCTCTCGTTGATGCGCTGTTCGATCTTCACCTCGTCCACAATCCCCTCGTTTTTGCACTCCGCGCGCACCGCTGCCTCGCAGGCCTGGCGCGCCTCGGCGCGGAACGGCGCCTCCACTTCGTCGGCCAAGACCTTGAACTCTGCCGCGACGCTGGTGGCGAGGTCGTCCTTCTCCGTCGAGCGCACCTCCTTGACGTCGCCGGAGGACTTGATGAACCAGTCCTGGACGTTGTCGCTCTTGGCCTCGAGGCAGACGCCGTCGAACTTGTCGAGGAACCTGAAGAGCTCGTCGCTCTTGTTCTTCATCTCGTTGAAGGCTTTGAGAAAGCCGTTGAGCACGGTGTCAATCGTGTTCAGGATGTGTTTCTTTATGGCCTCCTCGGACATGCCCACGCAGTTCAAGTCCGGATGCGTCTTGATTCCGCACTTTCCGAGGAGCTTGGCGGCGATCTCCGTACCCGTTGCCATGGTCGTCAGCTCGTTGCGGATGGCGGCGAGGTCTGCGAACACGCCGAGACGCTTGGCATACTCGCCGAGGTTCTTCGGCATGACTTGGATATAGTGCTCGATACGCTCTTGATCGTATTCGTTCAGCGGCTGGGACAATTTGATCTCGTTGCCCACCACGTGCATCGTCGCGTACGCCTTGAGGGCGTCCTTCGAGCAGTTGATGGTTTCTTGGTCAAGTTTCGATGCGCCGTCGTAGAGTATGTCGAAACACTTTTCCACTGCGGCCTTCACGGCCGGGACGTTGGCATTGTCCTTGAACCCGGCGTTCGCCGCCGAGGCTGTCTTCTCCCGGATCCAGTTGTCGTACTGGGTCTGCAGAGTTTCCTTGAATCTACCCATCGTCTTGAATCGGAAGAGGTTCGAGAACCAGTTTCCGCTTGTGAAGCGCGCGTTTACGCGCCCGTTGTCGAACGAAACTTCAAACGTGTTCTTGTTGACCTCGATCTGTCCGTTCTTGGGCGCGTTGTGGTCAACATCAAGAAAGTAGTTCTTGAACGACACATCCCTAATGTGATCTACGTGTATTGCCATGTTCTTTCCCTCCTTTTTCTACTCTGTATACACATGACTCGGCAAAAGGTTACACCCTAAATCACCCCAGGATTTCCTCCGCGCCTTCGACGCCGCGCTGGACGACGGCCAGGGAGATTTCGCGCACTTCCTCGAGCGTGCGAAGCGTTCCGCTGCCGGAGACGAGAATCCTGTCGATGTTCGCGGCGACGTAGTTGACGGCTTCTTCGCTTTCGGCGCAGTGCGAGAGCGCGACGCGGATGAGATTGTCCACTTTCTTGGCGTTGCCCTCGCCGGCTATGGCGTAGGCGGTGACCGCGTTGGACTGGGCGCGCGGAAACGCCCTGGGCATGTACTCTTGCCGGCGCTCGGCGTCGAGCTCGGCCGCTTCGTCGCGTTCGGCCAGCGGGATCAAGAGGTCGTGGATATCCTTGTCGCCGAAGGCCGTCTTGTCGAACTGACCTTCGAACGGTCTGACGCCATCGCCTTCTTCCTGCCCCAGCAAACTCTCGACAGCCTTCTTGTACTGGAGTACCACCTGCTCCAGCGCCATGCTCTGCTCTCTTATAAACGAGGAAATGTTTCTGGAGACCGGCTTGGCGCCGGCAGGCCTCCTGTCTCTCATGAGATCGTCCATGACGGTGAAGAGCTTCGACATCGTCTCGGAGCTGAACACGTCTTTCACGCCCTTGAGCTGCGCTTCCGGGAACTTCGCGACGAGCACCGAGAACGCGAATGCCCGCGCCGGCCCCATTTCATCGGCACCCTCGAGATAATCCTGCACGTAGGCGTTGCGCATCACGTTCTCCACGGCCTCGCGCATCTCGATGACGGCCTTGGTGATCTGCTGCGGCGTCGATGTCGCGGAGAGCTTGGAGAACTCGCCGGGCTTCTCGGCGGAAGCGGCCTTGAGCATTTTTCCGATCAATCCCGGCGGAACGCTCTTGCCGTTCATGCCCCACAGGAGGTTGAAGCCGGCTTTTTCGATCCGATTGTTTCCTGCCGCCGCCTTGCGCACCTCTTCGAGATTGGCGCGGATCGCGTCGATGCGCGCCTTGATCTCGTCGTGCGTGCGCATCGTGGCAGTGGCGGTGATGCAAAGACCGCGGATCGTCCGAGAGACGACGTCCTTCAGCTCGAAATCGTCGCCGCAGTACGCAAGCACGTCCTTGATGAAGTTCTTGGCCGCGGCTTCGTTCTTCCCGGGCAGCTTGGCGGCAATCTGGTCGACGAACGTCATAGCCTTGGCCTCGTACTGGCCGTGGTCGAGACGCATCGGGGTGGAGGTCATGGATCCGTCTACGTTGACGGTGACCTTCCAGTTGAACTTGACGGGGAAGTTCTCCGGCTCCTTGATGAAGATGGAGATTGCTCCAGTCTCCTGGTTCTTCGAGATGGTGTACTCAACCGGGATATGCTCGTTGACGAAGAGTCCGTGTTTGGCGAGGCACTTGAGCTGGCCGAGCTGCCCCTGTCCGAGTGAATAGGCCACCGTGTCGAGCTGCTTGGGGTGCGCCGGCGTGCAGAGCTCGCGGAGCTTCGCGGAGATGCGATCCAACACGGGCTTGGCGCCCGCCTCGGAGGTGCCGCCGCATTCGAGCGTTTCGTCCGCGAACTTGAAGACGTAGCGGTTGCGGACGCCCTCGGGCTCCTTGCCGGTGGCGATGAAGGTGGGCATCGATGGGCGGTGGATGTCGCCGCACATGGACTTGATGCCGCCCTCGCCGTTCATGCCGAATGACGCAAGGGACTTGGAGATAGTGGACACGTATGGAGCCGGGGGGAGGGCGATGTTATTGTCTATCGCGTTGAGCACTTCGTCTACGGTTGCGCCGGTTTCCCCGAGCATACGGACGGCCCTGACAATCTGGGCGCTGTCGGGCAGGCGCTCCACGAGGATGTCGTCGATGAGGTTTGCGGCCTCGGCGTCGCGATTGCCCTTTTCGGGGATGTCGGAATATAGCACGTCGAATGCGGCCTCGCGCGTGAGATTGCCTGCGGCCTTGAGGGCGGCGAGTTCGCCGGCGTGCTTAATGACGCGCCCGACGAAGATTACGTTCTGGTTTATCTCGGTCCCTTGCCGTCCGCTTGGGTCGAAGGGGTGGAAGAGGTCGTTGACCGCGTAGAGAAGATCGCGCTGCGCCTGTGGCATCTGGGCTATCGTGGCGTGCTGCGAGTGGGCGATGCTCCTCAGGACGAAGCGGGCCGCAGGATTCCTCTCCATGCCGAAGACCGACTCCTTGTCCTCGGCTTCGAGAGGAATGTTTTCGTTGACGGCGATCTCGTCGAAGATGAACATCTCGGCGCCTCGTGCGTAGGAGGTGCCGGTTACGTAGGAACTCGTGCACTTGGCGGTCACGCCCGGGCCGTTGCCGCGCTCCGCGCAGACATTTGCAAACCACCCCTGGAAGTCCTCCATGAGCGCGAGGCCCTTCTTGAAGTTCTCCGCGTTCTCCGTGAAGCGTCCGCCGCAGTCATAGAGGCGGCGCGCGGTCGAGTTCGGATCGAGCGCGGCGGACTCCGCCTCCGCGTCCGTGCATCCCGTCGCCTGCTGGTAGATGTTCGCGACACGCGCGAGCTTCGGCAGCTCGGAGGCTACATAGCCCATCGCCGTCGCCTTGCCGACGCTCGCGGGGTCGGCGAACTTGCCGCCGCCGAGCGTGTCGATGGCGATTTTCACGAGATTGATGCGCCGCGCCGTGAGCGGCTTGCCCTTGCCGAAGTCCTCGAGCTTCATGTTGTCGCGCACGATGTCCGGTATGAACTTCTCGCCGCCGAACATGTTGGCGATCGTCTTGCGGAACATGTCGCGCACCTTGTCGTTCGCCTCCTTCATGTCCGCCGTGCGCCTGAACGACGCAAACGCGCCCTTGTAGTCGCCGGCTGGCATTCCTTTGAAGCGCACGACGGTGTCCTCGCCTTTCCCGTTCGGCGCGTACGCCTTGTTCGCGAAATCCACGAACTTCTGGAAGTTCGCGCTGTAGTTTGCATTTACTTGTCCTGCCATTGTACTGTTCCTTTCTTGACTTTAAACTTTAGACTTTCAACCTCTCACCCTGCATACGCGCAGAAAGCGAAACGATTCCATGTTGTATACACTCGGGCGCCGAAAAGGTTACACAAATATTCTGCATCATTTTGCCGCGATTGTCAGCGTTCGCTTACGGAAAGTTTATAGAAACCTTTGTCGCCGGTCTGCTTTACCACTCCGAGATAAAGGCTCTCGCCCGTAGCCTGAACCTTTGCGCCAGGCAAGTAGGCCAGTGCCGCTGCTGCGGCAAGAATTAGCTGCTTCATGGCTTGCTTCTCCTTGTTCTCTTGGCTTTCGCCTCCGTAAAATCATCGCGATTGCGAATTGAGGTCTTTACCAATAAGTATTATACCATAACTCTGTCAGCATGGGCATGGTGCTGGAATATCCCCACCTTTGGGAAACGCTACCGATAAAATCAGGCATGCGACTCATTTCAGGGGACAAAAAGTGGGGATATTCCAGCAGACGATATTGTCGAAAGGTCGGCACCGTTATGATGACGTGATCGTACATACGTCTACGCGCATCGCGGTGCCGTCCATTCACCTCGCATTACCGTGGTCGTAGAACTTGAGCCAGCGGGTGACCGGTTCGCCGTCCACGGTGGCCGTGAGCAGCACGTCCTGCCCCCACCAGTCCCCGGACGTCTTGCCTTAGCGCGAGGCGAGGTTCACGAGGTCGTTGATGATTTCGTCGGCGCTGATTTCGTCGGCGTCGAACTCTCCGGCGAACGGCACGATGTCCTCGCCAAACCTGCCGTCGAGGGCGACATCGATGGCACCCTTGAGATTGGCGATGTTCATCATGTGGGAGTCCGCCTGGTCTTCGAACGCTACGGCAACCTTGTGGTCGAGTCCCTGGTTCATGCGACTGCTCGAAATCTCCGAGTAGAGCGCGGCAATCTTGCCGGGCACGTCGCCGCCAAACGCCCCCTGCATGGTACGGAGAGCATTGGCATTGAAACGGGCCATTATCAGCGTGGAGATGAAGTTGCGGCACGCCTGCTTCTCGGGCGCTCCAGCTGCCGCCATCTCTGCGCCGCTCGCCGTCATTATATGCATGAGGTTGTCACGGAACTCCGTTACGGCACGGTGGATTTCAATGCCGGACGCACGGGGCGAGAGCCTGCGGGCGGCGGTGATCTTCGCATTTGTCGCCTCCATGACGAGCTTGGCGATCGTTCCCAGAGGCAGGGACTTGCCATTCAGGGCGGCCATCATGCGCTTGCCCGCCTCGTATACGGCAGGATTGTCCCTGGAAAGCTCCTTCAGCTCTGCGAAGTTGGCGGCGATGTCCTCGGCGCGCCTGCGCACCTCTTCGAGAGTGTGCAGCTTCGCGTTGTTCGAGACGAGCAGCGTGTCCATGTTGTTCGCCACGACATTGACTGCGTCTTCGTTTGCGGCGCAGCGCTTGAGCGCGGCATAGATGAGCGTGTCCACCTTCGACTCGCCGCCGGCCCCCGCCTTGGAGTAGGCGTTGACGGCGTTGGTCTTCGCCGTGTTTAGGCTGTTTACGATGTTCTGCGTCTGACGCTGCGTCTCGGCTTTCGCGGCCACTTCGGCGTCGGCGCACTTGAGTACGTCCTTGAAGACTTCCGCGCTGCCGGCAGCCTTCTTGTCGAACTCTCCGGAGAACGACCTGACACCGCGTTCCTCCTGCCCAAGGGCCGTTTCGACGGCGAGATTGTATTGCCCGGCCGCGATTCCGATTTCGTAGGACTGCGATTCAAGCGCGCCCTTCTGCGCTGCGGTAAGTTTCCCTGCGGAAAGCTTGCCTCCCTGGATGTCGTCGAGCAGCGCCAGGGCCTTGGCGCAGTTGTCGGAATGGAGCGCGGCATTCGCGCCCCGCAGCTGCGCGGACGGGAGCTTTGCCATGGCGAACGAAGCGAGCAAGTCGCGGACTGCCGTCATTTCGTCGCCGCCATCCAGCGAATCCTCGACGTGTTCGGCGGCCATGGTCTTTTCGACCTCCTGGCGCATGTCGATCACGGCCTTGAGGATCTGCGAGGGCGTCGAGGCGGCAGTCAGCTTAGCGAACGAGCCGACGTCCATCCCGCCGGCGGCCTTGACAAGCCGCCCGATGAATCCGGACGGAACCGTCTTGCCTGGCATGCCGATCATGAAGTTGACGCCCGCCTTCTCGATGATCGCGTTGCCGTTCGCCGCTACCCGGATTTCGGCGAGGTTGGCGCGGATGGCGTCGATCTTCGCCTTGATTTCGTCTGCCTGACGCAGCGCGCCACGCCCGTTTACGCACATCTGGTAAACATTCTTGGATACGATATCCTTGAGGTCGAAGTCGTCGCCGCAGTGGGCGAGCAACTCCTTGATGAGCGCTTCGGCCGCCGCCTTGTCCTTGCCGGGCATCTTGGCGGATATCTGTTCCGCGCGCTCCATCGCCTTTGCCTCGTACTGGCCGTGGTCCACGCGCATGGGCGTCGTCGTGGAATTGCCGTCCACGTCGATGGTCGTGGTCCAGTTGAACTTCACCGGCAAACCCTCCGGCTCGGAATACTTGATCGTGACGGCGCCAGTCTCGTCGTTGCGCGAGAGCGTGAACGTGACGGCCGCGTGCTCGTCCGAATTGAGCCCGTATTTTTGTAGACCGCCTTTCATGTTCCCGCCGATGCCGCTCTGGGAAAGCGCGAAATAGACATTCGAAAGCTGCTTCGGGTGGACCTTGCCGCGGCAAAGCTCGTCCAGCTTGTCGGCGATGGCGTTGCTTGAGTCTCGCACATCCTGCCACTCGCTGGCGCCAGGCTTGGCGACAAGCTTCTCGCCGCCAGGGAAATTGAACACGAACTTCGCATTCTCTTCCGAGATGGCGTCGGTCTTGCTCTCGATGAACTGTGGCTTCGTTGGCCGGTGGATGTCGCCGATCATCGTAGTGCGGCCGCCTGCCGGCGTGCCGTCCAGTTCGTCGAGATGTCCGTTGAAGTCCGAGATTCCCGGCAGGTTGTCGATGTGCTTGCCGTTGACGACGGCATCGACCGCCTCTTCTACAGATACGCCGGTATTCACCATGAGCAGGTGCACCTGCATGGCGATGTCCGCATTCTCCATGATCTTCGCGTCATATGTAGCGGCGATCTGCTTGTTGGAGGCGGTTGGCGGAAGATTGAAATCCGGGTAGAGGAGCGGCACCAGGCTGGTGCGGCTGAGCTTGCCTGCGGACTGAAGCGCCGCCACGGCGTCGAAGTTCTTGAGCACGCGTGCCGCGAGAAGTGCGCTCTGGTCGACTTCTTCGCGTTTGGCGCGCTGCTCGGCATTGACGGGAAGCTTGTCGAAGGCGTCGAACACAGCGTAGATGACGGATCTCTTCTCCGGCGGAATCTGCGCGAGCGAGTTTGCAAACGACATCGTATGTTCGCGCCCCACGAAACGCATCGCCGGGTTCTTCGCCATGCCGAAGATGTCTTCGGGATTCTCGGCGTCGAGCGGGAGCTTGTCGTTGACCGCGATTTCCTCCAGCAGGAACTTGAGCGTCGCAACGTCGGCCTTGCGGGTGCAGAGGCCGGTCTTGACGTTGAGCTTCGTTGGATTGTCGAGCTTTCCGGCCTCGACATCGTCATGCATGTTCGCGAACCATCCCGCGAACTTGTCCATCATGGCAAGCCCCTTCTTGAAGTTGTCCGCGTTGAGCGTGAAGCGTCCGCCGCAGTCGAAGAGCTTGCGCGCGTTGGAGTTCGGGTCGAGCGCGGCGGCATTGGCGTCTTCTTCCGAGCAGCCCGTCGCCTGCTGATAGATGTTGGCGACGCGGGCGAGCTTCGGCAGCTCGGAGGGGAGATAGCCCATCGCGGTCGCCTTGTTGGCGGCCGCGCTGCCTGGCATGAACAAGCCGCCTCGGAGCGTGTCGATGGCGGTCTTGACGAGCTGGATGCGCCGTGCCGTGAGCGGCTTGCCCTTGCCGAAGTCCTCCAGCTTCATGTTGTCGCGCACGATGTCCGGTATGAACTTCTCGCCGCCGAACATGTTGGCGATCGTCTTGCGGAACATGTCGCGCACCTTGTCGTTCGCCTCCTTCATGTCCGCCGTGCGCCTGAACGACGCAAACGCGCCCTTGTAGTCGCCGGCTGGCATTCCTTTGAAGCGCACGACGGTGTCCTCGCCTTTCCCGTTCGGCGCGTACGCCTTGTTCGCGAAATCCACGAACTTCTGGAAGTTCGCGCTGTAGTTTGCATTTACTTGTCCTGCCATTGTACTGTTCCTTTCTTGACTTTAAACTTTAGACTTTCAACCTCTCACCCTGCATACGCGCAGAAAGCGAAACGATTCCATGTTGTATACACTCGGGCGCCGAAAAGGTTACACAAATATTCTGCATCATTTTGCCGCGATTGTCAGCGTTCGCTTACGGAAAGTTTATAGAAACCTTTGTCGCCGGTCTGCTTTACCACTCCGAGATAAAGGCTCTCGCCCGTAGCCTGAACCTTTGCGCCAGGCGTCAGATTGCCCGGATCGCCGCCCCACGCCGCCTGATAGTAAAGGCCTGGAACGGCCTCAACCGGCAAAACGCCTATAGTCTCGCCCGCTTTGACGGCCGGCTTCGTCGCCAGCAATTCTTCAGGAACTTCGACAAGCACTCCCGACGGGTCGCTTTCGGAACGCGTCCCGGCGCCGCCATTGGCAATGACCGGCGCCTTCAATGCCACTACCGCGCTTTTGCCGTCTTGTGCTACAACTATGTCATAGCCTTTGGAAGTATCCACCAGCTCTCCGCCCAGAACCGCCGTCATTGAGATAGCGTGCACATCGACCATCTCGTCAGCCACCACATCATAACTGCCGTTTTCGTCCGGGGTTATCATACCGCCTTCGACACTTCGACCATAGTATTCGACCTTCTGTCCAAGCCAAGTGCCGTCCGAATCCACTTGATATGTAGCGTTGCCGCGCGGTATATAGAAGGTCAATTCCTGCGAGCCATCCCCAAAAGCGTAGGACCCTATCTCCGGAGCGTTGCCAAGGAAAGTCACACTCTTCAGGTTGTTCTGGCAGGCGAAAAACGCTTCATCGGCAATGTTCGTAACACTGGCCGGGATAGTGATATTTACGAGCCGCCTGCATCTTGCAAAAGCTGAGAATATATTTGTTATGCCATCTGGAATAGCGAGATTTTCCACTAGGTGCCCGTTCAGGTAAAGTGCGTTGTATATTGGAGCAGAGTAGCCGAAGTCGATCTCGCACCATGCCGTCAAGTCGCTGATATGTATATCCGTAGCCTCGCAATGCGTTTCGAAAGCCCTAAACCCGACTTTTTTCAGACCCGCGCCAACCACTATGTTCGTCAATGCACTGCAATCCATAAATGCCCTATCCCCGATTTCCTCCACCGAATCTGGGATATCAATGCGTGTGAGGCTTGGACTGTAGAAGAAAGCTTCTGCGCCTATATTTGTCACGGTATTGGGAATGTGAACGCTCTCGATGGTATCGCTGCCGAGTGCGTTGTACCCTATAGATGTCGCTCCATCTGCGATGACAACTCGCTTGAGCGGACATTCTCTGAAAAATGAGCCTATCGTAGAGTAGCCTCCATCAAAGTCCTCCATCGACGTCGGGTCGCAAAGGCATTGCGGAAGCGTAGCACTCGTCAGATTCATACAATTCAAGAATGCATCTTCGCCCACCCGCGTAACGGTATTGGGGATTGTCACGCCGATAAGATCCGTGCAATCTAAGAAAGCCCTGTCTCCGATGCTTTTCACACAATAGCCATCGATCTCCTCTGGAATGGACACCGTACCGGTTGCGGGTGACACTCCCGTTATGATTGCATTGTTTCCGTCTGTCGAATAAAACCATGTGTAACCGTTTAATGTAGCTTCATCCCCCCTTGCGCCAGGCAAGTAGGCCAGTGCCGCTGCTGCGGCAAGAATTAGCTGCTTCATGGCTTGCTTCTCCTTGTTCTCTTGGCTTTCGCCTCCGTAAAATCATCGCGATTGCGAATTGAGGTCTTTATCAACAAGTATTATACCATAACTCTGTCAGCAAGGGCATGGTGCTGTTTTCAAAGGAATATCCACCTTTGGGAAACGCTACCGATATAATCAGGCATGCGACTCATTTCAGGGGTCAAAAAGTGGGGATATTCCAGCAGACGATATTGTCGAAAGGTCGGCACCGTTATGATGACGTGATCGTACATACGTCTACGCGCATCGCGGTGCCGTCCATTCACCTCGCATTGCCGTGGTCGTGGAACTTCAGCCAGCGGGTGACGGGTTCGCCGTCCACAGTCGCGGTCAGGAGCACTTGCTAGAGTGCCCGAGGGTCGGACCCTTGTGATACGGTCTATGTGATACGGTCAGTGCCATTTCGCAACCTCCCTTCCCTTCCTCGTCAGGCGATAGGCACAGCGACAGGACGACTTGTTCACACTGTCAACCATCTCGATGTAGCCAGCCTTCGCCAGCGGCGAGAGATAGTGAAGCGTGAAGTACGAACGGCTAGCAATCCCCAACATGTCGCGAAGCTGGACGGGGCGCATCGGGCCCCTCAACATGGCCTTGAGCGCGTTCAGCGCCACCCTGTCGCTCCCTTCGTCGACGACGTGGGGCACCTGTTTCGGCAACGCCAGCTCCAACCGCATGAGTCGCTGCGCCTCGCGCCTCTCATGCGCAAGAGCGGAAACTGAACGTTCGGAGAGCCCTTCGTCCTCGGCCTCGCGCGCGGCGATCTCCCTTGCCGCCTCGCGCATCGAATGCATGTGCAGCTCCTTTAGTCGCTCCCAGCCAAGCCCATGCCCGCCGTAGATGGCGTCATAGCCGCGGATGGCGTCCTCATCTCCACCGCAGGCCTCGTGGTAGCTCCCCCAGCGGTAGTCGGACGCATTCTCGATGCCGGAGACGATCTTCGCCTTCACGGGGTTGACGTCTATGTACCCAGCCGTCAGCATCGCGGCCCCGCCCATCCCGAAGTCGTCGAGCTTGTGCACCCGCACGTGGTAGCGCCCCTCCCACATAGTGCCCGCGTGCGCACGCCTGGAGTTGTACGACATGGTGAAGTGCTGCTTCAGCGTCTTCATGAACTCGCCGGCGTTCCACATGCGCTTCAGAAAAGACTTGCGAAAACGCCCGAACTGCGGCGTCCCGGGATGTGCAGCAAGCAAGTCCCACTGGCGCTTCAGCTAGTCGAACCTGGACTTGCGGTAGAGCGTGCGCATGCGGGCGAGTATGTCGTCGTCGGACAGCTTCTCGGGTTCCGGCACGTACACGAGGATATGCACGTGGTTCGTCATGACACACCACGCGAGAAGCCACACCCCTGAGAAGGCCGCGCTCCGCTTCATGACGTCTATGAACCTGTCCCGCTCGTCGGCATCCAGGTAAAACGCCCTGTGGGCAATCCGGCTTATCAGGTGATACACCCTGTTGTGCCTGTTTTCGCGCAGCTTCCTCATGTTGGATATTATACCACAACTCCCCCGACCGTATCACAAGGGTCTGTCCCTCCCGAGTTCGTCGGCCGCCTGCTCGAACTTGGAGACTTTTGGCAAACCGGCCCAGCACCGGACAAGGAGACCGTCGCCGGATGGCGCGGCACAACAAAACGGGTCGATTTGTCAGGAGGCGACTGAGGCGAGAACTTCAAGGAGTTTCGCATAAGTCATGGGTTTCAATAGAATGCCGGTGAAAAGCCCGGCGCTCTCGTTCGATTCGCATTCGGAATCAGCAGTAACAGCGAAAACGTTCAGCCGCTCGAAACGCGAATCGTCGCGCGCCTTTTCGATGAATTCGAATCCGTTCATGTTCGGCATCCAGCAATCGGAAAAGACCATATCGTAGGGTCGCTTCTCCTCTGCGGCTACATTCAGCGCCAACAGCGCCTCTTCGCCGTCGCTCGCCTGGTCGACTTCGCCGACGCCGGCCTTTTTCAGGAACGTGGACAGGACGAGGCGGTTCACCGGCGAATCGTCGACTACGAGCACGCGCGACGGCAGGGACTTCAAGTCTGCCGCGGTTTTCGGGCCGTCGCCGGTCTGCGGCGCTTCGCAGGCGGGGGAGGCGTCCGGTATGCGGACCGTGAAGACGGAGCCTTTGCCGGGTTCGCTTTCTACCAGAAGCTCGCCGCCCATTATTTTGACAAGCCGCTTGCATATTGACAGGCCGAGACCGGGGCTGTCGATACGGTAGCCGGAATGAGTCGCGTCATTGTTTTGCACGAACGGTTCCAATATTCTCGCGAGCATGTCCTGCGGGATGCCGCAGCCCGTATCAGCGACGGCGACATCGAGCCGCGAGACCGAGTAGGAGGCGGATACCGTTATGGAACCTTGTGCCGTGAATTTGACCGCATTGCTCACCAGATTGAACAGAATCTGGCGGAAGCGGTGGTCGTCGAGCAGCAGCATCGGCACATCGAACGTCTTGTTCACGAGGGCGAGGCCTTTTTTGTCAGCCACGAGCCGGAAGGACGCGAACATGTCGTCCGTCAATTTCGCAATCTTCATGGGCTGCAGATGGAGAGTCATTCTGCCTGTCTCCATTTTCGCGATGTCGAGGATGTCGTCCACAAGCTGCAGGAGGGTCGTGCCGTTGGCGCTGATCGAGTCGAGCGCCTCGTCGCGATCGAGCTTTGTTTCGAGGCCGTTGCGCAGTATTTCGGAGTAGCCGAGGATGGCGTTGAGCGGCGTGCGGATGTCGTGGCTGACGATGCTGAAAAACAGATTGCGCGCCTTTTCCGCCGTCTTCGCCTTCTCGAGCGCCTTTTCAAGCAGACGCCTCTGCTCCGTAGCATGCTCGTCCTGGGCGACGAACACGCGGAAGAAACAGTTACCGATAAGGCAGCCGAGAGCGGTGAACGGCGTAAGCGGCCAGAAGACCTGCAAGACGATGAACACGCCTAAGACGATGCTGAACATGAAGACCATCAGGCTGCGGCGGCGGTCGTCGGTCTGGCAGCGCAGCGCCTTGTCGAGCACGAAGCCGGAGACGACGACCTCGTACGAAACCAGTAACACAAAGGCCAGATCACGCAGATAGTCGATTTGGTAGACGCCATGCTCGTCGAAGTGGAAGATGCAGCGGCAGAACGGGTTGGCCGCGAGCGCCGCCACGTTGAACGCGAGCAGAGCGCATCCCGCCAGATAAAGTATGCGGGCTGGCCATTTGCCGAAGTCGAGATAGACGATCACGAAGCGGCACCACATTACGACGAACGCCACAAGCGACAGGAAAAAGAGCACCGTATCCGCATACCAGGCCTTCTGCCAGCCGAGTTCCGCGAAAATCCCCCACGCGCCGTCCACCACGTAGTATGTGAGCACTGCAAACAGAAAATCGCGATAGTACAACTTGTACTTTGGCCGCCCTGTGCGACCGAGCAGCATTTTCGAATTGAAAGCGAGGTGGATCACCACCGCCAGAACGGAAAAGACAGAATAAGTAAAACCCTGCATAAAGCATACCCCCATGTGTAGTCCAGCAACCCTCCGCGATACCTCGCAAAGCAACAAACATGTATATTTTAGCATTTTTCCAGGAGTCCCACAAGGTGACGGGTTTGCTGGAATATCCCCCACCTTTGGGAAACGCTACCGATAAAATCAGGCATGCGACTCATTTCAGGGGACAAAAAGTGGGGATATTCCAGCAGACGATATTGTCGAAAGGTCGGCACCGTTATGATGACGTGATCGTACATACGTCTACGCGCATCGCGGTGCCGTCCATTCACCTCGCATTGCCGTGGTCGTAGAACTTCAGCCAGCGCGTGACGGGTTCGCCGCCGATGGTGACGGTAAGAAGCACGTCCTGCCCCCACCAGTCGCCGTCGGGACAGCGCGAAGTGTTCGTTTCGTTGGAGAACGATATCGCCGTCGGTATCGACACGATGGACTGAAGCTTGTCGAGCACGGCGAAAGGTTCGCCGTCCCTGTAGAGTTCGATCTTGATCGTGTCGCCCTCGCCCA
>CAMZEN010000054.1 GCA_947305775.1 uncultured Verrucomicrobiota bacterium
TCACCCAGAAAGGACGGCCCGGAATGTTAGGCCCGTCAATCAGCCACCCAGTTTAAGATATGTGTAAGAATATGTGCATTTGCCTCTGCACTATGCTTGTCTTAAGTGGATGTAGAGAAGACCTGTCAGAAGAATTAGTGGAAAGATCTGTCGAGCAGAACGCCACTGGGAGAGAAGCAAGGCGACGGACGC
Organism: uncultured Verrucomicrobiota bacterium; assembly: GCA_947305775.1. Taxonomy (GTDB): domain Bacteria; phylum Verrucomicrobiota; class Kiritimatiellia; order RFP12; family UBA1067; genus UBA1067. Next base: position 193 of record CAMZEN010000054.1, read on the forward strand.
TTGAAATACGATTTTGCAATAAAGCCGCTGGTAATTTAAGTTGGCGCTGTGTTGGACTAGGATGCGAGCCTGTTTCGGAGAACTTTTGCCACTGGCTTATGAATGAGTTTAGGTATGATGCTGGACAAGATAATAAACCAGTTGTACATGTATACTTTCCGCAACATTTCCCGTGTGTTCTTAGACGAGCAGTTGTGTCACTGGTATTCTCTGCTGCTGGACCTTTTTACACTCACAACGAGTGTCCATCTGGCGCGTGGTTAACAGGTCTTATTTCAATTATTAATCCGACTGATTACATACCTAACTCTTGTGATACCATATCAGATTATGTTGAAGATATAAAAAGAGAGATTACTGCTATGCAGGAATTAGTTGATGTGATTGTTACGAGCGATATTAGAGGCCATGATATAGGTGAGTGTATTTTAAGTGGAAATATTATAGTTGCTGAATTGATGGACTCTTTGGTGCGGTACGCATGCAAATGCGATAGGTTGATTTTAACTTGGAGATTTCGGGGGTGTTCCTATGCAGAAAGCTTTTGCATTGACATTTCTAAGCCGTCCCCATTGTTGGAGTAGAGACGTTTTGTTTATGTAAAATATGATGGAGTTTCGTCATTCGGTCAGCTTACGCTCTTCGCTGTGCTTCTTGCGGCGAATGATTGTTTGCTGCCGCACTGGGAGGCTACAGGGTCAGACTTGATTGCCACAGTAAATTACCACAGTAGCGGGAGTTTATGATATACTGCTCAGCATGAGACGTTGCAGGATAAATCTTCCAAATCGGTGCTATCACCTGATCAGTCGCGTCGCCCACCGCGCCATGACGAAGGATGGCAGGCGGCGAATCGAAAGGGTCGCGCCGCTATGACAAGGAAAACCTACTGTGGCGATCTACTGTGGCAATCAAGTCTGACCCTGTTGGTTCCAGCGCATGGCCCTGAGCGGCACATGAATCGTAAGTTCAAGGATGAGCATATACATATAGGGCCGGTAGACCATATTAAAATTGATAAATGAAACATGAAAACATATTACATAGATAAGGATATTCGAGGAGAGGCGTATAAAGTTCTGATAGACTTCCTAGGTAGATACGCATCATCTATTCTATTAATGGCTCATGACAATTATGCTACCAGATCTTGTCAGGAGACATTACGCAAATTGACGGACTTCGATGAAATGGTAGAGCGTGTCAGCGAATGGCCAGGAACTCAACTATTATCAGGGAAGACTGCGTTGCGCCACAAGTTTCGAGCCAGTCTGGAATCCGTTAATTTTGTGCGTAATCATGTCAATTCGCTTTTTTCGTGGTGTTGGCCTGAGAAGCCAGAGGATTTATCTTTCGCTATGAGTGATGGAAGGGTGTTGTTGCTGACGACTGCGCACGAATCCTATGCTGAGGTTACCGTGTATGATGACATGCCCCTTCCGCCAGCAATTGAGGCAATCTTAAACACCGTTACCGAGGAGGTGAATGAGGAATCGGCGACATGACTGACTTGTGGCAATTTATAGGCTTAGTTGGCGCGACGGTGATATACGCCGTTATGCTGGTTGCAGCTCTCCACTCACTGGGCATATATCCATTTGTGCCCGTTTTCGCGCGCCTGAAGAAGCGCCATGCGGAGGATGTGTTGCTTGTCATATTCGTGTTTGGCGCAATTTGTGCCGGTGGATCCAAGAGGACGAAGGCAAACAACCGTGCAAGCGCTGTTCTAACAGGCCGGTCGCATGAGGAAGAAATAGGCTGCGGTGTGCGCACCGCTGGCAACATTGACGAAAGCATCCGTTTCTCCTCTTTTGATGTTCGCAGAGTGCCTGTTCAGTCCTGCCGTTATGGTGTGGACGAACTATGAAATCATGAACGCTAAAAACCAACTCGCCTTTGCATACTTTTTCGGGGAGAAAATGACATGGTTCAGCGGCCAACTTGAAAACTGAAAAAGGGGGAGATGGTCAGTTGCCAAGTTGAATGGTTGGCAAGTGAAAGGGTGTCGAAATGACAAACAACGATTTTAAGATTCGACTCGAGAAGCGAACAGTTGAGTTTTCAGTTGCTGTTATCAAGATGCTGCGCAAGATACCCGGTGGTTTGGAGTCGAAGAATATCCGAGAGCAGGTGATGCGGTCAGCTACTGCCGTTGGGGCGAATTATCGTGAAGCGAATCGAGCCGAGTCAAGTGCTGACTTTGTCTTTTTTGCCTAGAGGAATACTATTGCAGATGTTTATGGTCTGAAAGGCTGCGCAAGCACTTTCGTTCCTTTCTTGCGGAGGAAATGTTACAAAGTACTAGTACTTTTGGCCAAATGTACTAGTACTTTTGCGCAAATGTACTAGTACTTTTGATCAAAAGTACTAGTACTTTGTAACTTCTGGTGCGCACCAAGGCATCAAGGGCTACGGAGTAAGGCTGCGAGTGGTGCGGAGTAGCGGTTAGAGAGGAGGGGAGGCGTATACTTGGGAGAGCGGGCGTTTCGCCCGCTCTGAGGGCGGGTAAGTTCATCCTTATGCGCGGGCGAGACGCACGCGCTCCCAGGTAGTGTGACGCGCGCGACGCGAGCTTGAATGCATGCAACGTGTTATGGTATAATTTTACTCAATCTTGCGGGAGTCTGCGAGAATTGATCTTTGGCATACCGTTCGGTTGCGAGCTGGGCGGACGGTCGCCACCTTGATAGAACGGTCTCGACGAGGCCTCCATATGTCCAAGGGAGAGTGACGAAGAACTGCCGCGCACACGGGTGTGTGCCAACGGCAGAACGTACGCAACAGCGTATAGTAGCTTTTTGAGAAACCGCTAATTTCTTCAACGACAAGGCGAAATACGACTCTGCGCGCGTGTGGAATAATATCCACGCGGCGCACTTTCTATTCATGTTTAGACATAGGCGCTTAGCGGTGCCTCTCAAAGGACTGAATTTCGAGGGTGCGCCGCTCTTCTTTTGCGCCTTGGAGCGGCACGCCATTGTGAGGATTGCAAGGTGCACGAATGGTAGAAGAAAAAGGATTGCCATATGAGCGAAAAAGATATTCCAACGAGAGTGGAAATACCTGATCATGCCGGACGGCGAACCGAGGCGGAAAATGTAAAGCCCAAATTGCGCGTCCACCGCGAAAATTCACAATACCAGTCAACCCAAAATATCGTAATGGAGGATAAACTGAGGGCGACGATCAACCCGCTACCTCCACATACTCCAGACTCTGCGCCGAAGGGAGTTGTGACGGCCGCAGAGGAACGCGTCAGAATGTTCGAGGAAATGTCTAGAAAAAAGGCTAGGCAGAAAATGGCGAGGAATTTAATAGATTCCGTAATTCTTCTGATGGTGCTTGGCGCAGTTGTAGGCCTTTGCCTATGGTGGATGAGCCACAAGAATAAAATTGCCGCAGAAGAGGCGCGTATAGCCGCAGAGTCAGAAGCAAACCAAATACGGATGGCAGAAGAACGCGATAGGCTGAATCGCGAACGTCGCGAGAAAGATAGGCTTGAACGAGAGGCTGCACTCGCTCGCGAGAAAGAACAACAACTTATGGCGCAGCAAGAGCGTGAAAGGGTGAAACGCGAGATTCGCGACAACAAGGAGCGATATCAGATGTTTTCAATGGCTTTGCGAGAAAACAATTTCAAGCTTTTTGGCAAGTCGGTCACTAATGATATTGCGACAACAGAGGGGGAGCTGTGCTATCTTTTGCCGACAGAAAAGACTCCCATGCCGTTGTATTGGGTTGTCTATAGAACCAATGACGCCATAAAGGTGTACAGACTGCTTGAATCTGGAGAAAAGGAGGAGCTTGGCAGAGATGTGTTCGAGGGAAGAATCAAGAGCCAAGACTATCTTGTTGCAAAAAGTGACACAGTGTATTTCAAGTCTACTCGCAAGACACCTGGTACTGGATTCTTGGGAAAGACCAAGGACGCAGATCCTGCAGAAGCTTTTTTTGGTGGTCTTGCGACTACTATCAAAAATCTGAAGCCATCATACGATGAACTGACATTCGATGTGTTCTTCACCCCAAAGAACGCCGCGAAGCACATATTTGTTGAAAATGTCGAATTTGGTTGCAAGTATTCAATTCAAAATGTCCGCGAGGCTGTTGAGAAAAACACGCCATTAAAGCCTCAAGGCGTAGGGTCTTCATCCAGCACGAAGAAGTTCAAGCGTACGGTAAAGTTCTGGGAGGGGACTGGCATCAAGCAAGGACTAGATGGCATTACTTATGTATCTAGAACTCCACCTGCGGAGCGTGTACGACATAGTTGGAGTGATTCTAGTCTTCCTGGGTACAATATAATTTATAGGAGTAGGAGTCGTTCAACATACAAAGTCGAAAATTCTCGTGAACGTTGGCAAAGTTTATACGACCGTGCCGTCAAGGAAGATGCTGAAGAGGCGGCGTATTATGAACGACAGCGTGAGATACGCGCAGAACGACGCAACAGTGCACAGTCTGAAGCAGAGGCCAAGTGGCAGAAAAAAATCGACGACATCTTAAAGAGCGGCACATTGTGGTATCGAATCCGCAAGGCCAAAGTTGAAAAGTGACGCGAACAATATAAGCTGAAATGCGCGGGCGAGACGCACGCGCTCCCAGTTAGTGTGACGCGCTGCGAAGTCGGTATGCTTTCGCCCTTGACTTTCGCGGCAGAATATGCCAAAATGTAAACACTTGTTTACGCCATGGAAGGACGCATTATCGAGTCAAAGGGCAAGACCGCCACCCGCGCGGCGATTCTCGAAGCGGCGAAGAAGCTCTTCGCGGCGAAGGGGTTCGGCGCGGCGACGGTGCGCGACATCTGCACAGAGGCGGGGGCGAACATCGCCCTCGTAAGCCGCTACTTCGGCTCGAAGCGCGAACTTTACGCCGAGGTGTGCCGTTCGCTTTTCGACGGAGTCGCCGCCCCGCTCGCCAAGCTCGACGCCGGTATCGCGACCGCCGAAGATTGGCGCCGCAACGTGAGGGAATGGATCGCCCACGCCCTGCGCCTCACGTCCGCGACTCGCTCGCCCGCGAAGGAGATCGTCGGCATCTTCCGCCATGAGATGTTCAGCCCGTCTCCAATGTACAAGCATCTGCGCGACACTTTCATGATGCCTGTCTTCAACTGTCTCAAGCGCCTTATCGAAATGGGCGGCAGCCGCTCGGAGACGGAGACCTTGACTGTGATGAGCCGCATCTGGTCGCAGATTTCTTTCTATGCGATGCCCGACGAGACTTGGCGCACTCCATTCCGTCCCGTCGGCGCACCCAAGGCCGCATGGATTTCGCACGTGGCGGACGACATCGCCGAAGACGTCTTCCGCAAGCTTCAATTCAGAAACAAGAGGTAGGGTAATAATGAAGAGATCAACAGAACCAGGGAAGTTATCGACATCGTGTAAACAATTGTTTACAGTTTCAGCCCTTGCGCTATCCATTTTGACTGCGGCTGCCGACGCCCGCGTAAAGGTTGTTTCCCCCGAAACGCGAACGTTCGTCGAAGCGCTATCCGTTCAGGGCACGGTGCGGTCCAAGAGCTGCGCCGCGGTCTCTGCGCGCGTGGCGGGGACCATCGACGAACTGTGCGTCGAGGAGGGTTCGCCGGTTGCTCTCGGTACGCCGCTTTTCCGCATCGACCGCGCCAACCTCGAAAACGCCGTTCGCTCCAACGAAAACGACGTGCGCATCGCCGAGGCCGCGCTCTTCCAATCGAAGGCGTCGCTCGCCAAGTCGCAATCGGACGAGGCGCGCATGACCAAGCTCGTGCAGACGGGCGCGGTATCGACTACCGACACAGAAAAGGCCATCCTCTCGGCCCGCACTTCCGAGGCTCAGCTGATGGGCGCGGAGGCGCTCTTGGCGAAGGCGCAGACCGGCCTCGCCGTCGCCAAGAAGAACCTGGCCGACTCCGAGGTGTGCGCACCATTCGCGGGGACTATCGTCAAGAAGCTGAAGGACGTCGGAGACTACGCCTCGCCCGGAATGCCGGTCTTCATGCTCGAGGATGTCGAGCGCCTTGAGATCCGCTACACGCTCGACGCCTCGAAGTTCGCCGAAGTGGCCGTTGGCGAGACGATGATCGACGGACGCCCCGTTTCGTGGAAGGCGCCGACGGTCGATCCTGCGACGCGCTCGTTCGAGGTTCGCGTGGATGTCTCGGGCGCGGACGGATTCTGCCCCGGCATGCTCGTCGACTCCAAGATCGTCTTTTCGTCTATTGAGTCGCTGGCCGTTCCCGCCTCGGCTGTGAACCCGAACGCAGACGGAGAATACATGCTCTTCACGGTCGAAGACGGACGCATCGTCCGCCATGCCGTCGGATCGCCCAAGTTCTCCGGCGGCTGGTGTTCGATCGCCGGAAGCGATGTGCAGCCGGGCGCGAAGGTCGTCTCCGAAGGGATGCTGCTCGTCCACGAGGGCGATGAAGCGGTTGCTGTGGAGGATTGAGGATGAATCTTCCTGAAATGAGCCTCAAGCGTCCGATCGTAATGGCGGTCGTGATCATCGCGCTGATGATGTTCGGCGTGCTCGCCTGGCGTTCGTCGGGCGTCGATCTGCTGCCGCTGGTGGACGTCCCCTACGTGACGGTGACCGTGGTCTATCCCGGCGCGACGCCTGAGGAGATCGAGACGGCGGTCGTCCGCAAGATCGAGGACGCCGTAAGCCAGGTGGACGGACTAAAGCACATGACGGCGACCTGTGCGAACAATTTCTGCCAGGTGATGCTGGAGTTCCACCTCGACCGCGACGTGGATATCGTGGCGACTGACGTGCGCGAGAAGATCGACCTCATCGTGAACGACCTGCCATCTGGCGCGGAGAAGCCGACAGTCTCGAAGTTCGACGTCAATGCGACGCCCGTGGTGACGATGACGCTTACCACCAACTCGCGCGAGACGTTCGAGAGCGGCGACCTCTACGACTACGCGGACGACAAGCTCTCCAGCCGCTTCTCGTCTCTCCCTGGCGTCGCCTCGGTGGAGCTGATCGGCGGCGAAAAGCGCGAAGTCATCGTCGACGTTGACCGCCGCAAGCTCGCCGCGAAGGGGCTTACGCTCGCGGAGGTCATCGACAAGGTCGGACGCGGCAACGTGAAGATTCCGTCCGGCGAAGTCGACGAGGACGGACGCGCGGAATCTGTTACGTTCGACGCCGAGGCGCGTACCCCCGACGACTTGGGCGCAATCGAGCTTGGCGCGCCCGGCTCTCGCATCTACTTGCGCGATGTCGCCTCGTTCCGCTACGGCACCAAGCGGATGGAGTCGCTCGGCTACTTCAACGGCGAGCGTGCCATCGTCATCAAGATCACCAAGAAGGGCGAGTCCAACGCGGCTGAGGTCGTGCGGCGCGTAAAGGCCGAGGCCGAATCGCTTATGGCGACGCTCCCCGCCGGAATGACGCTCCACTGGGTGCGCGACGATGGCGCCTACGTTCACGCCACCGTGCGCGGCGGATTCGACTCTATCTGGCAGGGCATCTTGCTGACGGGCCTCATCCTCGTGCTCTTCCTCGCCGAGTGGTCCGGCGCGTTCGTGGCCTTCGTGTCCATTCCTGTCACGATGGTTATTGCGCTAATCGTGTTTCCGCTCTTCAACTGCTCATTCAACCTCGTTACGATGAGCGCCGTCGGCATTTCGTCCGGCATTCTCGTCGCGAACTCCATCGTAGTCCTTGAGAACATCGCGGCGCACTTCCAGCGTGGCGGGGCGGGCAGCGTAAAGGAGACTACGGCCAAGGCCGCCAGCCAGGTCGGGCTCGCCGTCTGCGCCTCGGCGCTTACGAACATCGTCGTATTCCTGCCGATCGCCACGATGAAGACGATGGCGGGCCGCTTCTTCGTTCCGTTCGCCATCGTCATAACAGCTGCCACGTTCTCTTCGCTCTTCGTTTCGTTCACGCTCACGCCCATTCTCTCCGCTATGTTCGCGGGCAAGGGCCGTGGCGTAAACCGCGTCCTCGCGTTCGTGCTCGCGCCGTGGCAGAAGTTCTACAACGCGACGGAAAGGGCATACCGCGCCTCGCTGTTCGTGGCCTTGCGTCGTCCGCTCATTACGATATTCATTATGTCGGTTCTCGCCGTCGCAGCCTTTGCGCTGCTCCTGCCGCGCACCCAGCTCGACTTTACGCCCATCATGGACAAGGGCGAAATGACCGTGCGCCTAGAATATCCCGCCGACACCGCGCTCGAAAAGACGGCCGAGCGCACACTCGCGCTTGCCCGCAAGATAACGGCCGCCAAGGACGCCGCCGGCGACCCGCTCGCGCAAAGCGTGACGATAACAGTCGGCAAGACGCAGGGCGTATTGGGCGCGGTGAGCCAGGGCTCTTACCTCTCGGAGATATCACTTACGCTCAAGGACATGTCGAAGCGCCGCGAATCGATCAATGACGTGGCCGACCGCCTCCGCGAAATCTGCGCTGACGAGAGGGACGTGATCTGGTCCGCGCTCGTTCCGCTTGTCATCGGCGGCAGCGCACAGTCCGCCGAATTCCGCATCCTCGGTGACGACCTCGATGTGCTCGACAAGATCGGACTCGACGTCGCCCGTAAAGCCGAGGTCGAACCATCCTGCGCAGACGTCGCCCACTCCGTTCGCATCGGCCGTCCCGAAAAGCACCTCGCGCCCAAACGCGCCGTGCTGACCGACATCGGCGTCACCCCGGACGCTCTCGGCCTTTCGCTTCGCGCTGCGCTCTCCGGCATCAAATGCTCGCGCCTGACGCGCGGCGACCGCTCCTACGACGTGCGCGTACGCTTCGCCGGAGAGGATGGATTCGACCAGGTGGACGCCCTCAACTTTCCGGGCAGGGACGGCGTGCCGTTCGCGCTCGATTCCGTCGCCACCTCGCGCCGCGTCCTCAAGCCGGTGCAGATCGTCCGTTCGATGAAGCGCCGCGCCGTCACGGTTTACGCCAACAACGCGCACGGCTATGGACTCGGCACCACGCTCGCCGCGCTTCGCGAAGCCGCTGGCAGCCTGCCCCCTGGCTACGGCACGACGATTGGTGGCACGGCGGAGTATATGGACGAGACGTTCGGCGAATTTGCTCTCGTGACATCCGTCGCGATCATCCTCACGTACCTGCTGCTCGCCGCAATCATGGAGTCGTGGGCGATGCCGTTCGTGATCCTCTTCACAGTTCCGTTCGCATATCTCGGCATGCTGGTGGCGATCTGGGCGATGGGCACCACATTCACCATCTTCGGACTCCTCGCCGGAATCATGCTCGTGGGCGTCGTCGTGAACGCGGCGATCTTGATCGTGGACGAGCGCGGGGCCTACCTGGCGCGCGGCGCGTCCGCTCGCGCGGCGACCCTCAAGGCGTCGGTGGCGAAGTTCCGTCCTGTCGTGATGAGCTGTTCGGCCGCGCTCTTTGGCATGCTGCCGATGGCGCTTGGCTCGGGGCTCGGCTCCGAACTTCGCGCCGCAATCGGCATCGGCTCCGTCGGCGGCATCCTCGTCTCGTCCGTCGTCTCGCTCTACTTCATCCCCGCCCTCTGCGCCCTGCGCAAGAAGAAAGGTGAATAATGTCGAATCTTACTTTTAGTCCGGCTTCTATCTTACCTTTAATCAAGCGCGCGGTTGGTTATATTTCCGAAGTGTGGTATAATATACGCATTTCAGAAATAGAATAATATGAACTACATTGACTTCAGAGAGCGGTTTCACGATTATGCCTGCTTTTCCAACGAGCAGGTTTTGGCGGCTTTTCCCGGCTTCGACCGTGGAAATTACTCTTCATGGCTGGGAAAGGGCTATATCAAGCGGCTTAGACGCTCGTGGTATGCCTTTGCCGATGTTGCCAACAAGCCGGGGATTGGCGAATACTTTGCGGGCAAGATCTACTCGCCTAGCTATCTTTCGTGCGAGCATGTGATGGCGCGCGCGGGGCTGATTCCCGAATCGGTAGTGCAGTTTACATCGGTGACGACGCTCAAGACGGCGTCGTTCAAGAACGACTTCGGCGAGTTTTCGTACCGCAGCGTCAAGCCACAACTGATGTTCGGCTACCGGGTGGAGACGGTGGGCGACGGATTGCCGGTCAATGTCGCGACACCGGCCAAGTCGCTGTGCGACTTCCTGTACCTCAATGCACAGTACGACACGCCGGACGAAATCGAGGCGCTGCGCCTCGATCCCGACGTTCTCGCGGAAATCGCCGCCAACGGCGACCTGGACGGAGTAGTTGCGCGCTTCGGCTCCCACGCCCTCGCGCGGAGGATGCGACTTGTGAAGGAGGTATATGCGTTATGATCTCGCTTGAATCGATAAAGGGGTTCTTCCCTGAGGAACTTCGTGCAGGACAGTTCGCGAAGCATATCCTGAAGGAATATATAGAGTGTCTTGCTCTTGAGTGGATTGCGAGAAGCCAATGGGCTCCCCACCTGACATTCATCGGCGGGACGAATCTTCGTCTCATCAAGGATATAGACAGATTCTCCGAAGACCTCGACTTCGACTGCAAGGATTTCGAGCAGGACGATTTCATGCGCTTCACCGATGCTCTCATCGCACATCTTAGGCGCAACGGGCTCAATGCCGTTTCGAAGGAGAAGGAGTCGTCCCGGCTGACGGCGATGCGTCGGAGCATCCTTTTCCCTGGGCTTCTGCACGAGCTGGGGCTGTCGGCGTTCAATGAAGAGCGGTTCATGATGAAGGTCGAGGCGCAATACCAGGGGCGGCAATATGAGAGAGGCTCGGCCGATGTCCGGCGATGCGGCTTTTTCTTCCCTGTGACCGTGCCGAACGAGGCCACGCTCTGCGCCATGAAGCTGTCGGCGCTCTTGACACGCGGCAAGGGTCGCGACTTCTACGATGCGATTTTCCTTATGCAGCGGACGGAGCCCGACTATTCGTTTTTTGTCGCATCGCACCCTGAGATAACAGATTTGAAGTCGCTCAAGGCGGCGTTGACGGCAAAGGCGCAGTCGGTCGATCTCAATCTCAAGCGCCGCGATGTGGAGCACCTGCTTTTCCATCGGGAACGCGCAGAACTCGTCACGCGCTTCCCCGCTTTCGTAGCATCGCTGTAAAGGTGAATAAACTTATGGATGTGCGGATGAGGGCAAGCGCGGATCGTCGCTAGTAGTCGAGCGAGAGGTGACTAAATTTGGTACAATACACTCAACAGATGGAGACTAACGGATGAGCGCCAAGACAATCCCTACCGACGCCGCCGCTAGGGCGCGGCGCATTGTTAGGACGAGCTTCGTCGGCATCGCCGCCAACGACCGCGCCGCGCTGCGCCAGGCGCTTCTCGCCGATCTCGCGCCGCGCTTCCCGAACCGCACCTTTACGATCAATTTCGACACCGATTATTCGGACTGAACAAGCCATCCATCTAAACTACATCTACACAAGAAAGAAAAAAACAAATGAGCATCAAGATACAGCCCGTCCGTTTCACCGAGAACGGTTTCATGACGCGTCCGTTCGCCCTTGGCGGCGAAGGTGCCGAGGGACTCGACCCCGCGGTCAAGTACCGCTCTTGCCTGCAGAACTGGGTCATCGACACAGGAAGCGAAGTTATCCTTGTTGATACTGGTGTTCCAGAAGACTTCCCGTTTGGCGAACCGACGGAGGACGCGACGATCTATGTCGGCAAGAAAATCAAGTCTTATGTCGATGCGCTCGCCGATCTTGGCTACAAGCCTGAGCAGGTCTCGAAGATTCTCATCACCCACAAACACGCCGACCACACGGGTGCGTTAGGCTCCTTCCCGAACGCACAGATCATCTGCTCCGCCGCCGAGGCCGAGTCGGAAGAGATCAAGCCCTACAACCCGACGGTCGCGACCTTCACGGACGGACCCTACTACGAGTTCCCCGCCTCGCAGCGCATCGCGCCCGGCGTTACCTACATCAGCGCGCCTGGCCACACCACGGGCAACTGCATCGTTGCCGTCGAGACTGACGGACTCTTCTACCTCATCCACGGCGACGTGACCTATACCGATGTGGCGCTCTACGAGAACAAGCTCTCCGTCGTGTACGAGGATAAGGCCGCCGCGCGCGAGACCCTCGACCGCGTCCGCGCCTTCTGCCGCGCCCGTCCGACCGTCTACCTCGGCACTCACACGCCCGAAGCGCTCGAGAGCCTCGCGCAGAAGCGCATCGTCGATCTCGACAATCCGCCGGCCGTCATCCCCGTCGGCGAAATCGTCTTCAAGACGCCGACCGGAAAGTACATCTGCTCCGTCTGCGGCTATGTGTACGATCCCGCCGAGCATGACGGCGTCGCGTTCGAGGACCTCCCGGCCGACTGGCGCTGCCCGCGCTGCAAGCAGCCGAAGGAGAAGTTCAACCGCGCGTAATCCAACCGGCTGCCCGCGTCACGCTTGACCGCGTCCGCGCATTCATCCAGGCGCGTCCGACCGTGTACCTTTCGACGCACTGTCCCGAAGGCTACGAAAGCCTCGAACTCAAGCGCGTGATGAAACTGTAATACGGCGGACGACGCCATCTCCGCTTAACTTGTCTGGCTGTGGTCGTGGAACTTGAGCCAGCGGGTTACGGGTTCGCCGCCGATGGTGACGGTAAGAAGCACGTCCTGCCCCCACCAGTCGCCGTCGGGACAGCGCGAAGTGTTCGTTTCGTTGGAGAACGATATCGCCGTCGGTATCGACACGATGGACTGAAGCTTGTCGAGCACGGCGAAGGGTTCGCCGTCCCTGTAGAGCTCGATCTTGATCGTGTCGCCCTCGCCCATCTGCAGGTTCTCGCCCGTGGCTATGATAGGCCCCCCGAAGTCGATCTCGTCGTCCGGCAGGTCGGGGTATTGCTGCTTGACGAGCGTTATCTTTCGCCGCGACGGCGGCGCCGGGGAAGGGGCGTCGACGTTGAAGACTATCTTCATCATAACGTTGTGCCTTTCTTGTTGGTGTTGACGATGGTTGAACGCCGCCGGTGGACGAAATCGTGCGCACCGGCGACGCTCCGGCCTTACTCCGCGGCGACGAGGGTCGCGTTCTTGGAGTTCGAGACGTAGTCCGTGCCGTCGACGGTCTTGGTGACGCTGACCGAGATCTCGGTGCCGTTCGCGACGTTCTCGAGTCCTGAGGGGAACGCGACCGCGATGCGGTTGGGCCCGACGCTCGTCACGGAGCCTTCGACCTCCACGCCGTCGCCGTAGACGAACTTCACCGCGACGCCCTCGTCCGTGCTGCCGAAGTTGGTGCCGTCGAGGTAGATGGCGCCGTTCTTACGGATCTCGCCGCACACGCCCGAAGCGCTCGAGAGCCACGCGCAGAAGCGCATCGTCGATCTCGACAACCCGTCGGCCGTCATCCCCGTCGGCGAAATCGTCTTCAAGACGCCGACCGGAAAGTACATCTGCTCCGTCTGCGGCTATGTGTACGATCCCGCCGAGCATGACGGCGTAGCGTTTGAGGACCTCCCGGCCGACTGGCGCTGCCCGCGCTGCAAGCAGCCGAAGGAAAAGTTCAACCGCGCGTAAGTGAAAAGCGCCGAGGCCAATGCGAGACCGAGCCGCATTTGAATTACTGTGCCTTGCGTCGCTTCTGCTGCTTGAGATACTTGATCAATTCTTTCGGGCGGTCTGTCCGGAAGATCGTCACGCCCTCGTCAAGTGCCTTCTTCCAGCCTGCCACGTCGTCGGTTCGGCTTCCGTCGCCAGGGCCATACACGAATGTCGCCATGACGCGTTCGGGGATGTTCAGCGCGCCTTCCTGTTGCAGGTCGCCGTTGCCGGCACATGCCGTGCATTCAGACGTGACGCTCTTCCAGTCGGGAAACGAACCTCCAAACGCCTCAACCTGAAGCTTCCCGGAGCGTATGTTGTCCCATAGCCGTTGCGGACTGGACTTCTTGTCGGCATGCATGTCCGAAGAGCCCACGATGACAGACTCCCAGGCATCAAGCCGATTCAGCAAGGCGTCCAATTCTGTTGCGTATTCGTTCAAGCCGCCAACCTTGAAGAGGATCTTGCCCTTGCCGTATTTCAGCGCCTCTTCAAGCGTCGCAAGCCGCTTGTTTGTCAGCTGCCCTTGATTCTTTACCTTCAAGTGCTTCAATTGAGCTGCCGTATAGTCGCCGATGCTGCCATTGCCGTTAGTGAAGTTTTCGATACCGTTTGGTTCTGCGGCAAACAGGACGCCGTCTTTTGACTTGGCAATGCTGAGAGCGATGCAGTCTGCCTTGGCGGTGATCGCAGCCTTTACGCGGTCCAGCGTGAAGTGCGGTGTTGCGAGCATGTCGTTGTCGTGCTGGTGGCAGACCTCTACGAACACATGTTTTCTGTCCTTCGATCGGTAGAGAGCATGGAGCTTGTTTTTGGAGACGTAAGGCTTCACGGCGCTATCCTTTGCGGCCTCTCCCGCTTTATCCGCATCAGAGGCGGTTTGTCCCTTGGTCTTGAATTCAACGTTTACCGCAAAGGTGTCGATTTTCCATGACGGGGGAAACTCGGCGAGAAGATCGGGGTCTTCATCCAGTTCCGGAGTTGTGAAAATGTCGATGTTGAACGATTTGACGCGGCAATTCCAGCCGTCGTCCTTGAGGTAGTTGGACACTGGCCCATACATGCAGCCGCTGCCGACCGCCTTTATGTGTCCGTAGGCTGTTCCTTTTCCGCTGTATCCGACAGGCTGCTGCTTGGTTGATTGCGGAGTGAAGCCGCAAAAGAACAAGTGATCCTTGATCTTCGGCCATTCGCTGCGCGACCACATGCGTACGCTATACCCTTTTGGGAAATCGTATTCGACGCGAAATAGTGCCGTGCTGCCGAACGGGATTTCAACAGGTGTGTCGGGCGATTGGAATTCGACGGCGCTGCAGTTCTTGAGCTGCTTTTCCGTCACTGCGGCAACCCCGGTGAGCTTAACCTTGAAATCGGACTTTGTGGCGGGTGGCAGCTTGGCGCGTTCGGCCTCAATGTCGTCTGCCAGCTTTGCATAGCCTTCAGCGAACAAGGTTTGCGCATGGGCACCCTCCACCATAGTCCCTTGCCCGGACTTGATTTTCTTCAGCAGGGATTTGACTTCCGGGTAAGCACCAAACTCGCAAACCTTCTTGCCGTCCGGCGTATACAGGAATGCGTTGTCTGGTCCGCCCATGATGCCTGACTTGCCAAGGTCCAGCGCCTTTACAATGCGCAGGTTGTGCTTCTTCTGATCCTTTGGAAGCGTATCTCCGTTTGGATTGTATAGCTCGAGATAGACGGGGACGAGGTGCTCTTTTGCAAATTGCTCGAACTCTGGCTTGGCAATATACTCCTCGGGAGTGGTCATTGTAAACCCTCCAGACCGGATTGCCAGGTCCAAAGTGTCTGTGCATCGCACGAGAAGGCACTTGTTTGTCTTCTTCGCTTCGGCAAGCGCCTTGTCCCAGTTTACGAACCAAGCGTCCGACGGACCGCCTCGCCAGTTTGAATCGTCAATCGCGGCGGCATTCGCGCCAACGGCAACGAACATCAACAACGCAGTCAAAAGCCTTGCATGCATGGTCTGTTTCATGATTCCCCTCATGTGTTTTAGTTTAAAAGATACTATCATATTTCCGCATCAAGGACAAGTAGCCTGTGTTTGATATTGCTCATGTCTGCTTTCCTTTCGCTTGGTTGTTGAATTGGTGTTGGAGGCCAAGCGATGCGACTTACGGGCATTGCGCTGCACATCGCGTTTCCTCGCCTCCAACAATAGAGGAAGGTTTTTGGCCCGTTACCTAGGTCTGACGGAAAAATATTTCATCAGCTTCTTCCTGTCGGCATAGTATTTGTATTCTGCGGCCTTGTATGAGCAGTCAAGTTCCTCCGCTAGTTCGCGGCGGATCGCGTCACGGCGCTTCGCCAGATACTCGGCGTCGGTCTTTGCGTAGTGGCGGTTCATGCACAGCTGCCACTGCACCTCGTCCGCGCGTTCATCCAGGCGCGTCCGACCGTGTACCTTTCGACGCACTGTCCCGAGGGCTACGAAAGCCTCGAGCTCAAGCGCGTCATGAAACTGTAATACGGCGGACGACGCCATCTCCGCTTAACTTGTCTGGCTGTGGTCGTGGAACTTCAGCCAGCGGGTGACGGGTTCGCCGCCGATGGTGACGGTAAGCAGCACGTCCTGCCCCCACCAGTCGCCGTCGGGACAGCGCGAAGTGTTCGTTTCGTTGGAGAACGATATCGCCGTCGGTATCGACACGATGGACTGAAGCTTGTCGAGCACTGCGAAAGGTTCGCCGTCCCTGTAGAGTTCGATCTTGATCGTGTCGCCCTCGCCCATCTGCAGGTCCTCGCCCGTCGCGATGATTGGTCCGCCGAAGTCGATCTCGTCGTCCGGCAGGTCGGGGTATTGCTGCTTGACGAGCGTTATCTTTCGCCGCGACGGCGGCGCCGGGGAAGGGGCGTCGACGTTGAAGACTATCTTCATCATAACGTTGTGCCTTTCTTGTTGGTGTTGACGATGGTTGAACGCCGCCGGTGGACGAAATCGTGCGCACCGGCGACGCTCCGGCCTTACTCCGCGGCGACGAGGGTCGCGTTCTTGGAGTTCGAGACGTAGTCCGTGCCGTCGACGGTCTTGGTGACGCTCACCGAGATCTCGGTGCCGTTCGCGACGTTCTCGAGCCCTGCGGGGAACGCGACCGCGATGCGGTTTGGCCCGACGCTCGTCGCGGTGCCCTCGACCTCCACGCCGTCGCCGTAGACGAACTTCACCGCGACGCCCTCGGTGGAGCTGCCGAAGTTGGTGCCGTCCAGGTAGATGGCGCCGTTCTTCTCGATTTCGCCGCGCACGCCGGAGGCGGAGACGATGTAATCGAGCCTTGCGGACTTGTCGTTGGCGATGTTCGACCAGCTGAAGTCGCCGAGCGCGACGCGGAAGTCGTTGCCCTGGCGGATGCGCACGTTCACCTTGTTCGCGGCGGTCAGCTGGGCGCTCGCGTCCTCTACGGTGCCGTCGAGGAAGAGGCTCAGGTAGAAGTACTTCTCGAAGGCGATGGAGTTGCCCCTGAGAAGCTCCTGGTATATCTGGTCGCAGATGCCCTCTGCGATGGCCTTGGCGGCGTTGGTCTTGAGGCCGGTGATGCGTCCGGTGTCGATGGCGTTGAAGATCACGCCTGCGAGCGACATCGGGTCGTTGCGCTCGACGATTGCCGGCACGAAGATGGTCTTCGTCGGGTCGGACGGGTCCTTCTGGGACCTTACCTCGAACTTGATCCTGGCCTTTTCTATTGTTTCACTCATTTGTTTTTTCTCCTGTGTTTGGTGCCTCGGCGTTGTTTCGCCTCGGCGGTTGTTTGTTGTTTGTTTGTGCCGCAACCACCCGGTCGCGGCAGATTTGTGTTTTCGCCGACGAGACGACCCTAGGGGGTCGGGCTCGTGTATAGACCGGGGACATGGGTAACACCCAGACCGGAGACATAGGTAACATTCAGACCGGAGACATGGGTAACATTTAGCGGCATTAGCCTTGGCATGAGATAATATGGTCTTCTC
>CAMZEN010000055.1 GCA_947305775.1 uncultured Verrucomicrobiota bacterium
AACGCGAAACCCGCAACCGGACATCTGCTTGGCCTTGAACGCATCATTCAGAAAAGCGTACCTTGAACCGGAATGCGCGGCACTTCGGCGGCTTCGACTGCGCCAAGCAGCTCCAAAAGCCGCTTCTCGTCGATGACCTCCGTGCCGAGCGCCTTCGCCTTCTCCGTCTTGGCGGCACCGACGTTCTCGCCGGCTATGAGGTAGCGGGTCTTGGATGTTACGGAACTTTGTATGATTCCGCCAGCGAGTTCGATCATTTTTGCGTATTCTGTTCTGGGACGCGAAAGCGTGCCGGTCAACACGCACCCGGCCCCTACAAGCGGACCTTCCGTCTTGACCGTTTCCTTCTCGGCTCGCTTCGGATCCAGCCCCAGCTCGCGCATGCGCGATGCGAATGCCGCGCCATATTCGCTCCTGAAGAATGCAAGCACCGCCTTCGCGGCCTCCACCTTTATGGGGAGAATCTTCCTGTCCTTGCCTTTCTTCATGTCGTTCTGGATTACGTTTTCCAGCACTGCGCTTTCGGGGAGGTCCGAGAACCGCTCGTGCTCGGCGGCGATGTCTTTGGCGACGGTCGCCCCGATATTAGGTATTCCGACGGCGAAAAGCCAGCGATCCAGCGGCATACCTCGTGCCAAACGCACAGCATCGCGCATGTTTAGCGCGTTTTTGCCGAATTTGCGCGTTGCACCATTCTCGCCGACATCCAGACTCTGCAGAGCGTCGTAGTCAAGGGCGAAAAGGTCGAGAGGGTCCTTTATGAGCCCCTTGTCGACCAGAATGTCGGCGACGCGTCCGCCAAGCGCCTTTATGTCGAGCGCATTACGGCTCGCAAAATGCTCCAGCCGTCGCTGCAGCTGGGCGGGACAGCCAGGATTGACGCATCTTACCGCGACTTCTCCCTCAAGCCGCACCACCGCGCCCCCGCAGACCGGGCAAACGTCGGGGAAGACATACTTGACGATTTCGGGCGTGCGCTTTTCGGTAAGGACGCCGTCAATCGCAGGTATCACGTCGCCCGCCTTTACGAGCCACACATGATCGCCTATACGTATATCCTGCTCGGCAATCTGGTCCGCATTATGGAGAGTTGCACGCGATATGACGCTGCCCGCCAGCTCGACGGGTTCAAGTTCGGCGACGGGCGTGAGCACGCCAGACCGGCCGACCTGCACCGTTATGTCGCGCAAAACCGTCTCGACGCGCTCAGGTGCGTACTTGTAGGCACGGGCCCAGCGCGGCGAATGCGCCGTGGCGCCAAGCCCGGCGTAAAGGGAGCGTTCATCAACCTTAAGCACAGCACCGTCAATCTCGAAGCGGAAACCGTGCCGGTTTTCGCCAAGCTCGTCTATCGCGGCGATCGCATCCTCTATCGTTGTTGCCGTGCGGCTCCAGGGCGAGACGGGGAACCCCCACCGCCTGAATGCGGCGATCATCTCCGTATGGCTCGCAAAGCCCTCGCAGCCCACGCCGCCGGCGTTGTAGACGACCATGTCCAAGGGACGCGTCGCCACGATCTTCGGGTCGAGAAGCTTCAGCGAGCCGGCGCAGGCGTTGCGGGGGTTCATGAACGTCTGGCGGCCCGCTTCGTCCAGGGACTCGTTGAGCTTCACGAATCCATCGCGCGTCATGTATACTTCGCCGCGCACCTCAACCGTCTCGGGCGCGTCTTCGGGGAGGGTCTTAGGTATGGACCTTATCGTTCGCACGTTCTGCGTTACGTCGTCGCCGACCTCGCCGTTGCCGCGCGTCGCCGCCCTTACAAGCCGCCGCGATTCATAGAGAAGCGACATCGAGACGCCATCCACCTTCGGCTCCACCACATACCGCCACGCGGCGCCCGCCGGCATCTCGCGCCTGAGGAACGCGTCAAACTGCACAAGGTCGCCCTTCTCGTAGCACTTGTCGAGCGACTTCATCGGCGGATCGTGCCTTACCTGGGCGAAGCCTTCGAGCGGTGCGCCGCTCACGCGCACGGTCGGCGAATTCGGATCCTTGAACTCGGGAAATTCCTTTTCAAGCGCGATGAGCTCCTCGTACATGCGGTCGTAGTCCGCGTCCGCTATCACCGGACGAGCCTCCACGTAGTAGAGACGGTCGTTGCGGTTTATCTCCTCGACAAGCTCGGCAATCCGCGCCTTTGCAGCATCCTTTTCCATATCGGGTATTATATCATATCCAGTCGCCACCAGCGGGCGGGGCGCACCTTGACGCGGTTGGCGTCGACCGGAACGAGAATGAGCCTGGTCGGTCCTTTTCTGCGGAACACTAGGGGCACGGGGTGCTCGGCGATCCAGCGGCGGCGGAAGTCCGCCGCACAAAGGCCACGTCCCTCCACAATGAACACGGGATTCCCGTCGACAAAGGACATAAGCGCCTCGGCGCCCTGCTCGTTCTCGACATAGACTTCGACGAGCAGCCTTCTGGGCCGCTCGTCGAGCGATGCAAAGACCGCCGCGAAGCAGTCCCGCATGAACTCAGGCGACGGATCGCACGGATCGATCCTTATCGTCGCGTGCTCGTTTCGCCGCCAAAGCATTGCGTCAGGCGTCCGGCCAAAGCTGGTGCGCCAGCTCGCGGAGCTTGTACTTCTGTATCTTCTGCGAGGCCGTCATCGGGAAGACGTCCATGAAGTGGACGAACTTCGGAATCTTGAACCACGATATCTTGTCCTTGCAGAAGGCGCCGACGTCCTCTTCCTTGATCGTTGCGCCGTCCGACGGTATGATGAACGCCGCAGGCTGTTCGCCGTACTTCTTGGAGGGGCAGCCGACGACCGCGACGTCCTTGACGCCTGGCATGGTGCCGATGAAGTCCTCGACCTCCTTGGGGCTGATGTTCTCGCCGCCGCGGATGATGAGGTCTTTGAGGCGGCCGGTGATGTAGTAGTAGCCCTGCTCGTCCATGCGGCCTATGTCGCCGGAGTGCAGCCAACCGTTCTTGTCGATGCACTTCGCGGTCTGCTCGGGCATGTTGTAGTAGCCCTTCATGTTGTTGTAGCCGCGGCAGCAGATTTCACCGTCGGTGTTGAGCGGCGCAAGATCGCCGGTCTCGGGGTCGATGATGGCAACCTCCACGCCAGGCAGCGCCTGGCCGATCGTCTTGCACTTGCGGTCGATGGACTCCTCGAAGTAGCGCGTCATCGTCATCACGGGGCCGGACTCGGTAAGTCCGTAAGGGTTCGTGATCTCGCGCATGAACATCTTGGTCTGCGCCTGCTGCATGCGGTGCACGGGGCACGCCGAGCCGGACATGATGCCCGTCCTGAGCGAGCGGAAGTCGAAGCGGCTGAAGAGCGGATGGTCGAGCATCGCGATGTACATCGTCGGTACGCCGTAGGTCGCGGTGCACTTCTCGCGCTCGATGGAGGTCATCACCTGCACGGGGTCGAACTTCTCGAGGAAGACCATAGTCGAGCCGTGGTTGACGCAGCTCATGACGCCGAGCACGCAGCCGAAGCAGTGGAAGAGCGGAACCGGTATGCAGACGCGGTCGCGCGAAGTGAGGTTCTGGCATGCACCGATCCAGAAGCCGTCGTTGGCTATGTTGCGGTGAGTGAGCTGGACGCCCTTCGGGAAGCCCGTGGTGCCGCTCGTGTACTGCATGTTCACGACGTCGTTGACGTCCACCTCGGCCTGGCGCGCAAGGTACTCGGCGGTCGTGGTCTCGCAGGCGAGGCTCTTGACCTCGTTGAGGGAGTACATGCCGCGGTGCTTCTCGCCGCCCAGGAAGAACACGCGCTTTAGGTGCGGATACTTCGCGCACTTCAGGTCGCCGCGCGGGCAGGTCTTGAGCTCGGGGATGAGGTCGTTCAGCACCTGCACGTAGTCGCAGTCGCGGTAGCCGTTGATTACGAAGAGGTTCTCGGTGTCGGACTGCTTGAGCGCGAAGTCGATCTCCGCCGACTTGTAGTTGATGTTGAGCGGCAGAAGTATCGCGCCGATCTTCGCGGTCGCGAACATGAGAACGACCCAGTGCGGGACGTTCGTCGCCCAAAGTGCGACTTTCTCGCCTTTCTTGACGCCTAGCGCCATGAGGCCCTTCGCAACGAGATCGACTTCCTCGCCGAACTCGTACCACGTAAGTCGATAGTCGCGGTCGGCATACACGACTGCATCGTTTTCGCCGCAACGGGCGATCGTCTGGTCGAGAAGCTGGCCGAGAGTGTACTCACGAGTAATAGGCAGGTTGTGCCAAGGCACACCTGTCGAAACGCTTTGCTTGAACGGCGGCTTCGACGGAGCGGAGCCGAACGGATCTGTAAGTTTGAATTCAGCCATGGCGCGTATTATACCAAAAACAGCCGCCGCCCGCGTAATACTGCACGCAAATGGCGAGACTCGCAAGCGGTACCTTGGGAGAGCGGGCGTCTCGCCCGCTCATAAGGAGATGTAAACCTTCCATCTTCGCGGACGAGACGTCCGCTCTCCCAGTGTAGGGCCGCCCTTCCAATTTAGACTCTGTGGCGCGGTTGCGGCGAATCCTGCCGCATTTAGCAAAGGCAAGGTGCGCCTTATGCTGCGAATAGCATGGCGGTAAAGACGGCGAGGAGGACCAGAAGGAAGGCGACAGCCTTGCGCCATGCGGGGACAGTCTCCTCAGTCTTGCCACGGTCCGGGCGGCCAAGAACGCGGCTTATGCCACGCAAGGCGAGCGGCAGACGCCCCCTTGGCGTGGCGAACGCCGCCGCCGCGCCAAGCAGCGCAACGACGGCGAACACACCTGCAATATGAACAATCACCCGTTCTTCTTTTCGAAGTCCTTCATGAACGCAACGAGCGCGTCCACGCCGGCCATCGGGAATGCGTTGTATATCGACGCCCGCAGGCCGCCGACCGACCTGTGCCCCTTGAGCGAGCTCATGCCGGCCTCCTTGGCCTCGGCGATGAACTTCTTCTCAAGCTCCTCGTCGCCGCCCTTTATGCGCCAGGTGATGTTCATGTTGGAGCGGAACTCCTTGAGCGCGGTCGGCGTCCAGAAATCGCTGGAGTCGATCGCGTCATACAGCTTCTTGGCCTTTTCGGCGTTGAGCCTGAAGAGATTCTCCTTGCCCATCTTCTTGACCCACTTCATGGTCTCGCCGAAGATGTAGATGCCCCACGTCGGCGGAGTGTTGTAGAGCGAGTTTTCCTTGGTGTAGGTGCGGTACTGGAGCATCGTCGGCAGGGACTCGGGTCCCTTTTCCGCAAAGTCGTTCCTGATGGCGACAACCGCCATGCCGGACGGCCCAAGGTTCTTCTGCGCACCAGCGTAGAACATCGAGAACCTGGAGTAGTCGCGCTCGCAGCTGAGTATGTCGGAGCTCATGTCGCCGATGAGCGGAGCCTCGACCTCAGGTATCGTCTTCATCTCAGCACCGGAGATCGTCTCGTTGGTGCAGATGTGCGCATATGCCGCGCCCTTCGTCCAGTTGAACTCCGTGGGCTGGCGGGTGGGAATGTCCTTCTGGCAGTCCGCCGCGACGTTCACCGTGGCGCCGCGCAGCGCGGCCACCTTCTTCGCCTCCTTGAGGGCCTTGTTGCCCCAGGTGCCGCTGTTCACGTAGTCGGCCGTCTGGCCCGCGCCGAGAAAGTTCATCGGAATCATCGCGAACTGCATCGAAGCTCCGCCCTGAATGAACACCACCGACCAGTCGTCGCCAAGTCCGCAAAGTTCCTTGAAGGTGGCGACTGCCTCCTGGTGAATTGCGTCGTAGTCCTTGCCGCGGTGCGACATCTCCATTACGGACATGCCGGTGCCTTTGTAGTCCACCAGCTCTTTCTGCGCGTCCTGCAGAACCTCCAGCGGCAGCACTGCCGGGCCTGCGGAGAAGTTGTATGCTCTTGCCATTTTTATGTTTGCCTTTCGGTATTCGTATTTCTGTAAAATCACTTGTCTCTGTCGGTGGGTAGCCCCCACGACTCCAGCTTGCTCGCAATCCAGTCGAAGCTCGCTTCGTGCATGTCGCGCGACTTGCCGCAAGGTATCACCGGGCCGGCCGCTATGCGGATATCCTTTGATGTATCGACCGTGCCAAAATCCTTGAACACCTTCGACAGAAGCCCTGTTTCGCGCGTCGGCATGCAGCGCGTGTCGACTGCTAGCGGAACGATCGGGATGCCGGCCTTCTCGGCAAGCTTTGCGCCGATTGACGAGAAGTGGCGGCGCTCGAACACCTTCTGCCGCGTGCCTTGCGGGAAGATCAGGAAGCTGTTGCCCTCAGATATCCTCTTAACGCCTATGTCGAAGAGCCGAAGAAGGTCGGCCTTCGGATTCTTGCGCCCTATACCGACCAGGCCCATGTGCGCCGCCGCCTTTTCGAGGAAAGGCAGATGCGCGAGGGAGGCCTTGGCCACCACATTGAAAGGTCCGTAAGTGAGCAGTATAGGCGGCAGGAATATGGTCTCGAAGGTGGACATGTGGTTACAAAGGTACATCACAGGTCCTTTATACGCGGCGCGGTCGCCCCAACCTTCGGCGATGACGTTCATGCCGAGCGACTCGGGCATGGTCACGGTCGAGAAGCAGAACTTCGCCCAGCGTTCGGTCTTGAGAATGCCAAGGGCTTCGCACAAGGCGCAAAGCGGGAACACCCTGCTTACCGCGAACGAAAAGCGCGCTGTCACGAGCGCACCCGGCTTGTGGCGCTTGGACGCGCGACGCTCGGCCGGAGTCGCATAGCCTCCGGTCGCCAGCAGTTCCTTGCGGAACGTCTCTAAATCTGTTGCTTTCATTTTCCGCATATTATACCACAATATGCCCTGCCTGTTCCCTACACAGGCAGGGTCTGGTGTAGGCCGCGGCCATCAATTGCCGGGTTTGGCGGGCAGCACCTTAAGGCGGAAGAAGCCGCTTGTCTTGGACTTGTCGCGCGGCGAACCCGTTACGGTGTGCGAAGGCCCAGTCGCGCGCTCAAACGAATCGACATCGTTGTCGAACACGGCAGATTCGCCCAACTCGTCAGCGACTTCGTATCCGTACCAAAGACCCATTACCGCATTTGAAATGGAAACGCTCACCGTCGTCTCGCCATCATTGACTTCTTCCACCTCGACAGGCTCGATCTCCGTAGTTGGCTCGGCGATCACCGGCGCATTCACCGTCTCGGGATTTACCGCGACAACCGCTTTGTATTTTCCTTCCTCGTCCGCAACTGGTTCTGCAACTATCGTCAAGTACTGCGCATCAAGTCCGGCGACGATGTCATCGTCGCTCAAGACTGGCTTTGCATTCGCTACAAGTTCGTTCGCCGCCGCCTGGTCTTCGGCAGAGAAATTCTCGCTCGACGCGCCGTCATTCGCAAGTTCATACAACGCCTCGTGCCAATCAGAATCCTTTGTCACACTTGCTGCAACGGAATCGCATACGAGATATCCGCCGTTGCCATACGCAAGCGGGAAAGTCTTCTGCGTCACCTTCAGCGACTGGCAGACAGAGCCGTACTTGTCGTAGATTGTGATCTGCTGCTTGTTGTTCTGTATCTTCAACCAGCCCTTGTCGGAATAGTCAGCCTGCTGCGCAGTCCAAGACTTGAGCGGATTTACGTCCCCTTTGCCCTTCTTGTTCGTGAGCGTAACGTGGCAATGGTCAGTCGTATCGTGGTCGTCCCCCTGCTTCAAGAAGCAGACCGTGACATCGGCAAGATCGAGCATGACGGAATCGGAAATGTTCGTAAGAGTGAACCATTCGCCCGCGTCGCCGCCATCAAGGGTGTTGCCGTAGAAGGAGTGAAGCCTCAGATACTTGAGCTCGTTTGTCTGCGGAATCGCCGCGTACACAAGAGTACCATCCGCAGCATAAAGCGCAATCGGACCGGCGCCCGTGAACGTGGCGTTGCCGACGATCACCTGGTCGGTCAGCTCCGTGTTATGCGCTTCGATGTAGGTGCGGCGATCGGCTACTATGTATATCGAGTCGTTCGCGTCACACACAGTACCGGCGGGGAATGTGAAATCGACCGAGAACGCAAGCTTCCACCCGCTCATATCCACCACCTCGTCATTGTCGTTGCGAATGACGACAACCTCGGCACCATAGAACTGCCCCTTGACTCCAAGCGCTTCAGCCTGCTCAGCATCCAGCGCCGTGAGGTTGGCGATGGAGATGTTCGGCGCGAGCGTCGCAATCGGGCTTTGCGCCTCGGGGATGCCCGCGTTGAGATTGGAGCCGTAGCCGATAGCCTTCGCCGTGTTGGTGACGGAGTGTGTGACGTAAAGGTGCTGACGGCGCGGCACGACATAATCGTTCCATATTTCGTTGATGCCGGCATCCATGTCTCCGGGTCGCTTTCCTGACGGCCAAATGTCGATTGCGTTGTCGGAATTGTCATCCGGCCACCTCACAAGGTCAAGCTCAGAGTCTGCACGCATAAGGTCGGCCATCTCACGCATCTTCACCATAAAAGGTGTGTCGACCTCTGGTGTTCCAGGCTCCTTGAGTTCCTGATCCATGAGAGTCCTAAGGCGGCGCAGATAGAGACGACGGAACTTGGCAGACTGCCAAACGGCCTCGAAGCCATCGTTGCCGTAATTGCAGGTTCCAGTCATCCCCTCCTGCTTCCAGCAACGCACACGGTTGCCACCGTAGAAAGGATGGCTCTTGAACCAATCCTGGTTCGACATAAGCCCGATCTTAGAACCGATGTCTCCCTGATAATATTGACCGAAACTTATGTTGAAGTCATAACCGAGCGGCATCCACGTGCCTGTGCCGCGAGCACCATCAAGCATGTCCGGATTATCGTAGTAGATGCAGATGTTCGCCCACACATCATCCATCTCCTGCGTAATCTTGGCAGAGGCAAGATAGTTCAGCCATGCAGGAAGATCAAACTTCTGGACGACAAACTTTGTGAGCTCGGCGTTGTCGAGACCGGTCATTTCGGTCGTGGAGGAAGACAAGGCCGCTGAACTTATGCCTGACACGTCTTGCGCCGCCGTTATCTTGGAGCGAAGCTCGCTCTGAAGCACCGTGATGTTCGACTCGTCCTCATCGTCCGGCGTCTTCTTCTCGATATCTCCCGCCGTCGTTCCTGATCCGCTCTTGAGCGTGCCGACGTTCTTGTAACTGTAGCCGAACTTGTCGAGTCCGTAGACATCCTCGATCAACTCGTCGGTAAAGCGCTCGGAGTTGAACGCGAGCTGATAGAACTCGCCGTTCAGGTTGCAGCGCACCGGGAAGTCGAATGGAACGAGGTTGCCCATTTTGCGCCAGAGCCAGAACGCTATCATCTGCCTCATGTAGCTCGGATCGGCGAACTCGCTTATAAGAGAAGTCTTGCGGATCTCCTTGATGTCTTCGCCGCTGACAATATCGCGCATCGTCAAGGGATGCGCCTTGGCGAACCTGAGGCCGTGTCCCTTCTTGGTGAAGTTCGCCGACGTATGGCCGCGCAGGTCGATACGCACATAGTCGTAATAGTTGGAGGTCGAGGAGTCGTAGATGGCGACACGCGCCTGATTTGGCACAAGCGACAGGTCCTGCTTGTCGGCATCAACATCCATCTGAGTCAGATGGTTGCCGCTCGCAAACATGTGCCAAGTCGGGAGCGTCGCGCTGTTAAGTTCGCCCGGCTCAACAATAGTTCCATACCACTCGTAGCCATCATCCTTGTTGTTGAAGCTGGGACTGGTCCATGTCACGCCTTCGCCATCGGTGATAAGCACCTTCCACTGCATGAGATGTCCGGCTTCAGGGAAGTAGCTTGCAGGAATCGTCGCAGTATACTGGTCGCCCCAGTTCTCGACCGTATTTTTGGTCGCCATGTCGATATCTGCCGTCACTGTTGTTTCATCGTCCAAATCTTTGCGGTAGACGAACTTGATGGACTGAATCTGGTCAGCAGTGCGCGGCGTAAACGAGCCATCAGGATTCATTACTCCGTTTATCGGAAGCGTGACCGTGTAGTCCGTTCCGGGAACGGCAGGCGGCGTCGGGATTGCGAACTCATTTGCGAAGTCGGTTTTCTTCTGCCCCTTCTTCTCGTACAGCGGACCCACGTTCGGGCCGATGCGCGCAAGACCAGATGTAGCCGTATTCGCCATGCCGCGCGTGGGCGTCGGGCACATCCAACGCCGCGTTCCCTCGCCTTCCGCCGCATCCCCGACGATGATCGACCAACCCTCGGGAAGATCGCTCGGCACGACAACGGTATCAACGACCGTCCCCTTGTCGGAATCGCCGCCCGACGCGTAGTAAAGACGCACGTAAGGCGACTTCTTGGGGTTCACCTTGTCACCCCACACGAGGATGTTGCCGTAATCCTCGAAGATCATCGGCTTGCCGTCGAACGTTCCTTCAGCGAACGCGCTATCTTTCTGGCTCTTGCTGTTGGAGTAGCGCTCGGACGTGTAGAATATCGCACGGCTGCGAGGCGGCACAAGACGGGACGGGAAGTTGCCAAAACCCGCCGGATCGGTCTTCTTGCCGCGATTGACGCGGATGAAGCGGTAGTCGGCAAGGTCGGCCCACTGGTCGGACGTATTCTCTACCTCTACCCAGCCGCTATCAAGTCCGTTCACGTCCATTCCCTCCAATGCGCCGCGATTCTGCGCATCGGTCGGCTTCGGCATTATCTCGCTTATGCGAAGGACGCATTCGCTGGCAGCCTCTCCGATCACCGAACCTGTCGCCTTATATATCCTGAGTAGCGCAAGCTTCGTCGCCTGCGACTCGTCCGCATATTCCGACAAACAGTCCAAAAGCGAAAGCACTTTGTCCACCGAGGATGACACCGAGTCGAACACCCCGCCGCCAACGCCAAAATCTGAGTGAACTGCATAAACCTTCGCTCCCTTCAGCGCCCATCCGCCGCGCGGATCATCGCCGTACGCAACCGTGTCGGCAATGGACGAGCCACCCCACTGTATATTGCCTGCAGATATTAGAAGATCTCCATCACAATAAAGTTTAGCCCCACCCTGCGCAGCAAAGGCAAATGTCC
The DNA here is from genome assembly GCA_947305775.1 of uncultured Verrucomicrobiota bacterium. Lineage (GTDB taxonomy): Bacteria > Verrucomicrobiota > Kiritimatiellia > RFP12 > UBA1067 > UBA1067. The sequence continues at coordinate 10,922 of CAMZEN010000055.1, forward strand.
AAACGTGTAGGCCCGTCCAATTTGACACCTTATCGGCTGTTGATGTCACATGATTTGTCGTCGTGCCATACCCGAGCGAGAACGTGCCATCACCGTTGGAGTAGGCAAATGCATGGAATGTGCCTCCTGCTGTCCACGTTTGAGCAGGTTGCACTATCTTGCAACCGGCAATCTCACCCTTCTCGCCTTCCGGCAGTTCAGCGAGGACGCTCAAAACGACTGCGTTGGTGGAACCAAAGTTTAGCGTCTCCTTTATGCCATTCTTTTCAAGGATTATTCCATCCAAATAATCGGATGTCGCTACCGCATCAGATGGGAATGTCCATGTGACATTTGCACTAGTAGAAGTGTGGCGACAAATCGGCATTATGGCAATATCCTTAAGCCACACCGCATCATCAGCTTCTGGCGTTCCGTCCTTGTAGTCGCCAGAATTGTTCATCGCAAAGCGTTGCGAAAAGACGAAGGTGACTTCGTGAGTTCCATCGGGGATAATCAGTTGAGCGTCTGTCCAGCTGTTTGTGCACTCGGTTTGCGTCAATACCGGCGAATCGTCGAGGAGCACGTCAAAGTGCGAATAGTTATTGCCCGCAACGCTCTCGCCGCCAAAGTACGACTTGTGCTTCAAGCTCAGCACCTTCGGTCCCTCAATAGTGGTCTTGAGCGGAGTCGTGCACTGATTTCCGTATTCGGTCTGGTTGTAGCTGCGTATGGCGTCACCTTCTACCGTCCAAGGATACTTGCGGCTTGTGTACCATGCGCCACCAACGACAATATCACGGCGATAGAACGCTATCTTGCGCACAGGCATGAGATAATCTGCGTCTTGTGGCTTCAGCGCCACGAAAAGATCCTTATCGCTCGTGATATTAATGATGGGCCAAGCATCGGTATATTTGTATATGCCTTCTTCATCTTCATAATTGTTAGCCTTCTCAATCGTAAGGTTCTTGTCGTCAAAGGCGTAGAATATGGACGCGCCCTCAATCGGCGAAGCGAGCCGCACCGATATCTTGTTTGCAAACATGCACCCGAAGAACACCTCCTCGCCTGTGCCGTCGACAGTCACAATAGCTTCATCAGCCGCAGCCACTCTGCTCTCGCGCCACTTGGCGACCTCGCTGCAAGTTTCCTTCAAGACCCGCGCATTGTTGTTTGTCTTGTCGCCTAGCGTGAAGCCAAATTCGTCAGATGTGGTCGAGAAATACCAAGAGGCATCATTGTCGCCGCCGTATGCCATGATCGTATGGCGTGCAACATCGCCGTCCTTGAAATAATACCCGCGTCCATACTCGAACGGCGAATTGATGATGCTCTGCGCCCGTGCATGCCCGCAGCCCATGTTGTGCGCATTCTCGTGGATCATCGTATGCTGCTTGCCGGTATCGACCGCGCGAATGCTGCACACGCTGAACGCGCACTCGTGCTGGCTCGCGACATTGTCGGGCGAATTGAGCGGCGAACTGTTTCCAAGCGTGTTGCCGGTCACATCCACGAGCAGCGTCACCGTGTCCGCACCGTAAAGCTCGCGCGCGGCGCGCAAGCTCACGGCAGGCCCCTCGCCCGCCGCAATCATACTCGGCGCCGTGTCGATATTGTTGTACACGCCATCCACCTTGCACACTCCCGCAAGGCGGTAGGAATAATACCGGTCGAGGCGGTTGGTCGCAAGCACATCATTCATCTTGCCGATCTGAGTCGCGGCAAATTCCGCCAACGTCACGCCCTTGTTCGCAACATACGTCTGCGCGCCGTTGTCGTAGGCGACAAGCACATCAACCACCGCTGGCGTTTCCGGCGGCTCTGGATCAGGCTCCTCTGGCTCTTCGGGTTCCTCTGGCTCATCTGGTTCCTCCACGGGGACTGCCGTCCTTACTGCGGCTTCCGACTCTGTCCTGTCGCTCGTTCCAAGTGCTATATGCGAGGCGTAAACCGTGAAGTCCGGCATCGGATTTGGATTGTCGTTGTACGACGTCATCCAGTTTGTCCAATATCCGCATCCAAAGATTATGCGGGCGTAAATGGGAAGAGACTTGTTTTTGAAGTAGTCATCATTGGTCAGTATCTCATCCCCATCCAGGTATAGCCTAAAGCCTTCACCTATTTTGTAGGTCAATGTGTACAAATGGGATTTTGACAGGTCGACATCCGTTTGTACGGAAGATTTAATATTATTGCCGCCGTTATCGCGAAACGCGAAAACGCCATTGCCTTGATATTCAACTTGCGTAGAATATATGTAATAGCCATCAAGCACTGCAGGGCTGACAATAGTACCGGTGACATCTTCCGGAAACGCCGCGACGACTGATACCGACATCTCGTCGTATGATCCCTGAAACGCCGCTGAAACCAGAGTATTGTGCGTACTGAATCCGCCGGACGGAGCGAGCGAGAAAACGCATGGCGACTTAGCCGCGAAGTAGTCGTATAAGACCGTCCCGCCGGACGATGTCATGTTCGGAAGCGGTTCGGTCGCGGATGGAGTCAGCAACGCAAGGCCATTGACTACGAGACCTTCATACTTATAAGCAGGAGTGTCGGCGGCACTGGCGCCGATTGTCACGCGCGAGACACTGTCGCTGCTCCATCTGAGACCGGCAGCACGGTATACAAGCGTTCCATCCACATAAACGAACGTCCCGCCGTATGTGTCGTCGCTGAGCGACTTGTAGGCGACATTTACGACGTGGCGACCGGGAGAGAGCTTGATGAATGGCACGGAGTTATTGACGTGCGAACTGGCCGCATAGAAGCAGTCTACGACTCCGTTGGTGACGACGCACCTGACGATGTTGTTGCCGATCTTCCAAGAGCAAATAGTCCTTTCCGTCGCGGATGGTTCGCCAAGTGTGATATCGAGAGTTACCGCAATCGCGTTCACTGTGAATCCGTCAAGCACGATTGGGGTAGCGTTGAGCTGGAGGCTTCCGTTTTCCGTCATGCTTGCATCTTCAGGCAGCGAGAACCTGACGGAGGGGTTGTCCGTGATGAAATCGAGAACAGGATCAGCATCGACTGCGTTGACAATGGAAGCCGTCAACGTGCCGTTCGCCACCTCAAGTTTCCAGCCAAGCCCATTTGCGGGCTTGGGCCACGATGCGCGGACAAGCGATTTCACACCCGATATTTCGCCGGTAGCCGAAATAAGCGGATAGCTTGCTCCAAACGAAAGATCGCCGACATCATGCATTGCAATGCGAACTTCGGTCAAATCCACATTGCCGTTGACGATTATTGGGGCGGTATTTGCGGCAGGGACAGCTATGGTCGCTGTCGGATCAAGTGTAAAAGTCGGCACCTTGAGCGAGCAACCGCTCTTCACCTTAAGCGTCGCATTAGACGCAACAATCCAGCCCTGGCCGTACGTGGTTGTTCCCGACGAATAGCCGACCTCCAGCGAACCGCCCTCTATGTCCGTAACGCCGGAATGCTTGAGTTCAAAGTTGGCGACAAGCGCTCCGCCGCCGCGCTTTATTATGCCCCAGCCGGACGTGTCGTTTCTGCCGTCGGTCTGGGTGCCGACATTCAACGTCAAAGTCTTACCGTCGGAGACATTGATCTCCGAATCGGAATCGCGAATTAGGATATAGCCTCCGCCATTGTTGTTCTCAATAGAGGAATCATCCGCAACATAAACACCAGGATTGCTCATCAGATCAAGGCGTTTGGCATATATCGTGCCGCCGCTCAAAAACAGCGTCCTGCACAAATGTTCCATCTGGTTGAATGTGACAACACCGCCCTTCTCGACGGTCAGCGAGGTCTGGTTCATTTGATGACCTGTACCGCCACCCATATTGAAAACAAGTTCTCCGCCATTGCCGACCTCAAGCTTTGTCCTGCCAATAACGCCAGCGCCACCGTTGATCGTGCCATTGAACTCGACCCTGCCCTCACCAACGCGGAACGTAGCGTTGCCGGAAAACCCTCCGTTCTGATTGTTTAGAGTATCAAATGTCTGCGTCTTTCCGACACCCGGCGCGACAGTCATCGTACCGTATGGCAAAATGGTTACCCTGTTGGTGCAGTATCCACTTGTGGCATCGATGGTCTGTCCGAAGGGAGCATTGAATGTTAGCGCGCATCCCGTCATATTCGTAAAGGTGGTCGCAGAAAGCTGCACCGGCACATTGAACGTCAAGTCTCCAGTTGGCGCGAAGTTCGCGTTAGGGATTGTAATCTTTGCGTCGGCATCACCTTTGTCAAAGGTATATGCCGTGTTTATGGCGGAGAACGACACCGAGCTAGGCGCGACAGCACCTTTTACCGTGACAGTCGACGACGATATGCCGCTCAAATCAGAAAACAGAACAGGGTCGTTGTAGAAATAATTTCCACTCCATGGCTTCTCTGAACTGTCGGTATTCGTCCAAACCCCATTGCCATTCTCATCGCCGCTCCAAGTCAATCCGTCCCTAAGGGTTATCGACCGAACTGACTGCGCAACTCCGTCAATGACTGCGCACGCAGTAAGCTTTTTCGGGGAGTATAAATTGACAGGCACTTTATTACCTGGGCTGCAACTGTAGGATTGTGACGTCGGCGTGGAGCCATCAAGCGTGTAGTAAATCGTAGCGTTCGGATTGGAGTAGGCAAACGTAACATTGCATGATGACAAAAAATACGTCCCATCCGCTATGTCCACGCCGTTGTCGTCCAAAAATCGCACATCCCAGTCGTAAGGCAACTTGCGGTCGCGAAGACCTGCAATGTCGGCATGGGTTTGGAGCAACGTTCTTCGGTTGTTGTTTGTGCCTTCAACGCCCACCGCGCATCCGTATTCGGCTGGCGAGATGTCTGGCGAGGAAAAATACGGCACAGGCGAGTAATTGTAATTGTCGTCAGCCGTATAGTTGTAGCCCATTATCGTATAGCGCCTGACACCGTTTGTATCTACAAAATGATAGCCACTAGAGTCTTCGAACCGGCCAGGGCCGGAATTTGTCGGGCCTTGCCGAGTGCTGTGGTCGCAACCCATGTTATGGCCTGTTTCGTGGCTCATCGTGTAGCGGCTGTAAACGGTTTTGATGTCGCAAATGTTGCAGGCATAGTTGCCACTGTCAAAAGCGGACGGGGTCGGGAATGAGGAAACCGGGTAGTATCCGAATCCAACGCCGGTAGCAGTGCCTTGCGTTCTATCTATCAACAGCGTTATTGTGTCGGCGCCATACTTGTCGCGCAGTTGCGATAATTTTGAAAGTGCGCCCGCTCTCGTTCGGAGGTTTCCAAGCAATGTTTGATCAATTTGGGTATAAGTATCGTCAATAGCGACTACACCTGCAAGGCGATACGAGAACAAGTCCAGAAGCTGTGACTTCTCAAGCACCATGTTCATCTTGTTGACTGCGTAGTCGGCGAATTCTTCGATGGAATCGCCGCCATTCTCCCAGTTCGAGCCATTCTCGGCCCACGCCTTGGCCCCTTGATCGAAAGCGACGAGGATATCTACGACGCTCTTTTGCGATGCGAGCGGGAATTCATTGCCGGATGCGCCTAGCAGCGTGCGCGACTTTTTGGTTGATGTGGTCTTGGTTTCTTCGACGGCAGGCTGAGGAATCTCGATTTCGCCGCTGCACGTGGCGCATTCTCCGGCGTCCACCTGCGAATTGTCACGCTCGACTATGAGCACCTTGCCGTCCTTGCAGCGGACGGTGTATTGCCGCCGGTTCATGAAGTCGTCCACGGATATGCGGGCGGACTTTTCGCCTACCTTCACAATCGCCGATGCCGAGCCATTCGCATCCTTCGCGATAAAGCTCTGACCCGCTATGCCGGCGGGTGGCGCGGACACGATCTTGAGCGCAAAGTCCACATCGCCGAAAAGCTTGAGGTTCAGCGTGTCGCCGACCGCGACTGCGGGGACTGTCCCCACATTCGCCGACATCTCCGCGCGGCGCAATACCGGCGCTTCCGCGTCAAGTGCCGCGGCTCCGGTGAAATCAAGCGTATATTCCGCCGCGTAAGATGCAACCGACACCAAGAGCGACGCCGCGAAAAGCAGCGCCGTCGAACTTTTTCTCCCAAACATGTCTACCTCCTCCATTTGCCGACATTATATCATATCCCATATCCGGCTTCAAGCGACGGACGGTCCTGTCCCCACATTATTTGATGCGCATCGATCCTCCTAGGATGTGCGGCGGGCGAAGAAGTTGCACTCTTCCGGCGGAATCTGCCAATCGCTCTTGTCCGGCGGAATCGTCATGCCTTCGATGCATTTGCCATCCGTGAATTTTGCGCAACGCTCTTCGCAAAGCATCCATGCTGCGGGATCACTCATGACGCGCCGCAACCTTGCGTTCCGCTTTTCGGCAAGCAGTTTGGCCGCCGGGTCGTTAGGCGTCGGCAAAAGCATCTCCCACCAACCCCGCCAACTCTTTCTTTAGGTTAGGGTTAGATTTACTTTCTATTCTCTTTTGTATCCCACTCTGGGAGGGAGAGTATCCCACTG
>CAMZEN010000056.1 GCA_947305775.1 uncultured Verrucomicrobiota bacterium
TCATGCCTGAAATGGTATCACAATCTGCAAGGCCCGTCAATCAGCCACCCAGTTTTTCAAATCCCTAATGGAGGTGTTGCCCCGTGGCGGGTGAATTATGGAACATTGCCAGTAAACAGCAAGATAGCGCGACATTTTTATGTAGCTTCATACTTGGCCATTACTTGGTCGATATATGATTCAATGTATGATTTGTTTTCTCGGCTCGCAGGTTCTTATAGTGAAACACTGAATGAGCAGCCTGGGAAGAACAAAAAGCTTTCTGAACTATTTGATGGGAACAAGAAAGATCGCACAATGGTGCATTGTGGATCAGACGAGCTGTTTCGGGATTCATACTGGTGGATACATAAGGTAAGCTATGGCTTCCGAAATGCTTTTCTGCATGAAGGGGGTCGATTTAACGGAAAGCCAATCTTGCAAGGTTCTATTGCGGCTGATTTCTTTGATATATCGCAAGACACTAAGAATTACTTTGATAATATTAGAAGCGACAATGCATTCAAAGACTTGTATGATAAGTGTATTTTGCACACAAGCGGGCAGCAATCGCCTACTTTACCCAGCCAAGTAGTCTCATCGCGCCCTGCTACGCCTCCAATACCTGGATTCGAGAAGAGAATATGGGAAATGTTGGATATATATAATTCGCATCTTGATGAGATGATGGCGCATATGATAGTATGGGCTGCAAATAGTTTTAAGGCTCAGGTTGAAACAATGCTGAACTCGTCATCTGGCGTAACAGACACGAAGATAGTATATGTCTCGGCATCCGGTATTTCCGCATAGATGCAATTGCTTTGTTTGAGTACATGTTTGACCAGGTAGTTTTTATAATCTGATACTCAATGATAAGAGTTTTTTACAGATATCTTTGCAGCCATTGGGTGGAAACTCTTAGAAATTGCGAATTTATGGCATCAAAGCCGTCAAAATTTCGTAATATTGAATTAGCCAATCCGGATCCCTTAGATTGTCTGCCGCAACTAGATGGCGTCGTGCCTCGTAATATATTAGAGAAGGGGTTGCCGCCAAATTTGGAGAAGAGGAATGGGCCTCCTTCTTTTCCTGAAAATTTCACGGCGGCTTACAATGATTTATTCAGAAAGAATGAGGCAATGGATGCTGTTCTTCGCATTTTGTGCTTATCCGATGTGCGAGACAGCAATACAGATGCTTATATGTGGAAGAATTATGCGAATAATTTTTCTGGAGTCAGAATCGGCATTGCGTTAAATGTTGGAAGTCAGGCAGAGACTAATTTTGGCAGATATATAGGGAGACGTGTTGAATATTGCGACAGTCCCAATTTAATCAGTGCAAAGGGGTTGGATCACCCTAGCAGATTATCCGATTACGAGTGGGATGTAATCTTCAGGAAGGCGAAGAAATTTGAAATCGAAAATGAATATCGCATAGTCACTGCGAGAAACCAGTGGGTATCGCGATCGGGGCGTGAATATGTGAGACTGTTAAATGAAAACATTGCCGCAGTGGATGTGGGATGCCATGTTCAGATAAAGGATCGCAAGCGGCTGATGAAGTTTTGTAGAAGGAATTTTAACTTGAGGCGTATGTCTGTTGCGCAACAAGGACCGACTGGTGATATAGAATATATAGCCGATAGTATAAGTTAAAGTACGAGGGAAATACATTATATGGATATTCATGTTGTCATCATTACTGAAGAGCGCATCCAGCTCCTCAAATCCGCAATCGAAAAGCTATGTCACTCCTAACCAAGATTGCCCTGTCCATTGGCGCAGTAATCCTCATCGTCGGCTCGACGCTCGTCACCCTCGCCGCGCTCTTCCCGCCGAAGGAGTACAAGGGCGACGGCAAAACCGACAAGCAGTGCGCCTGGGACGAATCTATAGAAGATGTCTAACACATGAAAATAACACTTATAACCGCTACCCGCAATAGCGCAAAGACGCTGCCAACGGCAATTGAAAGTGTCCTGGGACAGCGCGAAGTTGATCTGGAGTATATCGTTGTCGATGGCGCTTCGACAGATGGCACGGTAGATTTGCTGAAGGAATACGAGCCAAAGTTCGCTGGCCGTATGCGCTATATCAGCGAGCCGGACAAGGGAATGTACGATGCCATCAACAAGGGAATCAGGATGGCGACGGGCGACATCATAGGAATCTTGAACGCAGACGATGTGCTCGCCTCGAATGATACACTTGCCCATGTTGCTGCGGCATTCAAGCCGGATATCGACGCACTCTATGCCGACATCCGCTTTGTGCGCACCGGCGACAGCGTGGAAACCTTGCGCGTCGCCATGACCGTTCGCTACTGCTCGGCGGCGAAGTGGAAGCCGTGGATGTTCCGCTTCGCGGCGATGGTTCCGCATCCCTCGTTCTATGTTCGCCGCGAATGTTTTGCGCGGCTGGGAGGGTATTCGCTAGACTATCGCATCTGCGCAGACTTCGAACTTGAGCTGCGCTATCTCTATCTCGCTAAGCTAAAGGCGACATATCTGCCGGAATGCGTGGTTGTCATGCGCATGGGTGGCGCTTCGACCTGCGGCTGGCGGGCGAACATGGAGATCAACCGCGAAGACCTCCGCGCACTCCGGTCGCAGAAGGTATGGTCGTGCCTGCCGCTCATATATCTGAAGTATATCTTTAAGATTTGGGGCTTCGTTTTTAAGCGTTAGTAGCGAGAGAGGAAATACCTAGGTAGATGGTTGTAAGAAGTCTAAGTTGTCAGAAGACCTACATGAGCATCAGGAGCAGATGTACAAAGCGAAGCACTTTTCAGATGCCCAATCTTGCTGATTGCGGCATCTTTGCTTTAAGTTGACGGCACGGTATTCCTAGAAGATATTATGAAACTATACAGGTATATGCCATATAGGTTTTGGAAGGACGCTGTTCGCAAGGGATTTGCAGCCCAAAGAGTATCTGCATATGAGGACATTTTTGAGGGGGTCGGGCAGTTTGGGCGTCATATCAGGATAGCACCGACCTTTTATGATCAAACATATAGTGTAGTTTGTTTTAATGACCCTGGAGCAACTATAAGTTGTGACGAGATGCAACTTTGGTCCCGTTATGCAGATAAAGGCATAGGCGTGAGAGTTTCTTTGACCTTCCCCTTATTTAATGCGCCAGGTGTTGCGGTTATGGATAAAGTCGAATATGCAGATGAAATAGAACAGTCAGAAGTTATTGGAGCACATGATCTACAATCCTGGGATGCTGCCATTGAAGTGGTGCGAAGGGCGCTATTTACAAAGGGCAGATCGTGGGCTTGGGAGCATGAGGTCAGGCTCGCTTTCGTCAACAAAGAAACGAAAAATCGTATATCATTCAAGGACGGTGTCGGCGATGGACAGCATCCCACGCCGAAGTTTTGGTACGCCGAGTTCCTTAAACCATTTATAGATGGCGTTGATTTTGGGCCAAGAATCAACTCTCTTTCGGAAAATAATGCTGTGAATGCGGGGAAGATGATTGCCGACGTTAATGAAATCATATCAGAAGGCTATAAGTTGGACTTTGGCGTCATGATGCGTGCCAGGGATGCACGGCAAATACACCGGGAACCTTTTGATGACTGGCGGGAACTGTATGAAAGAGGAAGGGCTATAGATTCCTCCATCTGTAGCTGAATTTGCGATGATGTTCTGGAATGAAATCGCAAGGTCGCGGCGGAGTTCTGCGCCAACAAAGTCAAAAAGGTAGGGTAGTGATTATGGCAATGCCGCAACAGGATGACTACATCGAGCAAATCCATCGCCTTGAAGGGCTGATGGCATACGCGGAGGCGCACGGCGACTGGGAGGAGCTGGAGCGTCTTAAGGAGCGGCTCCGCAAGCTGCTGGAGAGGGTATAGCATGGGTCTTGTAAAGACACGTCGCCTTGCGGCGATGCGGAAGCAGGAGAAGGCAAAGCGGTCGCTGCTCAAGCCGAAAACTGATAGGTGCAGGCAGAATTCGTTAGGTACGCTCTTGAAGGCCAATGGTGCGGTGAGATAGAACGCGTATAGCGCACGCACAAAGAACCCCGTCAGAAAATTCTGGCGGGGTTCTTTTCCTATACACTCCGAGCGCGTCAAAAGGGCGATATTCCGCCCTCAGGCGCGCTTCTTGCGTTCTGGGGCTACGTGCGCTAACCGTGCGCTACTCGTGCCACAGCGCCGCTCCTGGCGCGGCTTTGCAGGGTGCGCGACGGGGCGGAGCCCCTACCAGTTTCTGCCAAATTATCAACTATGTAAAAAAATGTTATCGTGATAATTGACAGAGGCGGCAAAAATCTGATATAATGTTCCGCGCGAAGTCAAGAAAGGAAGATCAATATGCGAACCAATGAAGGAAACAGTAAGGGCACATGGGCGCTGATGGACGTCCTGAGGGCAAAGGTCGCCAAACCTTTTGTGGCATCGCTATGCTTGGCGTATGTGTGCATCAAGTGCCGGGAGAAAGGACTGGTTGATGTCCCTAACCTGGCCTCGTTCCTGGATGAATGCGGCATGACAGGGCATGTCAGGGAACTCATCCTTGGCAATCTTGAACGGGAGTGGAACGACTATCGGTCGTTGGTGGCCTCGCATGACCTTGAGAGCCTGAGGCAATTTATGGCCAGCAGCGATGCTGATTCGCGCCGATATTCCTATTCCGCCCCTCATGATGTCCAACGCCTTGCATTCAAGCTGATTGGCCTTTCGCACGAAGACACGTTTGCCGACTTCAGGTGCGATATCGGCAGTTCGCTTATCATGGCCCTGCAGGAGTTTGGGGTTAAGGCTGCGGACGGGTTTGAAATTTCCCATGAAGCTGCTCCCATGGCCGAAATGCGCCTGGATGCCGTCGGCTATGCATCACAATCTGATGTCGTCATGCAGAACTTGTTCGCGGTTGCACCAAACGCCAAGAAATACGATAAGGCGTATTGCTGCCCCCCGTTTGGCACGAGGATTATGGACGCAGATATCCGTGCATATGTGTCAGACAAGGCGGCGCTCCCGGAATTGAGACCAAGCTGCTCGGCGACATGGATATTCGCACTTCGCGCATTGGATTCGCTGAATGAGAATGGTAAGTGTGCTATGATCGTCAACGACGGATCGCTGCTGAATCAGGCCGAACTCACTTGCCGCAAGTATCTGGTCGATAGGAACCTTGTCGGGGCGGTCATAGCGCTTCCATCTCCTATATTCTCCGGCACGGGCGTTTCCGCGTCGATAGTTCTGCTGAACCCCAGCAAGAACGATACAACCGTGCTGATGGTTGACGCTACACAACTGGGACGCAAGGAGAAGGGGGCTGTGGTATTGTCGCCCGAGGAGGTAAATGCGATAGTTAATGCCGTCAGAAATGGTATCGCAGACGGCAATATAGAGGTCAAGAGTGTTGCTCCCAAGGCAATTGCGCTTGAAGAGTATATCCTCCATCCTCGCCGGTACATCAATACGGATCTGGTGGAACTTGAATTTCCGAACGCCCAGCCGCTTAAGAATCTGGTTTCGGGCATTAGACATGGCTCGTCGTTGCCGCCTCATGTTCTAGCTGAATTGACAGCTCCGGAGTACACAATGTTCCGCTATGCAACGCAGGCGAACATCAAGGACGGGATGATTGAGGCAGATGGGACCTACCTTAAGGAAATGCCAAATGATAAGGATGAGTATTGTGCAAAAGATATGGATGTGATTCTCACAAAGGCGGGACGCCCAATCAAGAGTGCCGTGGTCAACCTGGGAATCGACGAGCGCTTGCTGGTCAGTAGCAATCAATACATCATCACTCCGAACACAAAGGAGATAGACCCATACTACCTCAAGACATTCTTTGACAGCGCAATGGGCCAGTCTGTGCTCTCGCAGATATCCGTTGGCGTCGGCATGCCCGCCATTGCGCTCCGTGATCTTAAGGAGATCAAGATACCGGTTCTGCCAATGGAAACACAAAAGAGAATTGCCGCAACATATCAGGCGCGCCAGCGGGAAGTGGAAGAACTTCGTCGCAGGCTTGACCAGTCGCTTCTTGCACTTAACGGCGTGTTTGGGGAGATTGCTGCGGGTGACGGGTCGGCATCTTGACGGAGTGCGGGGGCACGTGCTGGACGAAACTGAATTACACACAACACATAGGGTTTGTAACATGAAGACAAATAGCGAAAAAACGGAACTTGCACTGCGCAGCATCTCGATATATTGGCTCGCGCAGGCGTTGTTTGAGAAATATGCCCCGGCGTTCTCCGACAAGGTGGACTGGAAGGCATACGCGAAGCTTGGCAGGGAAGAGCAGAAGGTGCGTGTCATCGAACTCAAGAACGACCTGAAGGAGGAAAGTGCCGCGTTTCACAATGACCTCTGCGGCGCGCTCAACCTCATATCAATTGCAGCTCATTCGCGGAAGATAAAGCAGTATATGGTGCGCACAACGACGAAGAACAAGGAGATTGCCAATCGCTTCAACCACGAGTCGCTGAGGGAAGGCGTCAAGGATGCCGCCCTTAGAGAGCCAATCAATACTGCGGCGTGGCTTTGCGCACACGAGGAGGATATGCCCGCCGAATGGGAGAAGCTGAAGCAGTTCGCGATTGCGGAGGAGCAGCGTTACTACAACTGGACTTGGTATTCCGTGACCGACCCTACAAAGGAAGCCTTGGACGATGACATAAAGGCGTTCGAGAATGCGCTGAAGGATATTTTCCACAGGGAGAAGGACGACGAGAATTTCGCGGCCAAGGCCTATCGGCTGGCCGAGGCGAAGAACTTCATCAGGTATTGCGTGTCCACGGCGAAGGACCCGATAGAGACGTTTCTGGCGTTGAACGGCGGTATCGAGCGAGGCAACGATCCGACAGCCAACACATTTCTAATAGACCATTACTTCAATTGCAACTGCATTCGGATTGCGTTCCCAGATGTAATTGAGTCCGACCGCGTCGCAGGCTTGTTTGCTGAGCATGTGTTGGGTTGTGAAGTGACGACCGAGGAGCCCAGGATATACCTTGGGACGATGCGCAAATACGCCACTAGGGGCGACTGCGAAACGGCTTTTGAATCCATTATGAAAGAGTGCAAGGATGTGAAGGATATCCGGCTCAAGGCCATTCGTTTCACGGTTGCGGAGGACTTGAAGCGCGCTGAACTCCGCAGACGCACCGCAGAAAACAAGGTGCGGGCATCGAATGGGTTGCCGCCTCTGCCTAGGCTGAAGTGTGAAGTGTTTGAAGACGGACACCTCTTCGACGAGATGGAAAGGTGCTTCAGCGCGAACGCGCGGCGCAAGGAACTGATGGACGTGTACGAACTCGTTTTCAAGATACAGCTCTTCAGCGAAACGGGTGAAACATATCTCTCAAAAGAGCTGCACGACGACCTCGTGCCCAGCAACAGCTACACGCTTAGGGTGACGCCAAAGAGCGTCCGCTTTTCGCCAAGGATTCAGGAGGTCACTGACAATGCCCATCGCAGGACGCTCCAGAAGATACAGAAGATGCTTGAATTCGCAAACGAGCCGGCTGCGGAGCTAATCAGAAAGGAGCAGAGTTGATGAAAATGTACAGGTGCAAGAAGGTTATGTGCGAACTTTATGATACATGCACGTTGAACCGCATGATTTCCGCATCGGAGCAGTCATATCCCGATGGGGACACGGGGGAGATATTGTATTTTGCCGCCTGCCCTGAGCTTGGCGAGACGTTTTGCGATCTGCACGAAGACTCGCTCGTGGATGTGCCGGATGCGCCGAGCGAAGACTACAGCGAAGAAGACGCAAAATCTGCATTCGCAATGATGAACCATTTGCTTGAATATGCGATAGAGTACCTTGATTTCCCCATCTTGCATGGTGTCGTAAGGCATGGTCCGACAAAATGGGTAGTGCCGCGCGAGCGAATAGACATGCTCAAGGAACTTGCTCCTCATCAGGCGGACGAGATTGAGACGACATGCGCAAAGATTGCCGAGATTGGTTTTGAGCCGCACGAGTTCCTTGAGCCGGGCGAGGCATTCATGGATACAGCGCTATGCCCGTTTACAGAGAATTTCTTCGCTTACCGCAAGCGGACAGGAGACTATTACTATTCGGACAAGGAGGCGCAAGGGGAGGTGAACGGCAACAAGGCGAAGTACCGCGTTGCATGGGACGAGTTGATGCGTGCCTTGGATAAAGTCCTGCCTGCCAAGTCATCCGTTGTGCGTCTTCAGAGCACGATTAAGGGGCTGCTGCAGCTCTTCGAGCGCCGTCTGTCGTTGGGCGTAGATGCTGTGTCCAAGGTAGAATACGATCATGCCCTTGTGGTGCTTAAGGAGAAGTTGTGCGATGTCGCCGCAGATTTGCGGGAGCTGAACCTGACCAGGAAGAACGAGGCAGAGGCGAAACGTCAGGCGAGGGCCGCAAAGCGACAGGGGCTGCTAGTTGTTCCCGATGCCGCTTGCGTTGATGAAACGGCTACTGATTACGAAGGGTTGCCAATGAAAGTGGCGAATGCGGTCGTTGACAAGATTAAGGCAGAGAAATTGGTCTTGTCTCCAGGGGACGCCCCTAAGCCTACCGCTAAGTGTCTTGCGGCGGTCAAGCAGTGGGAGTTGGCGGCCCTTCTTGGATATAAAAACGAGGATTCGATTAGGAAATGGGAGTCAGGAGATCGTTCGGCGCCCTATGGCTATCACAAGGAGCTGAGGATTAAAGGTGGCATAGACCTCCTCCTCTTCATAAATGAATTCAGAAGAAAAAATGGTATTGCTGCGCCATTGAAGGCCATCAGGAACGGCAAGGTTATAGATATCAGCGATTTGACGGCAGACCGGGCCGATGATGTTCTTGAGTTCCTTAGGCTGACCCGTGAACGTCAGGAAAAATCCAGCTTGAGGAAAGGGTGACCGTGACAGAACCGTGACAGCCAAAAAAACTTAAATATTTCTAAGGCGGCCTTGTTAGGCCGCCTTTCTTTGTCTTTGTGTGCATAAAGGCGGGCCGATTGCTCCGCTTTTTTTGTTTATGACCGTGACAACCGCCGTGACAAATCCGCAGGGGGTGACTGGTGTGACGGAAGAATCCGCGAGTGCGGAATGTTCCCAAACCATCAGCAAGACCTCAAAAAGGAAACATATCAATGACGGAAGTCATGGTCAATGCCGCAAAAGCGGCGAATGGAGCGGGTGAAAGCCCAAGCAGGAGCAGTCAATCAACAGTCGCCAGTGACGGAGAGGGGTGCCATACGGCCACCTTCACGCGAGTGGAAATCCGCACGGGCAATGGCGTCAGCATGACGTCGGTCTCGTCGGAAATAAGGCGCGACGACTACGCGGGGCTGCGCGGCAAGGGGATGTTCGCGGGAACGCGCAGGAAACTCGAGCGTTTCTACGACAACATCGACCGTCACCTTGCGGCGTGGGAACGCGAAATGTTCCCGGCGAAAAAGCGTCGCCGCAGGCACGGCAAGCGTCGCCACGGGGAGTTCGTCAACCTCCTCGGCGGAGGGGAGGCTCGCCATGCGTAAGCGCTCTCTCGCAAAGCGCCCCCGGCGCTATGACGCGCTGGAGAGGCTCGAGGCCGAGCTCCGCGAGGAGAGGATGTTCTCCGAGCTGGAGGAGCTGTACTTGCCCGTCGAGCCGTGCGAGAGCGAGTTCGGCGCGGAGGCCCTGGAGCGCGTCGTCTTCGACGATGACGTGTACAACGCTCTCTCGGAGTCCATTCGCGGAGAGAGGCTGTGGGACGATGCCGGAGAGGAGTCGGACGTATGAGCCGCTCCTACCGTTACGATCCCGACGAGGGCGGAGAGGAATCCCGCCCGTCGTGGAAGCGTCAAAAGGACGCCGCAGAGTTCGAGTCCCTCTCCGAGTCGTTCGAGGAGGCGTTCGACGAGAAGCAGCAGCCGAAGAAGGCCAAGGGGAAGCGCAGGACGCCTCCGGGCGGGACTTCTGCCCTGTCGCCTGAATGGGCGATGGAGCTGATGAAGGACAGGATAGACACCGTCCTTTCTACGCTCGCGAGGCGACATGTCATCGCATGGCACGAAAAGGACGACTATGCGCAGATACTGAACATCCACATCTGCCGCATGGTCCCGTTCTACGACCCCGAGCGGACCGGATGGAACGAGCGCAAGACAAGTGCGCTCCGCTACCTGAACGTGGTAGTCGATTCCGCAGTCTCGAGCATCGTCCGCCATTCGATGTTCCTCAAGCGTGCGATGCCGACCGTTCCGATGCCGGAACTGGTCGACGACGAGGACAGGGAGGACGAAAGGGCACTGTGCGACCTTACGCCATACGAGGACAACCGCAGGCCGTTCGAGACGCTCTGGCTCGAGATGGACATCGAGACGATTGCCGCCAAGATGACCGGGGAGGAGCGGATCGCCTTCCTCATGCGACTCGAGGGCTGCACCTTCTCGGAGGTTGCCGACGGCATAAACGCGGCGCTCGGAACGTCAGTCGACCGGTTCCACGTGATGAACGTCGTGATGGAAAAGGTGCGGAAGACAGTCAAGGACTGCGGCTACGGGCCGAAAACGAAGGAGGCGAAAAATCCTGAAAAATAAATCTCACATTTTACCATGCGTGATGCGCATATGTTAGTGGGGGCCTTGTGTAGCTTACGCATCGTCCCCCTCTACCTCAAAGAAAGGAACACAATGAACAAGCTACCATTCTTTGCGGACATATCCGCAACCGAGTATCACCAGGCGGCGAGGGACGGGAAGTTCCTCTCCAGCCATCTTCTTGGTGATTTCAGGAAGTCGCCGCTTCTCTACAAGAAGAAGATGAACGGCGAGATCGAGCCGACGGAGTCGGCGGCGCTTGCCGTCGGACGCGCAGTCCACACACTCGTTCTGGAGGGACGCTCGAAGTTCGACGAGGAGTTCATGGTGAGCGACGGGCCAGTCAATCCGAAGACCGGCGAGCCGTTCGGGAGGCTCACGAAGGCGTACAAGGAATGGGCGGCGGCGCAGACGAAGGACGTCGTGAGCGGTCCAGACTTCGCCTTCATGTCGAAGCTCCGCGAGAGTGTCTGGGCGCATCCCGTCGCCCGCGAGCTGCTGGACGACGGCATCGCCGAGCAGACCGTTCGCACACATTACTGCGACGAGCCATGCCAGATACGCATGGACTGGTTTCGCGGCGACTACGACGGACGCCCTATCATATGCGACCTCAAGACATGCGAGACGCTCGACTATTTCGAGGGCGACGCGAGGCGCTTCGGGTATCCGCAGCAGATGGCGTTCTACCGCGAAGTCCTGCGTGTCGCCAGCGAGGGAGAGGTTGTCGCCGACTGCTACCTCATCGCCGTCGAGAAGCGCGAGCCTATGCGCTGCGGCGTGTGGAAGCTCACCGACGGAATCCTCGGGACGTGCGCCCTTGAGAACGAGCGGGCGATTGCGGAACTCCGAAAGTGCCGCCGCGAGAACGTCTGGCCGACGCGCACAGAGGATATGCGTATTCTCGACGTGTAGCCTCCATCAACCATCCACTATTCAATTTGGCGGGCGGTATTCCATCGCCCGCCTTTTTCATACACCCGAAAAAAGGAACAACAGATGAACCTACTGGAGACGATAACCACGGGCAAGGCGCAGATGCCGCCTCGCCTCATGATATACGGCAGCGAGGGCGTGGGCAAGTCCACCTTCGCCGCCTCATCGCCGAAGCCGATCTTCATTCAGACCGAGGACGGGCTTTCGGAAATCGACTGCGCGAAGTTCCCGCTTTGCACTTCATACGCAGAGGTCGTGGAGCAGCTGAAGGCGATCCGCGACGGCGAACACGACTACGCGACGCTGTGCATCGATTCGCTCGACTGGCTTGAGCGTTTGATCTGGGACAGGGTATGCGCCGACTACGGCGTCAAGTCCATCGAAAAGGCCGACGGAGGCTACGGCAAGGGGTACACATACGCGCTCACCTACTGGCGTGAAATCGTGAAGCTCCTGAACGAGATCCGCGCCCGCAAGCAGATGGCGGTCATCCTCGTCGCTCACGCGAAGGTCGAGCGCTTCGAGGACCCGGAGCATCCCGCCTACGACCGCTACCAACCGCGCCTCCACAAGTCGGCGAACTCGCTGGTGTGCGAATGGGCGGACGCTGTGCTGTTCGCCACGCGCAGAATGAGGGTCGATTCGACGACCGGCAAGGCGGCACCAGTAGGTGCCGATGGCGGCGAGCGCATCCTCCGCACGAACGGATCGCCCGCCTGCAACGCGAAGAACCGCTACTCGCTTCCGAGCGAGATGGCACTCTCATGGCAAGCCTTCATGGACGGCATGAAGGCCGGGGCGAAGAAGTAACCCAACACACAACTTTGGAAACGGGGAATCCGTGCCTTGTGGCGCGGGTTCCCTTTTTTCATGCTCAAACGAAAACAGGAAAGGAGCCTATCATGGCACAACTGAAGTTCAATGCGGCCGAGGTCGACACGACCTCCCGCGACGCAATCCCATCCGGCACCTACGAGGCGGTCGTGACCGACTCGGAGACGAGGGCCACCAAGAACGGCACGGGGCTTGGCATCAACCTCACGTTCGAGATACTTTCGGAGGGTCCGGCCAAGGGGCGCAAGGTGTTCGCGTGGATCAACTACGAGAACGCCAGCGCGAAGGCGCAGCAGATCGGGCGGGAGGAGCTGGCGAGCCTCTGCAAGGCGGTCGGCGTGGTCGAACTGGACGACACCGTTCAGCTCCACAACCTCCCGCTCCTCATCACGGTCGGCCTCGACAGGAACGACCCGACGAAGAACGTCATCAAGGCGTACAAGGCGAAGTCCGCGCAGACGGCCCAGCCCGCGCAGAAGTCGCCGCAGGCGGCGGGGGCCGCGCCGTGGGCGCGGTAGAGTTCGACCTCCCCTGGCCGCCAAGCGTAAACCGCTACTACCGCCACGTCGGGCATTGCGTCCTCATAAGCCGAGAGGGTCGCAAGTACCGGCGAATGGCGGTAAGCCGCCTCGGAGGGCTTTTCGAGAAGTTCTCCGGGGTGGTCGCGTTGTCCATCGACTGCTATCCGCCTGACCGACGGAGACGCGACATAGACAACATCCTGAAGTGCCTCCTGGACTCGCTCGTGAACGCGGGCGTGCTGGAGGACGACTCACTCGTCAAGCGTCTCCACATGGAGATGCTGGAACCCATCCCGGAGGGACTTGTCCATGTACACATTGCGCCCATACCAGAGCGATGCGGTTGAATCCGTGTACCGGCACCTCCGCGAGAAGGACACGAATCCCTGCGTGGTGATCCCAACGGCAGGCGGCAAGAGCCTCTGCATTGCCGAGGTGGCAAAGGACGCCGTGACGAAGTGGAACGGGCGCGTGATGATACTCGCCCACGTCAAGGAGCTCGTCGAGCAGAACGCGGGGAAGCTCAAGTCCATCTGTCCCGACCTCCCTGTCGGCGTGTATTCGGCGGGGCTCGATAGCCGCGACACGCAGCAGCCTGTCGTCGTCGCTGGCATCCAGTCGGTGTACAACAAGATCGAGGCGTTCAAGCCGTTCGATCTCGTCATGATCGACGAAGTACACATGGTGCCGCCTGACGGCGAGGGACGCTACCGTACCTTCCTTGAAGCCGCGAAGCGGGTCAATCCCCGCGTTCGGCTCGTCGGCTGGACTGCGACTCCCTACAGGACGCAGGGCGGGCTTATCTGCAAGCCGGAGAATCTCCTGAACGAGGTGTGCTACGAGATCGGGGTCAAGGAACTCATCAACCGTGGCTACATCTCGAACATCACGGCGAGGGCTGGCAAGGTCAAGGCGGACACCGAGGGCTTGCACATCCGAGCGGGCGAGTTCGTCGCCGAGGACGTGGAGAAACTGATGGGCGAGGACAGGCTTGTGACTTCCGCCTGTCAGGAGATCGTGGAACTCACGAGGGAGAGGCAGGCCTGCCTCATCTTCTGCACCTCAATCGCCCACTGCAAGAAGGTGGCGGCGCAGATAGCGAAGTTCTCCAGCGAGGAGTGTGCAATCGTCACGGGCGACACGCCCGACCTCGAACGCGAGGAGACGATCCGCCGGCTTCGCGGTGAGACGGTGAAGGCCGACCTCTTCGCGGAGAAGCCGCCGCTCAAGTACTGCTGCAATGTGTCCGTCCTCACGACAGGGACGGACATACCGCGACTGGACACAATCGCACTGCTGCGACCTACCAATTCGCCGGGGCTTCTGGTGCAGATGGTGGGGCGTGGCTTTCGACTGTCGCCCGAGACTGGCAAGACCGAGTGCCTTGTCCTCGACTACGGGCGCAACATCGAGCGTCACGGGCCGATCGACATGATTAAGGTCAAGGAACCCGGCCAGGGCGGAGGCGGACCATTGGCAAAGGAGTGTCCCGAGTGCCGTACAATCGTGAACCTACCCGTCATGCTCTGTCCGACGTGCGGCTACCAATGGCCGCGCAAGGAGCCGGAGCGCAAGGCTCACGAGGCGACAGCGGCGAAGGCGGCTATACTGTCGGGCGAAGTGACTGTCGAGAAGTACCACGTGATGCACACGTCCTATCAGGTGTGGGAGAAGCGGTGTGTGCCGCCCGGTTCGCCGAAGACGGTGCGCGTCACATACGACATCGACTACCTCACGCACTACTCGGAGTGGCTCTGCCCTGAACACACCGGCTACGCGAGGCGGAAGTTCGAGAAGTGGTGGCGCGAGCACGCGCACCCGGACTGCCCGATGCCGCGCACGGCGGAGGAGGTCTGCGAACATGAGTTTGCGGGGATGCTCCGCGAGGTGAAGGAGATAACCGTCCGATTCGTCTCCGGGCAGAAGTACCCGGAGGTGACGGGCAGCGAACTCGGGGATTTCCCGATAGAGGAAAGTTTCACAGGAAGCACACAGGAAGAGGAGGACCCGTATGACGACATTCCGTTCTGACGAAGAATACTGGGCTTGGCTCGACAGGCAGATCCGCTGGCGCGAGAGACTGTACAGGTGGGTGAGGTATCTCGCAATCATGGGTGCGGCGATGCTTGTCCTCTTCGCCATCATGTACTTCTGCGTCCGCAACATGGGCGAGAGGCGCTACGACCCGTGGCAGAACGCAATCCACAACGTCCGCTCACAGAGCGGATGACGCAACCACACAAAAAAGCAAAGGAGGCCGCATGGCTACAATACCCGTCGCAACGGCAATGGCGTATCTTGCCGCAGGCCTCTCGTGCCTCCCGGCGGCAAAGGCGAGAAAGCGTCCCGAGATAGGCGGCTGGAAGACATGGCAGTCGCGGCTTCCGACGAAGGTCGAGGTCAAGGCTTGGTTTTCCAACCCTCACGACGCGATATGTGTGGTTTCGGGCATGGTATCCGGGAACTTGGAGTGCATGGACTTCGACCAGCACGGCGAACTCTTCGCCGCGTGGATGGACAAGATAGACACTGAACTCCTGGCGAAGCTCGTCATCGAGCAGACGCCATCAGGCGGCTACCATGTGTTCTACCGCTCGGAGGAACCGGTGGATGGCAACCTGAAGCTGGCCCGTGGCATACGAGACGGCAAGGAGAAGACCTTGATCGAGACCCGTGGCGAGGGCGGGCTCTTCCTCTGCGCTCCGACCGAGGGCTACGCGCTCCAGCAAGGCGACTTCGCAAATCTCGCGGTCATTCCGCCCGACGCGCGGAAAGCCCTCCTGGACGCCGCACGTTCGCTCGACGAACTTTCTGCGGCAAACTGCCCGTCTGCCCCCGCCGGAGGCGACACGGGGCAACGTGGCGCGGATTTCACCCCAACTGGCGGAAAGGAGGCGTGGAAGCTGCCTCCGGGGGACGATTTCAACGCCCGTGGCGACATCCACGGCCTCCTGACCGACGCCGGATGGCAGTTCGGCGGCGTAAAGCCCGACGGCAACGAGCAATGGACGCGTCCCGGCAAAGACCCCAGAAACGGAGTCTCGGCGACCTACAAGGACGGATCGTTCTATGTGTTTTCGTCGAACGCAGCCCCGTTCGAGCCGAACGTCAAGTACAGCCCGTTCGCGGTCTATGCGACCTTGCGGCACAACGGCGACTTCACGGCTGCGGCTTCGGCATTGCACACCCAAGGCTACGGCAAGGCGAGGGAACCGACGCTTGGCGTGACCTTCAACCTGAAGGCCGGGGAAACCGGGAACGGGGAACAGGGAACGGCATCGGAGGAGGGACCGATTCCTTTGGGGACGCTGAAGAGGCGATTCCCGGAGATGCGGCCCGTCCTTATCGATGGATTCTTGAGAATAGGAGAGACCATGAACATAATCGCCGCGCCAAAGACCGGCAAGTCGTGGCTGGTGACACAGCTCGCGATTTGTGTCGCGTCCGGGACGGAGTGGTTCGGTCACGTCTGCGTGGCGGGGAAAGTCCTTCTCATCGATAACGAGCTTCACGAGGAGACATCCGCGAACCGCATTCCTCTCGTCGTCGAGGCGATGCGGAAGGTCGACCCTAATCTCCCCAACGTGGACGACATGATAGATGTGTGGAACCTCAGAGGCAAGTGGAAGTCGATAGCCGACCTCGCCGTGTGGCTTCCCAAGTTCAAGGAGGCGGGGTACAGGATGATAGTCATCGACGCGTTCTACCGTGCGCTTCCGAAGGACACGGACGAGAACGACAACGGCTCCATCGCGAGCATCTACAACTTGATCGACACCTTCGCCAGGAAGGTCGGGTGTTCGTTTGTCCTCATCCACCACACGTCCAAGGGAAACCAGTCGCAGAAGTCCATCACCGACGTGGGAGCAGGCGCGGGCTCGCAGTCACGCGCCGCCGACACGCACCTCATCCTGCGCGAGCACAAGGACGACGGCTTCCTTGTCCTGGAGGCGGTCGTGCGTTCGTTCCCGAGGCAGGAGCCAATCGTCCTCCAGAAGGCGTTTCCGCTCATGCTGCCCGACTACGAGAGGAACCCGGAAGACCTAGCGGGCAAGTCGGAAGTCGGAGTCAAGAAGGACGACCCTCCGCCAGCCGAGATAGCGAAACGCCTCGCCGAGCTTGTCGACCCCGACCATCCACAGGCCAAGGGAGTCTTCATCGACACGGTGAAGACGGCCTACGGCCTCATGGAGAAGACGGCGAAGCTGGCGGTGGAACGCGCCATAACGGACGGACTCATAGTCTGCGGGAGACTCCCGAACCAGCCCAAGGGGATGCAGGCTACGAAGTTCATAACGCTTCCCGCAGGGGATGACGACGAGCCGGATTAGTTTTTCTTCGCGTGAAAAAACAAAAAGGAAAACTAATTCCGGGTGCGTCCGGCGGTCGGAATTAGTTTTGTTTTGCCTAGGAAAAACAAAACAAAAAACTACTTCCGGCCAGGGCGGAAACGGGTGGATTTAGTTTTGTTTTTTTGCGCTCCCTTTA
>CAMZEN010000057.1 GCA_947305775.1 uncultured Verrucomicrobiota bacterium
TCTGGCCAAAGCGGCTTAAGGAGTTTTTGCTGACCCACCCTCTTTACAAGTCACCACTTTTTTTGAAAAACGGTGCAATGGCCTGGAAATCAACGTCCAAGAGCCTTGCGCTCGTCGGGAGTGATCACACCGCACTCGACCTGCCTGTCGAGGTAGCTTCTGAGCGCGGCTTCGGACTTTTCGCAGAAAGTCTCGCTTTCCTCCCTCGTGCAAAGCCCCTTCTCGGCCCGCTTTCGCGAACGCGCCATCGCCTTATCGGCCCCGGCGATCGCGCGCTTGACCGCGACGGGCACGCGCAACAGGCCGACTTGTTCTCCGGAGCCTTGGCTAAGCAGGAAGTCCGCCGCGATGCGCCGCTGCTCGGATGCAGGGAAGATGGATAGCGGCAGCTCAAGGCGCTCCGTCGCGTTGGAGATTGTCGTCGTGCGGGCGTCAAGAGCGATGACGGTCCCGGTGACCACGTTCCCTGCGTGGTTCGTGTAGGCGTTTTCCGCATGGACGGAGAGTGCCGTTAGCAAAACACAAATGGCGCACTTGAGAATACTTTCACATTTCATATCTGTTATCCGGTCCATTACCTCTTTTCCCTCTAGACACGTCATATTATAGCCTATTTCAGTTTACTTGCCCTGCGAGTGTCCATGGAGAGTGTCCATGGGGTCAGACCCCATGGACACTCAGAGACGTTTATGCACCCCTTTGCGCGGGGCAGTGTGGCATGCGCCGGAGCCCGCAGCCCCGTTCGTCGCGTCGCCGGGCTGCGCGATGGCCGAACCCTTCTTCGCCGCGCTCGCGAAATCCACGAATGCCTTGAACGTGTCGTTGTATTTGCTGATGTCGATTGCCATGGATGTCTCCTGTTGAAAGGTTATCGGCGGGACAGGGGATACGGCGCAGTCAGACCCGCATGAAGCCGCCATTTCCCCCGTGGATGGCATCGAGAAGGACCTCCTCGGCGGCGGTTTCACCCCTTTCGCGCTCCGCGACCTGGAAGGCATTCAGGATGCCGCGCCAATGCTCGGTCTTGTCAACGATGCGCGCCACCTCGGCGGCAAGCGAATCCGCGTTCAGCGCCGAGAGCGGAAACGCCTGGAAGATCGCGTATTCGCCCGTCTCGGGGTTCTGGCAGAGCGTGGCGCCGCCCGTGCCGCCGAAGAGGTGGTTTGCCTTGAGCATTGCCGTGCCGAAGGTGCGGTCGCCGTCGGACGACGGAAGGCCGATCTCGCCATAGATCATCACCGTGCCGGCGGTCTCGTCGTGGAAGATATTCACCTTCATGCCGTCGATCTCGAACGCGCATGCGCCGCCCTCGGTCTGAACTCCTTCAAGACCGAGCGACGCGGCAAACGAATCAACAAGTTCCTTGTATTCCATTGACGTACTTTCCCGTTAGACGAACTCGGCGGAGAATTTCATGACGGCAAAGACTGCGTTTTTATTCAAACGGAACGATGGGTCGATACTGTCAACCGCTTGGTTGAGCTTGTCGAACAGATCGTCCTTGCTGTCGAGGATTTCCCGGGCCTTGTTGTCGTCAAACTTGGAATAGTCGAGCTTAGCCATGTCTTCGAATTCGTCGGCTTTGATCGTCAGGGCGAACCCCGCACCGATTGTAGAACCGGGATTCACGGCAATCTTCTTGGAGGAATAGACCGTTTGACCGTGTTCGTTCGCCTCTGGGACGCGGGCGGTCATCTGCTGAAGCTGCTTTTCCCCGGTAAATTTGATGTAAAGGTCGCCGTCCTTACCGAAACGGAGATTGAACTCCTTCTTCTCGGTGCCCGGATCGGAAACCGTATCGTATTGGAGCGTGTTGCATTTCGGATTGAGCATGTGCGCATGGCTATCGTACGCGCCCTTCACCGTCTCCTGCGAAAGCAGCGCCATGACAATGTTGGCCTTGCCCTTGCCGGTGGCGTCGAGATCGTTGTATTTCGCTGCAGCGCCACCCGTCACGAACGAGGCGATCTGGTCTCGCGCGGTCTCGAAATCGTTGGACATCTTCGAACCGTCCGGGAACGTCACGTTCATGTTTTGCACGACGTCCCTGGCGAAAACGGTGTTCTTGAAATCGCCTGCCACGCACTTCTTGCATTCGGATGCAATGGTCAAGGTGGCTGCGTTCATGAAGTCCTTCGCCTGGATATGCTCGAGATCGGCATCCCTGCCGGCGTGCGGCTCCGGCCCCATCATGTTGGCAAAGAGCGTGCGCATCTCCTGTGCGCCCGGCCCGTCGCCGTTCACGTACTTGGCGATTTTCTCGTCGCGCTTGCTCAGCATCATTTCCTTGGCGTCCGACGTGATGCGGTTTAATATATTCAAGGAGTTGATTTTGGCAATGTCGAATTTGCCTGCATAAGATTCAACTTCCGTACACTTCATGCCAAGGGAGCGATCGACCGTAAACTTCATGGAGTCCAGCATTTTGCAGGCAATCTGTGCGGTCAGGTTGGTATAGTCTTTATGGCCAAGCGACAAATTTCCGAGGTTGATGTCGTCCTGGACGACCATATTGTAGAAAGCCAAAAGCTTTTGCGCGGTTTCGGACATGAGGGCCTGCCGTATGTTGCGAGCGCCGGACGGGCCGATCTTGGCGATGACGAGGCACGCGATAAGGCCGCGTATGCAGTCCTTTTCGTCCGAGCCCTCCGTCGCTTTGTCCGTACCGGACTTGATCATCAGTTCATTGGTCATCTTTCCCAGCCGGCTCACGGCGGCGTCGATTTGCTCCGCGCTCGCGCCCGGCTTGAGCAGCCCGACGCTGGAGGTGTCGGTGGTGGTTACCATTTGCATGACCTTCGCCAGCTGCCCGGGCGGCAGCGACTTTCCGTTCATCGCGATGAGGAAATCCTTGCTTGCGGCAAGCACGGCGCGATTGCCGTTGGCGGCCTGGCGCATTTCATCGAGATTGGCGAGCACCCCGTCCACCTTCTTCATGGCCGCATCGGCAGAACGCAATTTGCAGTCGCCCCGCAGAAGAATGCTGCCCATGCAGTTTGAGATGATTTCGAGGGCGTCCTTGTCGCCGCCGCACCGCTCGATGGCCATTTTGACGAGCCCGTCAACCTCGGCGCTGCGGCTTTTGGGTATATGGTCGAAGACGATCGAAGCGGAGTCTTTCGCGACATTCATTGCCTGGTCGATCTTCGCGCGCTTCGCGCTGATTGCCGCGCTGATCGCCGCGTCGACCGCCTCCTTGACGATCAATATCCGTCGGGCGGTGAGCGGCTTGCCCTTGTTGAAGTCCGCCATCCGCATGGCATCCCTGACCGAATCGGGTATCTTCGAGTCGCCGCCGAACATTTCGCTGATGGCGTCCCTGAAGATCTTGCGCGTCTCGTTGTTGGCGGTCTGGTCGTCGGGCGAGCGGAACCATTTGAACAGGCCGCGGATCGAATCGGTCGTGGAGGCCGTGACCGTGCGCCCGGCGAGCGCGCCGGTCGTTATGTCAACGCCGGTTTCGACGCGGGCGATCGAATTCATGCCGCCCTTGACTCCCGTCATGACTTTCGCGAAGTCAGTGAACGCCCTGAATGTATCGCTGTATCCGTTTATGTCGAGTGCCATGGATGTCTCCGGTTGAAAGGTTGAAAAGTTGAAGGGTTGAAGGGTCGGTTAGGCGGCCGGGGCGTCGAAGTGAAGGTTGTAGGAGGCGTTGACGGTCGCTTCGATGCGGAATTGCTCCGGGATGGCCGACAGCTGCGCGTCGGAATCCTTGCCGGCGGCGTTGAACGGGGCGGGGTCGAAGGCCGCCCAGTCCTGGTCGGCGAGGCTGGAGAGGTTGCCGGCGGGGATGGTGATGTCCAGGGTGATTTCTTCGTAGCTGGTGGTGGCGTCCAGTTGCATGGGACCCTGGGCGGTGAAGAAGAAGCCGACGGGATCGGTCAGGGTCACCGTGGCCTTGATCGAGCCGTCTTCCGTCTTGCCGAGGGTCCAGGTCATGGGTTTTTTGTGGGCGTTTTGGGCAAACATGTTTCCGCCCGTGAGAGTGTATTCATGCCCGGCCTTTTGCAGGGTGGAAATGAACCCGTTCTTGACCATGCTCGGTCCGCACTGGGTGACGATGGACATCAGCAGGCCCGTCTGTTTCTTGACGTTCGCGGAGGCGGTCTTGTAGGTGGCGTTGGCGTCGCCCGTGATGAATTGGACGAGCTGGTCGCGCGCGGCGGCGTAGTTCTTGGTCGTGAGGGTGCCGCCGCCCGGCAGGTTGACGGTCATTCCGCCCGCCACCACGTCGCGGTTGAACTGGTAGTGCACGCAGTCGAAGTCCTCGGTGCGGTTGCCGCCGCCGTCTTTCTTGACGAGGTGCTTGTTGACGAGGAACGCGAAGGTGTTGACGAGGTCCTTGCGGGTCTCTTCCTGGAGTTTGGCGTTGAAGCGGCCGAGTTTCTCCATGACGGGGGCGTTTTCCTGGGCGCCCGAGGCGTCGAGGATGAAGTTCTGCATCGTCTTGGCGGCGGGGCTGGTGCCGCCGGCCGTCTTGGCGAGCGCCTTGTTGCCGGACTCCTCGAGGGTTTCGGTGAATTGGATTGGGGTGGATGTGGAAGAGCCGTCGAGGGCGACCGTGGTCTCCCAGTGGAACTTGACGGGCATCCCCTCGGGCTCGGAGTAGCGGATCGTGATGGCGCCGGTTTCGTCGTTGCGCGAGAGGGTGTAGGTGAGCGGGATGTGCTCGTTGCCGATGCCGCCCTGGATTCCGTGCTGCAGCAGCAGCGGCAGGAGCGGCTGGTGCGCGGCCTGCGAAAGCGAGCGCATCACGCTGGACGCCTGGTCCACGTGGACCTTGCCGCAGAGGTTCTCGATCCTGTCGGCGATGACGGAGTTGCCCGCGCCGCCGTTCGTGCCGTCGGCGGTGAACGTCTCCTGGCCGATTTTGACGGTGAAGTGGTTCTGTTCCTCGCCGAGGATGCGCGTGCCGTCGAGGTACTTCGGGTTTTCGGGACGCACGAAGTCGCCCAGCATGAGGCTGCGTCCGCCCTTGGTCGAGCCGTCGATTTCCTCGATCTTCATCGTGGTGGGCGAGTAGTCGGCCAGCGTCTTGGGTTTGGGGCCTTTGCCCTCGGCGGCGGCCACCGCCTCGTCGAGGGTGCAGCCGGTCTGCTCGACGTAGTTCGAGGCCTCCATGAGCTTGCCCATGTCCCTGGGAAATGCCGCGCGGAGTTTGGTGATGTAGACGTCGCTCACGGTGCGCGGCGGGGCGTCCGGCGGAAGTTCGAGGTCCGGCACGAGCACGGCGTTGATGTGCGCGCGGTCGAGCTTTCCGGAGTTCTTGAGCTCCACGATTTCGTCGAAATGCCGCAGGATTCTCGAGAGCGTGTTGGAGTTGGCGGCGACGTTCGTGCCGCCTTTCGGCTGGGGGGATGGCGGTTCGAGCACGGCGAACACGGCATAGACGACCTGGCGCTTTTCGGGGGAGATCTGCGCGACCGTGCCCGTGCAGCCGGAGCCGTTGCCGCGCGCGAAGAAGTTCATCGCCTTGTTGTTTTCGATGCCGAACGCCTTCTCCGGGTCGGGCGCGGCGAGGTCGAACGCGGGGTCGAGCGCAATGTCCTCGAAGACGAACTTCTCGAAGCCCTTGAGCCCCGCTTTCGTCAAGAACGTCGTGCCGGCGTTCTTTTCGGTGAGCGTGTTGCAATTATTGGACTTGACGTTGGCGGCGGTGTTCTCGAACCACGTCTTGAAGGTGTCCATGAGTTTCAGGCCCGCCTTGAAATTGTCCGCCGAAGCGGTGAAGCGCCCGCCGTATTGGAAAAGGCGGCGCTCGGAGCTTGCCGGGTCCAGCGTCTTCGTGAGCGCGTCCGCGTCGCTGCAGCCGGTCGCGGACTTGATGAACGCGAAAGCGTCCGCGAGCATCGGGAGCTCGCTCTTGTGGTAGCCGGCCGCAAGGACCTTCTCCTGCATGGCCGCATCCTGGGCGAAGCGCTTCGCCGTCTCGTTGATGGGCCGAAGCCCTGCGGCGTCGATGTTCTTGGCCGCGCCGCGCGCGATGCCATAGAGGAAATTCGGCGTGGGCGGCATGTCCGGCGGCATCGCGGCGAGGGCCTCCCGCAGGACGCGTCCGGCGGCCGTGCCGGCGCCGAAGGCGGCGAGCTTCTTCTCCGGCGGCAGCTGCGCGAGGCCGGCTTCGTCCGCCGCCTTCATGAGCGCCAGCGCGAAGAGCGGCTGCATGTCCGGCTTGCCGAGGGTGACGGCGAGCTGGGCGGGGGTGAGGGGCGTCCGGCCCATGTACGAGTCCACCTGGATCACGCCGTCCGGGAGCTCCCCTCCGTTCGCGTGGCCGATCGCGTTCCGGACGTCGCCGCCCGCAAGGAACTTCTCCAGATCCACCGCGAGATTCGGAGCCTTGTCCATCGCCATGAAAAGCAGCAGCGGCACGCCCTTGATCGTCTCGTCCGCGCCGATTTCGCGGGCACCCGCGTAGAGTGCCGGGATCTTCGACTCCGCGCTTGCGTACAATTTGCCGATTTCCTCGAAAATCTTCGCCATCGGCGCCTTGGCGGCGAAGGCGTCCGCCAGCGGCTTGACGTCGATTTCCCCGGCAAGCGCCATGGCCTTGGCCAGGTCGAGGCGCTTGAAGCTGTTGATGCCCAGCAAATGCTGCTTTACGCGGTCGACGGCATCGCCGGAAAGCCCGAGGGGGTCGGCGCCGCGCAGGAATTCCGCGTGCGCATGCGCCGTCTTCTGCGCCAGCTTCTTGAACTCCGCCGTGATTTCCTCGGGCGTGTTGGCCTTGACCTTTCCCGTGAGGATGTCGGTTTTGAGCGCACCGCCCTGCCTGATTGCCAGATAGCGGAAGGAGGCGAGGTTCCCGTTCGCCGGATTCCACTTCACCCCGATTTCCTTGGCGAACGCCTCGTTCATGAAGTCTTTGAGCTTTGCTTTGGCATCGATCGCTGCCGCCGCCTTGGCGGTCGTCTCGCGGATCGTGCCCATCGCGCCGTCGAGGATCGTCTTGGCCTCGTCCGCCGTCTTCGCCTCCGCGAGGGCGCGGAACGTCTCCGGCATGATTTTTTCCAGACCCCCCCTTATGCCCGCGCAGTCGGAGGTCTTCCGGCCCATTTCGCGCAGCAATCCTTCGACGGTCGTCTCGACCAGGTTCAACGCGCTTTGCCTGAAGCAGTTCGCGCGGTAGACCTCGCGGAGGTTGTCGGCCGTCACGGCCTTTCCTTCCTCCGTCATCTTCTCCACATCCTCGCGCAAAGTGGAGTCTTTCACCAGTTGGGAGACGGGCTTGTCCGCCTGCGCCACCGCCCCCTTGCCGAAAACCGCCGTCGCCTCCGCCCGGACGGAATCGGCCATCTCTTTGATCTCGAACGGAATCGGTTTCCCGACCGAGGTGGTCAGGCAGAACGCAATCGCGGCGTTGCGCTTTTTGAGATTCGTGCCGCCGGCCAGGAGGAGATACGCCTCGTCGAGCATCCGGATGGTCTCGCGCTCGCTCTTGGAGCTCGCGAACAGGATCTTCTGCCCGTTTTCGGTCGTGTATTCCAGGACGCAATCCCCCTTGGCCTTGGGGTTGCCCTTCGCCTTCGCGACGATCGCGTCGCGCTGCGCGAGGATCGTTTTCAGCATCTCGCGGCGGTCCTCGTCGGCGACCTCCGACGCATCGCCCTCGATGATTTTCTGGAAATTCGCGATTTCCTCCGACTCCGTCATGGTGCGGCGGACGGAGCCGCTCGCCGCGCGGCGGTATTGCTCAAGGTTGTGCAGCGTTGTCTGGTTGGTCCCGTAGAGCTGCGCCGACGTCTTGAACGCCTTCTGCCCGCGCTCGGCGCGCTTGGCGTTGATGGCATTGGCGTTGCGGTCGATGATGTCGCGGATCTGCTGGCGCGACAGCGGCTTGAGCGAACGCCCGGCCAGCGCCTTCGGCGCCGTCTCGTCGGGCGCCAGCCCCAGCTCCTTGCGGATCTTGTTGATTTCGTCCATGTCCACGCCGTTCGCGGAAAGCGCCTTAATGAAGGCGTTCTTGATCGCCAGGACTTCCTCATGGGAAATCGACTTCGTGTTCGCGCTCAGGCGGTGGACGTGGTTGTTGATCTTGGTGAGCTTGGACTCGCTCTTGAGCGCCACTTCGCCGGCGTTGTAGTCGCCCGTCGCCATCTTCTGGAACTGGTCGAGCGAGATGTTGAGGTTCGCGAGATTGATTGCCATAACTTTGTTTGACTCCTTGAAAAGTTGAAAGGTTGAAAGGTTGAAAGAGGAAACGCCGCGGGGCCGCTAGACGCTGATGAAGCCGGGGCCGTTCCCGCCGAACTTCATAAACTGGGCCGCTTCCTCGTCACGGACGGCGGCTTCTTCAGCGGCGGGGCGGAAATTCTCCACCGTCTCGCGCCATTCCTCGGCCTTGCTGACGAACTCGTCCAGATCCTTGCAGAATTCCTGCAACTCCAGCCCCTTGAACGGGAGACCGCCGATAAGGGCGATCTCGCCGGTGTCCGGCAGCTTCGACAAGGCGACGCCCAGCGTCCCGTACAACCGCGTATTCGCCTCCAGAAGCATCTCGTAGAAGGCTTCGCGCTTCTCAGGCGGCGGTTCGCCGATGACGGCGACTCCCACCACGGCCTCTCCGCCAGGCGACTCCGTGAATTCCATAGGGATGTCGTCGATCGTCATGGAGCAGATGCCGTCCTTGACTTCGATCCCCTCGATTCCGAGTGTTTCCGCGAAAGCGGACATCAGTTCGTTCAGTTCCATGGTTGGCCTCTCCTTGTTGCCAAGTTGTCGAAAGTTGCGTTGGCTGGTTCAAGTGCTCATTCGTGCACGACGATCGGCGTGGTGCTCATGGAGCCGTCGGTCTTGACCGTGGCGGTCCACTCGAAGGCAATCGGCAGCTCCTTGGGGTTGGCGTAGCGAATCGTGATGTCTCCCGTCTCGTCGTCCTTCGAGAGGGTGTATTCCACGGCGCTGTGCTCGGAAGAGAAAATTTTGTACTGCATGAGTCCGCGGTTGAGAGGGCCGAGGCCGGACTGGCTGAGCATGAGCATCACGTTGCTGGCCTGCTTCGGATGGATGCTTCCGCACATCTCCACGACCTTGTCCCGCACCTTGGAGATGTTGTCCTTGCCTGTTTGCGTGTGGTTCGTGACGAAGCGGTCCTCGTCCGGGAAGGTAAAGCCGAATCCTGAGTCGGGGCCGCCCTTCAGGAGAGGTTTCTGCGCGCCAATGTAGTTGTAGCCGCCCGGACGGTCCAGGTCTGCCTTGATCATCTTGAAACCACCCTCGACCGTCTCGAGCTCATTGATCGGCATCTGGCCCTGCGAGGCGTACTGCGCGGGCGGAAGGGGATTGCCTTTCTCGAGGAAATCCACGACTTCGTCGACCGTGCCGCCCGTCGTCTCGAAAACGAGCGTGGCAACGTTTGCGATCTTGGAGTGGTTTTCGGACAGTTCGTCATCCATGCTGTTGAAGAATGCGCCGAGTGCCTTGAAGTCCCAGTCTCCGGCCGCACCCGCCTTGACCATGTCGGGGAGACACACCCTGATGAAGTTCTCTGCGGTGAGCTGGCCTTCCGCGTCAAGCGCGATGACATCGTCGAGGTGGCGCAGGATACGACCGAGAAGACGCGTCCTGTCGCTTGGAGGCAGCTGGCGGTTCTTGACCGGAATCGACTTGTCTTCGGCGGTCCTGCACATTGGGCAGAAGAGGTCGAACACCTTGAAGACGCATTCGCGCTTCGCGGGCGGGATGTTGGCCACCGTGTTGCAGCACGAAGCGGTGAAGCCCTGGCCGACGAAGCGGCTCGCGCCGTTGTTCGCGAAGCCGAATATCTTCTCGCCGTCCGTCTCCTTGAGATTCGCCGAGGGATTGGCGGCAATCGACTCGAAGACGAACTTCTCCAGTGCGTCCCTGCCGTTTATTGCGGCGGAATCGACATTGAGCTTAGACGGCGTGTCGGCGATGGTGTAGTCGTATCCATCCAAGCTCGTGCCACTCTGCCTGATGGCGTTGTACCCTTCGGTGAGGTTGTCATGCCACGCGGCGAACGTATCCATGAGCTTCAGTCCGTCGGCGAAGTTTTCGGCATTCTGGGCGAAGCGTCCGCCATAGTCGAAGAGCCGACGCTCGCGGCTTTGCGGATCGAGCGTTTTCTCGAGCGCCTCCTCGTCGCTGCAGCCGGTCACGGTCCTGATGAACGCGAACGCCTTCGCGAGCATCGGAAGTTCGGCCTTGTTGTAGCCGGTGGCTAGCGCCTTATCCTTGACGACGGTCTCTTCAAAGCGGCGGGACTCCTCTGACATGAAATACAGCGGGGTGGTGCTAACGGCGCCGTCGACATTGATCGTGGCGGTCCACTCGAAGGAGAACGGCAGCTTCTTGGGGCTGGTGTAGCGAATCGTGATGTCTCCCGTCTTGTCGTTCCTGGAGAGCGTGAAATCGACGGCGGCGTGTTCGGAAGAGGCGATGCCGTATGTCTCAAGACCGCCCTTGAGCGCGCAGATGCCCGCTTGCGAGACGGCGAACAGGAGCGCCGTCTGCTGGCGAGGGTGCACCCTGCCCGCGAGCGATTCGAGCTTGTCGAGGATCTGAGGGATGTTGCCCTTGTGGACGCCCGCGTTGGCCTTGAGCGAGGTGCCGTCGGGGAAGGTGAAGCCAAAGGCGAGAGAATCCTTGTCCTTGATGAAGAATTTCTCCGCGTTCTTGGGGTCGTCCGCCGCGCCGTAGTCGTAGGCGCGAAAGAGGTCGCCCGCCCCGTCGCCGTCGAGCTGGGCGCGCGCGGCATTCGTGGTGCCGTCCAACTTGTAAATGTCATACGTCGCGTTGGTCATGTATTTCGGCGGGGCGACGCGCTTGCCGGTCCTGACGGCTTCCACGGCCTCGTCGACCGTGCAGCACGTCTCTTCCATCACGAGCCGGATATTCTGGCCGAGGTCTTCGACATTGTCTTCGTCCAGGCCGAGATCGCGCATTTTCGCCTTGGCGACATCGTCGACGTTGTGCGTGAAATCGTTGAGTCCGCCGATCGTCCAGTCGTGCGAGGGCATGTCGGGGCAAAGGGTCTTGACGATGTTCGCCTCGGTGAGCTCTCCTTTCGCCATGAGCGATTCGATTTCGGGCAGGTGGCGCAGGATGCGGCAGATGACGAGGCTGGGATCCCTGACGCCGCGTTCGACGAGGGGCATGGCGTAGAACGCCTTCGCGTCCTCCTTCGTCTCCGGCAGCGGCTTCGAGAGCTTGTCGAAGACGGCGAAGATCGCGCCGCGCTTCTCCGGCGGCACGGACACCATAACGCCCGTGAAGTGGGCCTGGCGGTTGGTGCCGAAGAAGCGCATCGCCGCGTTGTCCTTCATCCCGAAGAGCTTCTCGGGGTCGGTCCCGGAGAGGTCGTGCGCGCCGTTGATCGCCAGTTCCTCGAACACAAAGCGCTCGAAGGCGGCCGAGGTGTCATGGATTGCGTGGTGGGAATAGAAGTTGAGGTCGGTGAACGATTGCGCATTGGCGAACGAATTGCCGTCCGCATTCTTCGTTTCGCGCACCGCCGTGAACCAGTCCTTGAAGGAATCCAAGAGGCGGAGGCCGTTCGCAAAGTTCTCCGCATTGTCAAGGAAGCGTCCGCCGTATTGCATGAGGCGGTTGGGCTTGGAGTTCGGCTCTGCGACGGCCGTCAGCGCTTCCAGCTCTGACAGGCCGGTCGCCTGGGCATAGAAGTGCGCGGTGCGCGCGAGCTTCGGGAACTCGGACTTCACGAAGCCCATGTTGAGCGCAATCCCCCCAGCATCCGCCGACTGGAAGGTCCCGAGCTTGACGGCGTCGATCGCAGCCTTTACGGCGAGGATGCGCCGGGCGGTGAGGGGCTTCCCCTTCCCGTAGTCCTGCATCTTCATGGCATCCTTCACGTTGTCGGGGATGTGGTCCACCCCGCCGAACATGTTGCCGACCGCATTCATGAACGCCTCGCGGGTGATGTTGTTGGCCCTCTTCAGGCTGGCGAGGCGCCCCACACCGATGCCAACCCAGTCGCCGGATCCGGGCTTGATAGTGCGGTTGACGATCCCGCCCAATCCGTCCGCATCGGGTTTTTCGAAGCGAGCGACGGCTTTGTCCTTGCCTGCCGTATGCTGCGCCTCCGCGAACTTCACGAACTCGTTGAACGTTGCGTTGTATCCGATGATTTCCAGTGCCATCTGCTTTCCTGCTCCTTTGGTTTTCCAAGTTTCTGCTTACTGTTTACACGCCGCAAGGCGAAAGGTTACAAAACATCATCGTCCGAGAGTCTTTCGTTCGGCTGGGGTGATCGTCCCCTCTTTGACCTGCTTGTCGAGATAGTTCTTGAGAGCGGCCTCCGACCTCTCGCAGAAGGCGTCGCTCTCCTCCTGCGTGCAAAGCCCCTTCTCCGCCCGCTTGCGCGAACGCGCCATCGCCTTCTCCGCGCCGGTGATCGCCCGCTTCACGGCAACCGGA
Organism: uncultured Verrucomicrobiota bacterium; assembly: GCA_947305775.1. Classification (GTDB taxonomy): domain Bacteria; phylum Verrucomicrobiota; class Kiritimatiellia; order RFP12; family UBA1067; genus UBA1067. The sequence continues at coordinate 12,400 of CAMZEN010000057.1, forward strand.
ATGCGAGGCTGGCCAAAGTCCGCCGCGATGCGCCGCTGCTCGGATTCGGGGAAGATCGAGAGCGGGTATGTGGTAGGTGGTGGTGGGTTGTTGTTGGTGGTGGGGCGAGGCGTCCCGCCGAGCCGCCCTGACGAGCCGCCCTCCTGCAGCACCACGTGCGTGGCCGTGAGCGCGACCGGCCACCCGGCAATCGCGTTGCCGGCGTGGTTGGTGTAGGCGGGCTCCGCAAGAGCGGAAAACGCCACGAAAGCCAGAATGAGCGACGCGACATGCGACAGCCCAACGATCGGATCTTCGTTTTCAAGAGCCGGCGCAAACCGCGCGCGCATGGCAAGAATGTGCTTTCCGTATTCGTGGCGCAAGTCGTCGTTGGACGCGAAATCGTCAAATGGCATCCCCTTGACCTTGACATAGTTTGCATCACTTTCGCTCCACGGCGCTTCGCCCGCATCGACGATAAACGCCTCAAAATCGCCAGCAAGCTCCTGCAATGAGGCCTTCGCCACATCGAGCAGCTTAAGCTCGGTCTCCTTCGAGGTCCCGGCGCGGGACGAACCCTCGACGATGTTCTGCCGCGCCGAACGCGCCGCGCCCTCCATTTGGCCGACGGTCTTGCCGAGAGCGTCGTTCTTGTAGTTGTAGTTTCGGCGGCAAAAGAGGGTGGTTGCGTGATAGACGAGACACGTCAGGCCAAAGGAAAGCGTCTTGCGGTAACCGCCGTAATGTCCAATGACTGGTGTCATTTCAGCGGCCTTTCAGATGGGATGGGTGAGAGCGACATTCGACATTCGACAGCCGACAGCCCGAATGTCGCCCGGCCGTCGAATGTCGGCCGTCGAATGTCGCCCGGCCGTCGGGCGTCGGCTGTCGAATGTCGCCCGGCCGTCGAATGTCGGCTGTCGAATGTCGCAATCACCGGCCTCCCCTAGTTCCCGCTACGCGAGTAGGCGCGGATGCCGATCTTGATGTCCTTGACGCCGTTGATGAACGTCTCGAGCGCCCTCTCGCGGTTCCTGTTCAGCGTCGAGGCCGGGATGACGAGTATCCAGCGGTCGTTCCAGACGCTGCGTCCCACGAGCCGGGTCGACTTGAAGTCATCGCCTCCGGCGCGCAGCGTCGAGTGGCGGCGGATCGTCGCGACGGAGTCGCTCGTGCCGTCGAGGCCCGAGAAGGACGAAATCCAGAAGTCGTCGTCCAGCTGGGTGGACCCGATGGTGTACGGGAGCGGCAGCACCTGATCGACGACGCTCCACCTGACGAGCTTGCGCTCGTTCCCGGCGGGGGCGCGCATGTAGTCGTAGCCGACCGGCACGAGGTAGACGTTCGGCTCGACGGCGAGACCCTCGGCCGTCTGCGTCGTCAGGTCTTCGTATCCCGGGAAGTCGACGCCGACAGCGGCGATCTTCGTCGCGTAGTCGGCGGAAGAGAACTGCGACTCGCCGCCCTGGAGGGTGTTGCCGAAGAAGTTCTCGGCGTTGTTGATCGAGGTCGAGAACGGGATGACGAGGCCCGGCTCCTTCACGACGACCGCCTCGCTCGCGAGCGGCTGGCAGTAGCGCACGAAGTCGGAGTTGGAACGCAGGTCGTCCACCCAGTACTTCCTGAGCTCGCGCCTCCACGCGCCGTCGCCCGATTCGTCGGGCCTGATGCGGAAGTGCTCGTAGCGCAGCGAGAACCACTTTTCGGGCTTGTCGGGGTTGTTGATGCCGAAGCGTCCCTTGAGGACGTTCCAGTTCTCCTTCATGCGGTGGACGATGTCGTAGAGCCCGCCGTCCGTCGTCGCGGAGTCGATCGTGACGCCCTCCTCTCCGAGCGAACGCGTGGCGATGATCTCTGCGAGGAACTTCTTGCCGCTCTGCGGGTCGGTGGAAAGAAGGCCCGTCTCGTAGTCGTAGACCTTCGCGAGCTCCCAGACGTAGCGCTGCGCCGTGTCGAACGCGGTCGAGTACTTGGCGAGCGCGGCGTTGCGCTCGACGCGGTTGTACATGTCGAGGTAGCGGCGCGCGGTCGCCTTGTTCGCGATCTTCCTGCGCCACGCGGCGCGCTCGTCCTGGAGCATCTCTCCCTTGTACACCTCTGCGCGGTACGCGGCCTCGGCGTTCGCGAGAGCGCCGAACTTCTCGGAGACGCACATGGCGGCGACGTCGAATTCGAGCGCGGCCATGAGCATCTGGTCGCGCAGCTCGATGATCGAGTCGGCGATCGTGTTGGCGGTATCCCAGAGCCCTAGGACAATGTCGAGAAGTCCCTTGCCGACCTCGAGCCCGGTCTTGGAGGCCTCCGCCGCGTCGACGGCGGCCTTCGCCGCGGAGAGGCCGCCTACGAGCCCCGCCATCGTCGCTGCGCCGGCAACCGCCCTTGGATCGGAGATGACGGTCGTGCCCGCACCCACGACGGCCGGAATGGCGGCGGCGGTCAAGGTGTTCATCTTGTAAATGTGCTCGTATGAGTCCTTAGCGGTGTCGATAGCCAGATCCTTGAAGAGAATCGCGACCCCGAGTCCGACCTCGGACACGGCCGCCTTCGAAATCATCAGCGGCAGGTCCTTGCCGAGCTTGAGCTTGAGTTCGCTCCAGACCAGGTCCATCGCCATGCGCTTGAGATCGACTTCGAAAATTGCGTTCTGCACATCTTTGTAGGCCAGCAGGTACTCGCGGTAGGCGGCCTGGATGCTGCCTTCCGTAGCGCGGTTGCCGGTGACGTACAGCGGCTTGGCGCGGATGCCTCCCTCGCTGACGGTGTATTCGAGCGAGTATTCGATCGGCAGCTCGAACTTTTCGTTGCCGGCGAGAAGCCGGCGGAGGCTGTCCGGCAGATAGGAGGCGACCATGCCGATGTCGTCGGCCGAGCCGATGTCGCCAACCTTCACCCCGAGGTCGATTCCCTGGAGGTATATCTTGCCCTTCTCGTCCCTGGAGATCTTCATGTCGCAGAAACCGAGCGCGTTGCCCCAGAGGAGCGTCCAGGAATTGGTGAACTGCGTGACGAGCTCTTCGAGTCCGAAGGGCTCGAGGTCCATGTAGTTGTAGTTGTAGAGGTCCGGACCCTCGTAGCCCTGCGGATACGTTCCGCCCGGGCCGATGTCGCCCGCGAACGGCGTGCCGTAGATGGCGATGAGCTGGTTGTTGTAGGAGAGCTCCTGCTCGGCTATCTCGTCGATTAGGTCGGTCTCCTCCTTGGAGAGCTGCACGATCCTGTTGCCGTACAAGTTGGCGTAGTCGAGCGCCGTCTTGCAGTTGGCGAGGGCCCTTTCGGCGCGCTCAAGTATCTGCTCGAAGTGCGAGTCCTTCTCTTCGAGCCGGTCGGGGTCGATGTCGAACGGAATCGTGTTGTCGGAGAGTCCGAGCGGATTGAGCCCCGCTTCCGTGGCGGCGAGGCGGTTTTCGACGGAGCGCACGGCGTCGCAGATGACGGGCAGCTGCGCCGCGGTCGTGCGGTCGATCTTCATGATGCCCCTGTCCGTGAACGCCTTGTACGGCGCGTCGTTGGTCGGGAGAAGCGCGTTGACCGTCATCCAGCCGTACGCGGCGGCCATGCCGGTGCGCGTGGCCCATTCGCCGTATCCGAAGGCCTGGTCGGCGTTGGAGTCGCGGTACCCGCCGGTCGCGCCGCCGTTGTCGCGGTAGTGCTTGCGGACGGTGAGGTCCATCGCGTCGAGTCCTATGCGCGCGAGCTTGGCGACGGCGTCGGCGAACTTCTCCTCGTCCTGGTAGTCCACGTTCGTGAGCTTCTGGTCCATGAGCATCTCGCCCATCGCGGAGGTCCAGTCGAAGAGCGGATTCCTTAGGAGGCGGTAGTAGCCGGAGAGGACGGAGAGGTAGTGTCCCCACGCGTCGCCGTGCCCCTGCGGATACTGCGCCGCCGCGCAGTTGACGTCGAGTATGCCTTCGCGCGCCCGGATGCCGTAGTTCGCGACGTACGCCGGCTCGCCCTCGCTGATGCCCTTCGTGAGGTTCCACGCGAGGCGGTTGTAGCACGGCGCCTCGGTCATGCGCGGATAGGCAGTCGCGGCGGAGCGTCCGCGCAGAAGCGCGAGCTCCTCGTCGAGGAGCGACGGCACCTGGTTCGCGAAGCAGAACACGGAGCTCGGCAGGTTGAGCGTGCTTTCCTCCATGTCGTCGAGCGTGCGCTGCGCGACGAGCGGGTTCTTCGCGTCCGAATACGCCTCCGCGCCGAGGAGCGAGTAGAACTCG
>CAMZEN010000058.1 GCA_947305775.1 uncultured Verrucomicrobiota bacterium
GGCTTCAAGGTCCCGTCCTTTTCCGCCGCCTCGATCATCGCAAGCGCAATGCGGTCTTTGACGCTGCCGCCCGGGTTGAAAAACTCCACCTTGGCCAAGACACGCGCATCGCCCTCGTTGAGACTGCGCGGAATCTCTACGAGCGGCGTGGAGCCGATCTTGCCGGTTACCTTGTCGTAAATATTAGCCATTTTTGTCTGCCTTTCTGGATAGTATATCATATTTCTCAGATTTTTGCAAGGGCCTCGTCAAGTTCGGCGATGATATCGTCCGGGTGCTCGAGGCCGATCGAAAGCCTGATCAGCTCCGGCGCAACTCCGCCCTTGCGCAAGTCTTCGTCGGACAGTTGCGAATGCGTGGTGCTGGCCGGATGGATGATGAGGCTCTTGGTGTCGCCCACGTTCGCGAGGAGCGAGAAAATCTGCCCATTGGCCGCGTCCGTAACCTTGCGCGCTTCCTCGCTCCCGCCCTTGACGCCAAACACCACCATGCCGCCGGCGCCATCCGGCAGATACTTGGCCGCCAATTCCGGCTGGGAGATCGAGGGGTATTTTACCCACGCCACCTTGGGGTGCGCGGCGAGGAACTGCGCCACTTTAAGCGCGTTCTCCGAATGTCTCGCGATGCGCAGCGGCAGCGACTCCACTCCCTGCAGGAATATCCAGGCCGAATCCGGCGCCAGCGTCGGCCCCTGGTTGCGGATTCCAACCGTCAAGAGTCTGATCGAAAAGGCAATCGGCTTCAAGGGCTCTGGCAGATCATGCGCAAAGCGCAGGCCATGGTAGCCTTTGTCCGGCTCGTTGTAGAGCGCAAACTTGGGGTCGGTCCAATCGAATCCGCCCTTCTCCACCACCACGCCGCCGATTCCCGCGCCGTGCCCGCCGATCCACTTGGAAAGCGAATGGATCACAAAGTCCGCGCCGTGTTCCAAGGGCCGGAGCAAAGGCGGCGGCGTAAAGGTTGCGTCCACCACCAACGGCAGGTGGTGGCGGTGCGCCACCTCGGCGTATTTTTCGATATCGGCAATGTCGAGCGCGGGATTGCCCACCGACTCGATAAAGACGAGGCGCGTCTTTTCGTTGATCGCAGCCTCGACGGCCGCAAAGTCGTTGACCGGCGTAAAGTTGACCTTGATGCCCACGTTCGGGAGTATCGCATCGAACTGCGCAAAGGTGCCGCCGTAGAGGTTGGACGGCGCCACGATCTCGTCGCCTTGCCGCGCGATGTTGGTGATGGTAAAGTAGATTGCCGCCGTGCCGCTCGCCAAGGTCTTGGCCGCCGCGCCGCCCTCCAGCGCCGCGATGCGCTTCTCCAGCACGTCGTTGGTGGGGTTCATGAGCCGGGCGTAGATGTTCCCCAGCTCCTTGAGTGCAAAGAGATTGGCTCCGTGCTGCGAATTGTTGAAGTTGTAGGCGGTGGTGCGGTATACCGGCACCGCCCGCGAATTGGTGGCGAGGTCGGGGTGTTCCTGCCCCGCATGGATCGCCAGCGTCTCGATGTGCAGTTTGCGTTCGCTCATTTGCGTTTTCCTTTCATTGGTCCGTCCCGGACCTTTTCCGGGGCAGATGGCGCATATTATATCATATCCCAAATTATAAATCCAATCGGAAGTTGCATAGGCAGGCAATAGGTTTTGCCTATAGGCGACGATTGTGCGCCCAAACAAGCTCCGGATGATAGCAGTAGGCGCGTATCGCACCTTGCCTTACGGCGACGGGCTTGCCGTCCAATTCCGACAGCACTTCAACGGTCGGGCCGACGCTTTCGATTGCAGGCGCGCGGATGAATACCCGGTCGCCGCCGACAAAACTCCCAAGTTGCCGTCCGTAGGCGTTGCGTCGCACCGACACGTCCAGCCGTCCCCAAGGATTGTCCCGCCCGTCCACCTGCTTGGCTAGCAGGATCAAGCCGGCACAAGTGGCCAACACCTCCACTCCGCCGTCGACGAGTTCCCCAAGCGGCTCGGCCAGTTCCAAGTCGGCCAACAGTTTGCGCTGCACCGTGGATTCGCCGCCAGGGAAAACCAGCATGTCCGGAGGGCGGCCGCCCGGCGCCACATCCTGCGGACGGCGGATTTCCCATACTTCGTGGCCCGCCGCCCTCAACCAGGATTCGTGCTCGGCGAAATCGCCCTGCAACGCAACCACGCCAACCCTCATTTGCCGCGCTCCTCCATAATGGTTTCGATCTCGTCCGCATTGATTCCGACCATGGCAGGGCCGAGGTTCTCCGAAATCCGCGCAAGCAGTTTTGCGTCCTGCCAGTTGGTGACGGCCTGGACGATTGCCGCCGCGCGCTTCGCCGGGTCGCCAGACTTGAAGATGCCGGATCCTACGAAGACGCCTTCCGCGCCCAGCTCCATCATGAGCGCGGCGTCGGCAGGCGTGGCGACTCCACCCGCCGCAAAGTTCACTACGGGCAGTTTGCCGTTGGCATGGACGAACCGCACAAGATCGAGGGGTGCCGCAAGTTCTTTGGCCGCCTCGTAGAGTCCATCCTCGCGAAGCGACGCGATGCGGCGGATCTCGCCCTGCATCTTGCGCATATGGCGGACCGCCTGGACTACGTCGCCGGTGCCCGGCTCGCCTTTGGTGCGGATCATCGTCGCCCCCTCGCCGATGCGCCGGAGCGCTTCGCCGAGATCGCGCGCGCCGCAGACGAACGGTACGGCAAACTTGGTCTTGTCGATATGCCGCACGTCATCGGCAGGAGAAAGCACCTCCGATTCGTCGATATAGTCGATCTCGATCGCCTCTAGAATCCGCGCCTCGGCAATGTGGCCTATGCGACACTTGGCCATCACCGGAATCGAAACGGCTTCCTGGATGCCGCGAATCATGGCGGGATCGCTCATGCGCGATACGCCTCCCGCCGCGCGGATATCCGCCGGAATGCGCTCCAGAGCCATTACAGCGCACGCGCCCGCATCCTCGGCAATCCGCGCCTGCTCCGGCGTTGTCACATCCATTATTACGCCGCCCTTCAGCATCTGCGCCAAATTGCGGTTCAGCTCCTGTCTTTCGTTCATGGTTTCATTCCTTTTCGTCAATGTCAGAGTTCTTCACCGAGCAGAAGCGCGATGACCGCGTTCGCCTGCATGGCGGCGGCGATGCCGACGCGTGGACTGACGGGGGCAAGCCCGTTTCGAATGTCACTCGCGGTGTCGCCAATCAGGATAAGATTATTGCCGATGCATCTTTGCCGGATTTCGAGCGAACGTCCCCATCCGGCAAGCCCGCTCGCGGCAACGACCGGTCTGCCGAGCGGCAACGCCGCATTGAGAAACATGGCCTTGGCTTCCGCCGAATCGAGCGCCTCCACGATTACCGAGCATCCGGAGAAAACGGAAGCGACATTGTCCGGCGCAAGCCGCACATCGCAGAGCCTAAGTTCGAGCCCGGCGTCGATGCGCCGAAGGTTTTCGGCGAGGGCCGCCACCTTCTTCCGTCCAATCTGGTCGCGGAAGAAGAACTGTCGGTTTAGGTTAGTACGGGAAACCGCATCGAAGTCGGCAATGGCGAGTCGCCTCACGCCGGCGCGCACGAGGTGCATGGCGCAGTTTGAGCCGAGCCCGCCGGCGCCAGCAATGCCGACTACGGCGGACTCGAGCAACCGTCTCTCGCGGTCATTGAGATATGTGTTGGCTCCAGCCATCGCGAAATCAGAACTGGTATTGCACCGACAGCACCAACCCGCCGCCCACGCCAAGGTCCTTGGCGCTGCCGCGCTTGGCGAACTTGTCCTTGTCGCCGGTGTAGGCGTAGGCGCCAACCAGCGTGAGCGAGTCGGTGACGAACCACGCCACATGGCCGTTGTAGTAGTCGTGGTTGGAAATGCCGCCGCCCACATTCTCGCCCTTCTTGTATTCAAAGCCCACGGCCACATTTTTAGCAGGCAATACGTCGATGTTGCCGAAGTACGAGACGCCGTAGTGGTTGTGGCCAACCACGCCGTTCACCACCTCGTCCGAGTAGAGTACGCCCGCCGAAACGAGCACCGGCAAAGGAGTCTGCGTAATCAGCTTGGATGCCGCAAGATACCAGTCGAAGCCCTCGTCATCCAGCCCCAGCGCCTTGACCGTGCGCGAATTGGTGTGCTTGTACACCGTGCCCACCGCCACCGCCGGCACCCACGCGGCATCAAAGGCATTCTCGTCCAGCAGCTTCAGCTTGGCGCCGAGATTGTTGGTGTCGATGGATTTGTCGCCGTACTTCTTGGCATTGACGAAGCCGTAGCCGTAGCTCAGCTCCAGCCGGTCGAAAAGCGTAAACGCCGCCGATGTCGCGAGCCAATGGATGTCGGCATCGTCGAGATTGACGTACCACCCTCCGACCTGCGGCTTGGAGACGATGCCGTTGAGTTTGGATGCGACACCCTCGTCCTCCCAGTTTTTGCCGGCGGTGTAGGCGAGCGGATTGAAGGCGATGCCCCCCGTTCCCTGCAGGTTGTTGAGCGGCACTCCCGCCAGCAGATCCACGACCGCCGCTACAGCCGCCGCCAATACGATAGTCTTTGACTTGTTCATTTGTCTTTTTCCTTTCATTGGTCCGTCCCGGCCCTTTTCCGGGGCAGATGGCGCATATTATATCATATCCCAAATTATAAATCCAATCGGAAGTTGCATAGGCAGGCAATAGGTTTTGCCTATATATTGCCACTTGACAGCCAAGATGGGTTTATGGTATAATACCGGCCATGACACTGCAACAGCTCAAATACGCCGATGGCGTAGCCCGGTTCGGCACCTTCACCGAGGCGGCCGCGCGGCTTTTCGTCACCCAGCCGACGCTCACCGAATCCATCCGCCAGCTGGAGGAGGAACTCAGGATCGCCATCTTCGTGCGCACCCCCAAGGGTGTAACGCCCACACGCGAAGGCGACGAGTTTTTGGCGAGCGCCCGCCAGATTCTCGACGACGCCGAGCGCATCCAGGCCAAGTACTCGGGCAAGGCGGTGCGCCTGCCGCAATTCGCGGTGAGCTGCCAGCACTACGCTTTTGCAGTGGATGCGTTCATCCAGGTGGTCAAGGCCAACCTGTCGGACGAATACGACTTTACCCTGCGCGAAACCGTCACCAGCGAAGTGATCGAAGACGTGGCCTCGCGCAAAAGCGAAGTTGGCGTAATCTATCTCTCCCGGCGCAACGAATCCGCGCTGGGCAAGATTTTCCGCAAGCACGAGCTGGTCTTCGAGGAACTCTACACCAGCAAGCCGCACGTATTCCTGGGGCGCAAACATCCGCTCGCCAAGGAAATGCGCATCAAGCCCAAATGGCTCGATCCCTATCCTTACATCTCCTACGAGCAGGGCGCGGACAATGCGCTCTACTTCGCCGAGGAGGTAATGCCTTCGATCGATCGCAAAAAGAACATCCGCGTGCGCGACCGCGGCACCATGACCAACCTAATATTGGAACTGGACGGCTACACCGTCGCCTCCAGCGGATTGAGCAGAAAACTCAACGGCCCCGACATCGTCAAGGTGCCGCTGGAGCTGAACGACACCATCCGCGTGGGTCTCCTGCGCCGCAAGGGCAACCTCTCGCGCGCCGGCGCCCAATTCGCCGCCGCCATCCGCGCCCTCGTCCAAGCCGCCGGCCTGGCTGCACGCGACGCGGCAAAAGACTACCGGTAGGATTCGGCGAATATCTTGACAATGTCGTCGTCGGTGAGCGGCAGCGGGTCGCACTCGAAGAGCGCGCCCAAGGCCGAGCGGGCGAGCTTGGCCATCTTGGGGAACTCGTCGGGCTTGATTCCGTAGTCGCTCATCTTGAGCTCGTCCACGCCGCACGCCTTTTGCAGCGCACCTAGCGCCACCAGAAAATCCTTGGGCTCGGTCGCGTCCGCCTTGCCGAGGAGTCTCGCCATCTCGACGAACTTCTCCGGGCAGGCGCCCCGCTCGATGAAGTGGCGGTAGTAGGCGAGCGAAATCATGATGAGCCCCGCGCCATGCGGCAAGTCCTGGTGCTCGCCCGAGAGCGCATGCTCCAGCGAGTGTTCGCTCGTGCAGCTCGACGCCTCCATCGAGTAGCCGCTCAGCGTATTGGCGAACGCCACGTCGGTGCGCGCCGCGAGATCCTTGCCGTTCGCCACCGCCAAAGGCAGGCTCCGGGCGATATTGCGTATCGCCTCGCGCTGCACCAGAGCCGCCATCTCGTTGCCGTATTTGGATATGAAGCCCTCGGTCGAATGGAAGAGCGCGTCGAAGCCCTGATAGGCCGTGAACTTGGGCGGCACGGTCAGCATCAGCACGGGGTCCACCACCGCCAACACCGGGCACGGCCCCATGAACGCCGCCTTCTCGTGCGTCACCGGGCTCGTGATGACCGACCCGCCGTCCACTTCGCTGCCGGTGCCCGCGCTCGTGGTGATCGCCACGGTGGGGAGAGGCTTGGCCGCGAGCGGCCGATGCGCGCCGGTGCCGGTGGCCATATAGTCCCACACGCGGCCGCCCGCTTGCGGAATCGTGGCGGCGATGGCCTTGGCCGAGTCCATCACGCTGCCGCCGCCGAGCCCGATCACGAAATCCACCTGCGCTTCGCGGCCGAACTCCACGCCCGCCTGCACCGTGGGCTCCAGCGGATTGGCCTCGATCTTGTCGAAGAGCACATGCTCCACGCCCGCGAGCTCAAGCTCCGCGACGAGCGCGTCGAGCGAACCGTTGAGCCGCGTCGACTTGCCGTTGGAGATTACGACCAGCGCCTTTTTGCCGGGCAACTCCTCGTTGTGCAGTTCCTTGAGCTTGCCGGCGCCAAACAGCACCTTGGTGGGTACGCTCCATGTGTATGCCATCGCCAAATCCTCCTTGTTGGGTCGTTTCGGGGTATTATACCAAATTTCCGCCCCAAACGCAAGCGGAATCTACGCGAGATCCGTCAGTTCCGCAAACGAATCGACGACGCGCCAAGGCCGGGCGGCTGCCAGCACTTTGGCCGGATTGGTGCCGGTAATCGCCACTACGCGCATCCCGGCCGCCTGGGCGGCGGCAATGCCGTTGAGCGCGTCTTCGAACACCACGCACTCCTGTGGTGTCGCGCCAATTTGCCGGGCCGCTTCCAGGTAGCAATCGGGCGCCGGCTTGCCGCGCCGGTACCGTGACGAATCCACGATGCAGGCGAAGTATTCCCGGATTTCCAGCCCGTCCAGCACGAAGTCCACGTTGTCGCGCGAGCCGCCGGTGACTACCGCACACTTGACGCCGCGCCGCCTGACCGCAGCCAGCAGCTCCAACAATCCCTCGCGCGGCCGCAAATGCGCCCTAAACAGCTCGCGGTAGAGCGCTTCCTTTTCCGCCAGCAGGCGCTCCACCTGCGCCGGCGCCACCTCGCGATCGAACATCCGCGCAATGTAGTCGCGTCCGGGCGCGCCCATCCAATCGAGGATTTCCCGCTCGGTGATCCGGCCGCCATGCCGCTCGGCAAACTTGAGCCACGACAATACGTGGTACCGGCAGTTATCCACCAATACCCCGTCCATGTCGAACAAAAACGCCTCGACATTCTCGATCATGGGTACGTATTATATCACACTCCCCGCCAAACTGCAAGCGGAAAGTTGGAACTCCCCCTGCGCCGACATCCCCCGCGCAGCGAATCAACGCAGTTGTCGTGCTTAGTACGGCTTGGCGCAAAGTTTTCCCACTTTCCGCTTGACGTTCGGCAGAGCTTTTTGATATAATTTCCTTAACTGGCCGGGCTGGATCTCCGATGCTAGCGCCCCCGGTAGGCGTCTTGATGGTGTCGGAGATTACTTTTCTCCCCCACTGACCCCTGACGACTAACGACTAGCGACTACTTCGGCAAATTGGCTTCGTCGAGGGCGAAGAGGGTGACGCGGGCGGTGGGCGGGCCGGGCTCGGCGCGCAGCGCGAGGGTCCCGCGGCTCGGGCTCGTCGCGTTGGCGAAGCGCACGGCAAAATGGTCGGGCGAAGTGCGGCTGTCCATGTGATAGCGCATCATTATCTCCAAATCGGTCTTCACCTCAAAGAGCTTCGCCCGCGCCTCCAGGTAGTTGGCGCATTCCGCCTCGCCCTTCAACCCCCAAATCCGCCCATCCCCCTTGCGCACATACGCCGTGTACTTCGTCAAGTGCCGCATCGGCTCGGGCGCCGTCACCTCCCAAATCTCGGCCGTCCCGCGCGGGTCGTCCCCCACCTTGCGCCCCATCGCCTCCGTCACCCGCTCGCCGAATTTGAGCCCAAACAGCCCGTACAGCTCGTGCTCGTTGCCCTTCTTCCTGCACCCGCCCGCCAGCGCCAGCACCGCCGCCAGCGCCCAAACCGCCACCTGCCTCATTTGCGCCCTCCCTTCTTCCTTTTGCGCCACTCGTAAGGATTTACCGGCGCCTCGTCCTTCCAGAGCCCCCGCCGCTCGCGCCGCGCCTCCTCCTCGGCCGCCCGATACTCCGGTGTCTTGTCATGGTACGCATAATGCCACGCAAGCCCCCGCTTCACCATCTCCAAATTGATCTCCCGCCCCTCGCACACCACCACCGCGAGCCTCCGCCCGTACCGGTCCAGCGCCTCCCCCTTAAGCTCCACCTCGCGCCCCATCACCAGCTCGGCCAGCGCCTCCCGGCTCTCCTTGCCCCACTTCTGGTCGCTCTCCGGCGCGTCGATCTTATTAAGCCTCACCTTAACTCGTTCCTTATTCGCAATCGTACAATCGGCAATTCGCAAATCGGAAATCGGCTCTGCCCAGATAGTGTCTCCGTCGCTCACCTTGACGACGGTCCACGCGGCCAGTATGGCAAGTAGGAGGTTCATCAGTGCACCAACTCCATCGTTTCCTTGGCTTTGGCCTTACAGGCGTCATACGCCCAACCGGCGATAAAATCCTGGAATTGTTTGTTATTGAAGAAGTTTATCATAAACTCCATCTTTTCCTGACCAATCGTGGTGACCACGGAATTGAGCGTATTGTAGAATAGAATCTGCGCCGTCTGTTCGTCATTGGCGTGAATCGATTCGACAATGCCCGGATCGCTCGCCATAACGCGCGCCGGCAAGGATTCGACCTGTCGTTTGACCTCATCGACATCTTTCCACTCGATGCCTCCGAACTGGCGGTTGAACTGGTCCACGATATTCTGCAACGTGTCCATTTCCACATCTTTCTTTGCCACGCCATTGCCCACCGGCATGGGCTTTACCTTGCCCTCTTCCGACTGCAACAAGATAGCCCGTTCCTCTTCCTTCTCCAGCCGGTAACGCTCGAAATCTACCGACTCGATAAGCCCATTAACCCCATCGATCTTAGGTATCTTCGGCAGTTTCGGGAAAAGCTTGGAATAAAACAGGTAATGCACTTCCCAATCCCGGCTTTCATACGGCATGATGCTGGCAAAAAACGGATAAGCCCGCAAATAGCGTTTCATCGCGCCCTTGGCGTTTACCTTCTCGTTCTCGTCCAGTTCCGTCTTGAACCTCTCCACGCAGAAATCCGCAATCGAGTCCAGTCTGGGCCGGTCGGCATCACTCCCTTTAAGCAGTATCGCAACCGAATTTTCCATCGCTTCTTCGGTGTAGAATCGCCGGCTTTCTATCTCGTCGATAAGGTCGCTTAGCTTGTTTACGTCGGACTCGCCCTCCTGCATGGTCCCAGTGTAAAACCGCTGGAACGCCTCGCGTATCGTCTCGGGGTCGTTGGCGAAATCCAGCACGAAAGTATCATGCTTCCTGGGGCAGCAACGGTTCAGCCGCGACAGCGTCTGCACCGCCTTTACATCGCACAGCACCTTGTCCACGTACATCGTGTGCAAGAGCGGCTGGTCGTAGCCCGTCTGATACTTGTCGGCCACCACCAGTATGCGGTACGGCTCCTCCTCGAATTTATCTTCAATCTGCGCCGACGCAAACCCGTTGTACATGCTTTCGGTATGCAACACGCCGTCTATCGTCTTGTCGGTGAACGCCACTATCGCCTTGTAGCGTCCGCCGCGTTCCTCCAGCAGCCGCGAAATCTCCTTGTAGTATTCGATGGCCCTCTGGATGGAACTCGTCACCACCATCGCCCGCGCCCGTCCGCCGATTTTCTGGCAAACCTTGGCGCAGAAATGGTTAACGATTATCCTCGCCTTGGACGCTATGGTCTCTGGTCGCGCCTCCACATAAGCCCTTAGACGCTTCGGCGCCTCCTCCTTGTCGAACAGCTTCTGCTCGTTGGCCCTGCTCACAATGCGATAGTACGACCGGTATGGCGTATAGTGCTTGACCACGTCCAGGATGAACCCCTCTTCTATCGCCTGCTTCATGCTGTACTCGTGGAAAGGCTCAAACCTGCACTCGCCGCCATTGTCTATTTTCTCGCCAAACAGCTCCAGCGTCTTGTTCTTCGGCGTGGCCGTAAACGCATAGTAGTTGGCGTTCGCCGCCAGCTTGCGGCTCTGGATCAACCGGCAGATTGCATCCTCCACATCCTCTTCTTCGCCGCCGTCGCCCCCGCCGGAAACCACTCTCGCCAGATTGTTGGCCATCTCGCCCGCCTGGCTCGAATGCGCCTCGTCTATCAATATGGCAAACTTCCGGTCTTTCAGCGCCCCGCCGATTTCGTCCAGGATAAGCCCGAACTTGTGGATGGTGGAAATGATTATCTTCTTGCCGTCGTCCAGCAGCTCCTTGAGATTCCCGGAACTGTCCGCCCACCCCAGCACGTTGTCCAGTTGCGCGAACGAGCGGATGTTGTCGCGTATTTGCCTGTCCAGATTCACCCGGTCGGTCACCACCAGCACCGAATCGTACACCGCCTTGCCGTCGCCGCCGGCCATCTGCGCCAGCTGGAACGCGAGCCAGGTTATCGTGTTGGACTTGCCGCTCCCGGCGCTGTGCTGCACGAGGAACCGCCTGCCTTGCGTCATCGCGGCCGTGGCCGCCAGCAACCTGCGCGTGGCGTCGAGCTGATGGTATCGCGGCCAAATCGACTTCTCCCGCGTCCTGCCGGTTTTCCGGTCGGTCTCGGTTATCGTTTGCGCGTAGTTCTCCAAAATATCCGAAAGCGACTCCTTCGCCAGCACTTCCTCCCACAGATACGATGTCATCGTCTTGCCGGGAATCGGCGGATTGCCCTTGCCGCCGTTTACGCCGCGATTGAACGGCATGAACCAGCTCTCGTCGCGCTTGAGCGCCGTGCACATCATCACATCGGTATCGTCCACCGCAAAATGCACGGCACATCTTTTCCTGCGGAACAGCAGCTCGTTGGGGTCGCGGTCTTCCCGATATTGGCGCACGGCATTGGCCACCGTCTGCCCCGTGTAATGGTTCTTGAGCTCCATCGTGGCCACCGGCAAGCCATTGAGGAACAGCACCACGTCAACGCTCTCCTGGCTGCGGCTGGAAAACCTCACCTGCCGCACCACCCCAAAGATGTTCTGCGCATAGTTGCGCCTGGCCGATTCGTTGAGGGCCGACGGCGTTACATAGTAGAGTTCGAACTTTTCTCCATTGAACTTGAATCCCCGGCGCAGCATTTCAACTACGCCTTGGCCGTTCAGCTTTTCGCACAAGCGCGTGTAGAATCGCCGCCGCTCGCTCTCGTTCGCAAAGCACTTGCTCGCGCGGACCTTTTCCGGCTGGGTGGAATTGAGGAACTCCTCCAGCCAGCACTTGACAAGCCCACACTCCGGATCGTACACCGGCCGTCCATCCGGCCCGTTGGCTTTAAGTTCGCGGTAGCCGTTCTGCTCCCTTAGATAGTCTACTACTATCGTCTCCAAGCCTTTTTCAGAAGTGTCGATCATATCTACGCCACCTTTCTTTGCCCGGTCACTGTTTCCGCAATCAAGCTCTGTTTCAGTTCCTCCAATAGTTCCACTTCCCGCTTCTTGGCCTTAATCACCTCGTCAATCTTCCCGCACTTCTCATTGATTGTGCGCACAATGTTACCTTGCGTTGCGAAATCAGGAAACGCAAATCTCAATTGCTTTATGTCATTGAAAGTAAGTGATTGCCGAATTCCCGAACCCATGTTGTAAAATCCTTTGACATAATCAAATGTCTTGATTACATAATTTAGAAACTCGGCATTGTAATTCATCATAGGCCGCAAAGATACATAGGCCGACGTCACAATTCCTCGTTCCTTTGCTTGCCCAACTCGCAAGCTTTTTTGATCATTCTGCAAGTCCGTCAATCTTAGCACAATATCACCACGCTCAATAATGTTGTACCCGTCATAACTATTTGGCTTAAGCCCTTTTGCTTCATCTATATTTTTGCGAATAATATTTCCATATGACAACGACAATAAATTCTTCTCCTGCATATTCGTGTTCTTATTCTTTACAAGAGAAACGCAATTCGCCAAAGTATATGTTTCCCACCCCCTCTTAGGTTTCACCGCCTCGGCAATGACGCTCTCGCGCATCTCTTCCAATAGCTCCACTTCCCGCTTCTTGGCCTTAACCGCCTCGTCAATCTTCCCGCACTTCTCGCCCAGATACGCCACTATCGCCTGCTGTTCAAGGAGAGGAGGGATAGGAATTTGTTTTCTAGACAAAATCTGATAATTGATATTCTGACCCTCTCTGATGCCTGTGACACATGTTTTCAGCAAGCCAATAAATGGCTGCGACTTGAAAAGCCATTTGAAATATTGGGCATATCGCGATTCATAGGGCTCAAGAATTGTGTAAGCCGCACTGATTATGCCCCTGTAATGGGCAATTTCAATTCCTCCCTGAAAAGCGCGAAGGCTTATCACAAAATCACCTACTTGCACTAGCTTTTGGAACGCGAGACCACTTTTACTTGTCTCAACCACGCGATTTTCATACAATGATTGCGGTATTACCCCGTATGCCTGAGTTGAACATAAAGAAGGTTCTTCAGGGTGTCCTTTATCAGAGCGTTCCCAGAAAAGATACTTCATTTTACGACTCTTCCATCCCTCGGGCATTTCGGGCAGCCAGGGAATGTCGGTCGGCTTGTACTTGTCGTACCTCATCCCATTATCTCCCTGAGCACTGCCGCCGCCTTGTCCTCCACTGCACCCAACTCCGCCATTATCGCCTCCACTCTGCGCAGTTTTACCGGCTTGTAGAAATACTTGGTAAACGAAAGCTCATACCCCACCGTCGGCTCGCCCAGTTGCGCCTCGCTGTCATAAGGCCTAATCTCCTTCTCGTAGAATCCGGCAATGCCGCCAGGGTACTTGAGTGGAATCTGCTCGGTTTCGCCTTTGGCCTTGGCCATCACCACCTCGCCGTGCTTGCGCACCACATTCCCCGCCTTGTCGCGCTTCGGCCGCAATACCGGCACTTCCCAATAGCCAAACTCCGCGTTGTCGAAAATCTTCGATTCCGGCGTCTCCTTGAAGTCCATCAAAAGCTGCATTATCCTGTCGGCGTCGGCATCGCTCGTCTCGCAGTTCTTTTCGCCCAGATTCTTTTTAAGCGGCGTCGAAATCCCGGTGGCGTCGATAAGCTGCACCTTGCCCTTGCGCCGCGCCTCCTTGCGGTTGGTCACCACCCAGATGTAGGTGCCGATCCCCGTGTTGTAGAAGTCCTTCTCCGGCATGGCGATTATCGCCTCGAGCATGTCGTTTTCGATTATGTGCCGCCTGAGATTGGACTCGCCCCCGCCCGCATTGCCGGTGAAAAGCGAACTGCCGTTGTGCACCTCCACTATCCGCGTGCCCTGTTCCGTGTCCTTCATGCGGCTCACGTTGTTGGCCAAAAACAGCATCTGGCAGTCGCCGATGCCGGGGATGAAACTCGTCTCCCCGTGATAGAAGCGCCAGTCGGAAATGTCCTTCTTTTCCTTCTCGCCAAGCCCCCATTTCTCCAAATCCGTCTTCCACGGCGTGCCGAACGGCGGATTCGACACGCAGAAGTCGAACTTCTCCCCCTTGTGGCCGTCGTCGCTGATTGTCGAGCCGTAGGCGATATACTGGAACGTGCCGTCCTTCGTGGTGTACGAGAATTGCCCGATGTCGCCCGAAATCATAAGATCGGCCTTGCACGTGGCGTATGTGCGGTCGTTCAGCTCCTGGCCGAAGATGAGCAGTTTCGGGTGCTTGCCGTTTTCTCCGGCAATCCGCTTCATCTCCGCCTGCGTAACCGTCAAGATTCCGCCCGTGCCGCAGGCGCCGTCGTAGATGGTGTAGGTGCGGTTGGTCTTGAGCAAATCCTTTACCGGCTCCGCCGCCAGCCGCGCCAGCAGTTTTACATAGTCGCGCGGCGTAAAATGCTCACCGGCCTCGGTTACGCTATACTCCTCGTTGAACCGTTGCAGCAGCTCCTCGAACAGCGTACCCATGGTGTGGTTGTCGAGCGCGGGCAGCGCCATTTTGCCGTCTGCGCCCAATACCGGGCGCGAGGACAGATTGATGCCGGGATCGGTGAATTTCTCGAGTATCGCCCCCAACCGGCCTTTGGCCGAGAGATCCTGCACCACCCGGCGGAGCTTGAGCTTTTCGATGATATCCTGCACATCCGGCGAAAAACCGTTGAAATAATCGTAGACGTCGGCCTCCAAGCGCTGGGGATTGATGTTGTCTTTGAGTAGCTGCATCGTGAAGCGCGATGTATTGTAGAACGGCAAGCCCGTAATTACCGTCAATAGCGGCCCCGCATCCTTGATGTTGTGCTGGTCGCAGAATTCCTTCTTCGCCAAAACCTGCGCCTTGGTATCTTCCAAAAGCACGTCCATGCGCCTAAGGACGGTGAACGGCAAAATCACGTCCTTGTACTCGCCCTTCGCGAACGCATGCACCAGCACGTCGTTGGCGATGTTCCAGATGAAATTCTTCAGTTTGTTGTATTGCGCAATTTCCATCTTCGCTTCTTTCCGGTTCTTTTTTCCCCGCTTTCGCGACCTTGCCGTGTATCATACCACTTTTTTTTTTTTTTGTCAAGGGGGGTGCGGCAAGTTTCTTTCTAGATTTTAGCGTTTGGGTATTGCATTTTGCACCGATATATGATATAATACCCGCCGCTTTGCAGTTAGTCTAAATCTGGAAAATTTTCGCCACACTGCCGGGCAGACCAGCCTCCTTCGGAGGTGTGTGGTCGCGGCGTGGTGTGGCTTTCCAGAGCCCTGACTAACTGCGGCCATGCACCTCCACTTATTTTGAATCTCTGTATCCGACCGTGCAATGGCAAACATCGACGACGACCTGCCCCTCGTGAGGGCCATAGTTACCGGACTTTCGCCCGAAGTCCGGACCGAAATCCTTAAGCTCGTCCATTCCCCCAAGCCCGGCGCGCCCTTCAAGGCCGCAAGAACCGGCTTCCCCCAGCATAAAGTGGCCAATTGGTTCAAGGTTTCGCCAATGCAGGTATACCGCTGGGAAAACAACATCCAACCGCCGCCTGCCGGATATTCGCTCGCCCTGCGCCTTAGCGGCAACTGGGACGAAATGGAGACCGTCCTGCGCAACTATTGGAATTTGAAATCGCTCAAGAAAGGCGATGCCTACAACACCGGCAAAATCATCCATACCGACCATCCCGAATACTTCTTGAGACGCAAAAAAACCTAACCTCAACCTAACCTCCCAAAAATAATTTCCCTTTTAAGATAACCGACCCTTTACCGGGTCGGTTTTTTGTTTTTATGCGCTTTTCTCCGGGTGCGTTTTAACCTTGCGCCCGGCTTACCCCATTCTAACCTAACCTTTTGCCTAACCTTGCACCCTATTGGTGGATGTGCAATTCCGCGCTCCACAACAAGAAAGGCACAAATGGACAACTACACCAGACACCTCAAGACGATGGAGGCGTACAAGAAGGCGTGCGATCTCTACCAGGAGTTCTGTGACACCTTCCACGACCAAATCCTCGCCATGGACAATGCGCTCAAGTGCGAGCAGCTGTACAACAGCCTGCACGAGCGGATGAAGAAAGACCAGCTCGAAGTCCTCGACACTATGGAGATTTGGGCGGCCGCCGCCTACGCCAAGTTCGAGCGCTGGGACGAAATCGCAAAAGGCCTTTGGACCAAGTAAGGAGGCGCATCATGAGTAAAGAAGAAGAGGAAAAGGCGGAAAGAAAGAAAACTCCCCCCACACCCCCTATAAGAAATAAAGGGGGAAAAGG
>CAMZEN010000059.1 GCA_947305775.1 uncultured Verrucomicrobiota bacterium
AGTGCGGGACCCGCCCGTGCGAGAGTAGGACGCCGCCGGCCCTTTTTTCATGCCCTGACGGCACGGAAAACGGGACCACACGCCACCGCCGCGCTAAAACCCATATGTCGGCGAAGACTCCGTCGGCAATATAATGGCGGTTCGCGATGACGATATGCGATAGCTGATTCCCTTCCTAAGAATACATCCTAGAATTCATGATGGTCTTGATGCGGCCAAATATGGTATAATCTTATGTCATGGAACTTAGTTCGCCAAGCAATCCGAAGCTAAAGTACGTAGTGAAGTTGCGTAGCTGCTCCGCCAGGGAGGAATCCGGCGAGATGATCGTCGAAGGCTTCCGCGAGTGCCGTCGTGCGCTCGACAACGGATACAGGCCTCGCGCGATTTTCCATTGCGCAGACTTCTACCTCAAGAACGAGAACGAACCCGCGTTGGTGGAAGAGTGCGCGAAGAAAGGCGCCGAGGTCTATTCGTGCACGAAGATGTGCTTCGAGAAGATCGCCTACAAGGAGCGTCCCGACGGACTTCTAATGGTCGGTCCTCATGTTTCCATCAAGCTTGCCGACCTGAAGCTTCCGGAGAATGCTCTTGTCATTGTGACCGAGGCGATAGAAAAGCCGGGGAACCTTGGTACGATTCTCCGTTCTGCGGATGCCGCCAAAGTCGCTGCGGTCATAGTATGCGATCGCACCACCGACATCCACAACCCGAATGTTGTCAGGGCGTCGACGGGCACCATGTTCTCTGTGCCGATAGTCGAGGCCACAAGCGATGAAGCGCTGGCTTGGCTGAAGAGTCGGAACTTCAAGATACTTGCCGCGACGCCACATGCCGAGAAGCTGCATTTCGAAGTTGACCTTACCGGCAACGTCGCGATTGCGTTGGGAGCAGAACAGTATGGCCTTACGGCCAAGTGGATGGACGGTGCGGAGCTCAGGGTGCGCATACCGATGCTCGGCCTTGCGGATTCGTTGAACGTCTCCGCTGCGGCGACGATTCTTGTCTATGAGGCCGTTCGCCAGAGAATCGCCGCAGGCATGGATCGTGTGCCTGATTTCATTCCGTGGCATGGCGAATCCCGCCATGACCACTGATTTCCGCTGCGTTCGCGATGTCGGCTTTGTCCTGGCGCATGTGGCGTTAATGCCAAGCATGGCCGTCATAGCCGTTTTATGATATAATATAACCCTAATGAATCAGAATGAAAAGAGGACGGGTGCGCAGGCGCTCGTCGATTCGCTCGTAAAGTCGGGCGTGGAGGTGCTGTTCGGCTATCCTGGCGGACAGGCTCTCGACATATTCAACTGCCTTCCAGACGCAAAGCTTCTGTTTGTGCTTGGTCGCCATGAGCAGGGGTGCGTCCATATGGCCGACGGCTACGCCCGTTCCACCGGCAAGCCTGGCGTGTGCCTGGTGACGTCTGGTCCCGGCGCGACGAATACCGTCACCGGACTCGCCACGGCCAACATCGATGGCATACCGCTTGTGGTCATAACCGGCCAGGTGCCGATGGATCTGATAGGGACGGACGCCTTTCAGGAGGCCGACACGACAGGTGTTACGCGCGCCGTTTCGAAGCACAACTTCCTTGTGCATTCGGCAGACGAGATCCCCGAGATCGTCGCGCAGGCATTCTATATCGCGACTCACGGCAAGCCCGGACCGGTCGTTATCGACATTCCGAAGAATTGCCAGCAGGCGATGACCTCCGCGCAGTATCCTGAGCGCGTCTCGCTGAGGGCCTACCATCCGGAGAGTGCGGCCACGTCGTCGCAGCTCAGCAGATTTGCGAGGATGATAAACGATGCGAAGCGGCCCGTCATATACGCCGGCGGCGGAGTCATCGCCAGCGGTGCCGCCAAGGATGTCGCCGCTCTCGCCCACAAGGCCGGTATTCCTGTCGCGACCACTCTCATGGGCCTTGGCAGCTTCGACGAGCATGATCCGCTTTCGCTCAGGATGGCCGGAATGCATGGAACCCCGGCCGCGAACTGGGCCATGAACGAGGCCGACTTGATAATCGCTCTTGGAGTTAGATTCTCCGACCGCGTCACCGGAAAGATTTCGAAGTATGCGCCCCAGGCGAAGATCGTCCATGTCGATTGCGACCCCGCCTCCATCGGAAAGAACGTCTCCGTCGCGCTCGGCATAGTCGCCGACGTGAAGGATGTGCTTACGACGGTCGCTTCCCGCGTGAAGGCCGCGAGCCATCCGGAGTGGATTGCGAAGATCGACGGCTGGAAGAAGTCCCGCCCGGTTTCGTGGAAGCAGCTTCACCCCGGCGTCATAATGCCGCAGGCCGTCATCGAGGCGGTGGACAAGGCTACGGACGGCCGCGCCGTGGTGGTGACCGATGTCGGTCAGCACCAGATGTGGGCGGCGCAGCATTTCCGCTACTCTATTCCGCGCCACTTCCTCACGTCCGGCGGAATGGGCACGATGGGCTTCGGAATCCCTGCTGCCATCGGCGCGGCGTTCGCTAGGCCCGACCACAAGACCGTCGCGATTTGCGGCGACGGCGGTGCGCAGATGACGTTCGAGGAGGTCGTCTGCGCGGTTGAGCACAAGTTGCCGGTCACTTTCGTGATAGTCAACAACGGGTGCCTTGGCATGGTTCGCCAGTGGCAGGAACTGTTCTACAAAAAGAACTACTCCGGCTCGATACTGACGGTCAAGGGCCGCCCGCGTAACGAGCATCTGGAGCAGGATCTCGACTACGACTACCTGCCCGACTTCGTCAAGCTCGCCGAGGCCCACGGGGCGGAGGCTTATCGCGTGATCGATCCCGCGAAGTTGGATGCGACGATCGCCAAGGCCGTGAAGTCCAATAAGACGACGGTCGTGGAGGTGATTGTCGAGCCTAGGGCGAACGTGTATCCGATGATCCCCGCCGGCAAGCCGGTAAGCGAGATGGTGTTCGACTGAGGAGGCGTCATGAGCGGAGAACAGATTCACAGGCTGAATTGCTACGTAGAGAACAAGCCGGGTGTGCTTGCGAGAATCGTCGGGCTTATTTCCGGCCGCGGCTACAACATACAGACTCTCAACGTGGGCCCCACCGAGGACGGAACGGTCTCGCGCATGAAGATCGATGTTCTGGGCACTGCGAAGGTGATCGAGCAGATCATGCTCCAGCTGCGCAATCAGGTCAATGTCATAGAAGTAACAAGCAGAAGAAAATAACCCTAAAGGAGAATCGTTAAATGAACAAGCCAAGCTATGAGGTCAGCGACTTCGGCGTTACGAAGTATGGTGAGAAGGCGCGCAAGTTCACTCTGAACGGCGCAGGTGGAGTCGTGCTCGAGGTGAGCGACTACGGCGGAAAGGTCGTAAGGCTGTTCACGCCTGATCGCGACGGCAACATGAAGGATGTCGTCGTCGGCTTCGATTCTCCCGCCGGATGGGACAACGGCGATCCCTACTGGGGTTGCATCATTGGTCGCTACGGCAACCGCATTGCAGCCGGGCGTTTCACTCTGAACGGAGTTGAATACAAGCTGCCGGCGCTGAACAACGCGCCCGGCGGAATCGGATGCAACCTGCATGGTGGCGCTCGCGGATGGGACGCCTATGTGTGGGGTGCTGAGCCTTTCGCGACCGATGAGGATGTAGGTGTCGTATTCACGCACGTTTCGCCCGACGGCGACGAGGGCTTCCCCGGCAAGGTTGAAGTCAAGGTCACCTACACGCTCACGAAAGACAATGTGTGGCGCGTCGACTACGAGGCGGTCCCCGACAAGGAGACGCCGATCAACATGACGCAGCACGTCTATTTCAACTTCAAGGGCGAGTCTGGCGGAACTATTGAGGATCATGTCATGACCATCGCCGCATCGCAGGTTACGCCGACCGACAAGGGACAGATTCCTACGGGCGAGATCGCCAAGGTTGAAGGCACGCCTTTCGACTTCCGCAACGGCATGCGTATCGGCGAGCGCATCAACGAAGCCAACGAACAGCTTGAGATCGGCAAGGGCTACGACCACAACTGGGTGCTTGACGAGGGCGTCATGGCTGGTGGCAAGGGCGGCCTCGTCAAGGCTGGCGGACTCTACTGTCCGCTCAACGGACGCGCCCTTGAGGTTTGGACGACCGAGCCATGCCTTCAGGTATACACGGCGAACTGGGCGAGCTACGACCAGACGGCGAAGGGCGGCGAGCATCTGTCGTTCCGCTGCGGCGTCGCGCTTGAGACTCAGCACGCGCCAGACTCGCCGAACAAGCCGCAGTGGCCCACGACGTTCGTCAAGCCCGGCGAGACGTATCGCACCTCTACAGAGTTCCGGTTCTCCGCCAGGTAAGGGTCTTTACCGTGTCTTCGATCGAGGGCGAGGCTCCGCGCAAGACGTCGTTCACCTTCGAACTGACGGAAGACCAGCAGGAGATTCTGCTCGGCATAATGGTTGGGGGGAACTATCGCAAGCGCGAGGTTCCCTATTCCCTGTATTCCATAGAGGGCGACCATTTCAACGCGACCCTTTACGAGAAGGAGAAGCACGGTAGGCGGAAGCTTTGCGTGCAGGGTTCCAAGGCCGAGGATTTCGTCCTCTTCGTGCTTGAGCCGAACGTCTTGATGTCCGCTACGCTAGGCTACGAGACGTTGCTGAATCCCGAGCTCGTCTCTGCCCACGCCGGAAGCGACGAATCGGGTAAGGGCGACTACTTCGGTCCTCTGGTCGTGTGTTGCGCGTACACCGATGAGGTGCTTTCATCCGAAATGCAGAAGCTTGGCGTTAAGGACTGCAAGCAGATGAGCGACAAGGCGGTGCTTACAGCAGGCGCAAAGCTTCGTTCGTTGCTGGGGCCGACCGGCTATGCAGTAGTGAAGCTTGGCCCTGCTGCGTACAATCGCCTATACGCGAAGATGCGCAACATAAACCGCATGCTCGCCTGGGCGCACGGCACAGCCATAGAGGAGCTTTTGGAGAAGCGTCCAGGTTGCGACAGGGTTGTCGTTGACCAGTTTGCGCCTACCGAGGCGACCATCGGACGCGCCTTGAAGCCTCTCGGCAAGAAGGCAAAGGTCGAGCAGCGGCACAAGGCCGAGAGCGACATCGCGGTCGCTGCGGCTTCGGTCATAGCACGAGAGCTCTTTCTGCGCGACATCGCCAAGATGGGCGATGAGGTGTTCGGTCCGCCGGCCGAAGGCCGCGAGAACGTCCCTGCCGGATCGAGCGATCCGAGAGTCCGCGAACTCGCGCAGAGGATGGTCGATAAGGAGGGGCCTACATGGCTGATGAACCACTGCAAGGCGCATTTCCAGACGACGGACAAGGTTCTCGCTGCGTGCGGCAAGTCGCGAGCCGACCTTCCACCGGAAGGGCAGGTCACATCTGCGACCGCTAACGGAACTTTCAAAAGGGCTGATAAAGAGAAAAAATGAACGCCGAATTCAACACAGTCGAAGAATGCCTGGAGGCTCTCAGGAACGGGGAGATAATCCTTGTGACGGATGACGCCGACCGTGAAAACGAGGGCGACTGCATCTGCGCGGCTCGATATGCGACTTGCGCCAACGTCAATTTCATGGCGACTCATGCTAAAGGCTTGATTTGCATGCCGATGAGCGCCGACTGGTGCCGCAGGCTCGAACTGCCGCAGATGGTTTCACTGAACACAGACAACCATTCTACCGCATTCACCGTTTCGATCGACGCTATCGAAACAACGACTGGAATCTCCGCCGAGGAGCGCGCGATCACTGCTAGGGCCTGTTTGAGGCCAGGAGCCAAGCCGAAGGATTTCCGCCGTCCGGGTCACATGTTCCCGTTGGAGGCGAGAGTCGGCGGTGTTCTCAAGCGTGCGGGGCACACAGAGGCGACGGTGGATCTTTGCCGTCTTGCCGGACTTGAGGAGGTGGGCCTCTGCTGCGAAGTGATGAAGGACGACGGTACCATGGCGCGTCTTCCCGATATCATGGAGTTTGCGAAGAAGCACAACCTCAAGCTTATGACAATCGCAGACCTCATTGAATACCGCCGTCGCATGGACAAGCTGGTCGAGGCTGTAGAAGAGGTCGATCTACCGACGGATTATGGACACTTTCGCCTTAAGATGTACCGCAGCCGCGTGACTGGGCTTGAGCATCTCGCGCTTGTCAAAGGCGACCTTTCTGGTGAAGAGCCCGTGCTGGTGCGCGTCCACTCCGAATGCTTCACTGGCGACGTGTTGGGCAGCGAGCGGTGCGATTGCGGCCCGCAGCTCCACGCTGCGATGCAGATGATAGAGAAGGAGGGACGCGGCGCCGTTCTCTACATGCGTCAGGAAGGACGCGGCATCGGTCTCGCTAACAAGCTGCATGCCTACAAGAAACAGGAGCAGGGGATGGATACCGTCGAGGCTAACGTGGCGCTCGGCTTTGCTCCGGACCTCCGCAACTATGGCGAGGGCGCGCAGATTCTGGTGGATCTTGGCGTTAGGAAGGTGCGGCTTATCACAAACAATCCCTGCAAGGTCAAGGGACTCGGCGGCTATGGAATTGAAATAACCGAGCGTGTGCCTATAGTGATACAGGCCAACATCCACGACAAACGGTATCTCAACACGAAAAAGGAAAAGATGGGGCATCTGCTATGAAGATTGCGGTAATAGGAGACGGCGGCTGGGGCACGGCGAACGCCATGCTGCTCGCAGGAAACGGACATGACGTCACGCTTTGGGGAGCCTTTCCTGAGTATGTGGAGGAGATGCGCCGCACTCGCAGGAACGAGAAGTTCCTGAAGGGTGTTGTGCTGCCTGAAAGCCTTAAACTGACAGCTGACCGCAAGGAGGCGGTAGATGGTGCGCAGATAATCGTCCTAGCGCCGCCTTCAAAGTATTTTGCCTCGGTGGTCGAAAGCTTCAAGGGCCTTATTACCGACAATCATCTGGTCGTGTCCCTAACCAAGGGATTGTGCGAGCGCACCAACAAACGCATGACCGAACTTGCGACAGAGATTCTCGGAATAAAGGATGTCGTGGCGTTGGCGGGGCCCACGCATGCCGAGGAAGTGAGCCGTGGAATTCCGACGGCAATTGTCGCGGCATGCCCGGACGAAGCAAAGGCGAAGAGGGTGCAGGAGGTGTGGTCCGGCCCCAACTTCAGGGTCTACACTTCGCCCGATCCTGTCGGCGTCGAAATCGGCGGCGCTGTTAAGAACGTCATAGCGATTGCCGTTGGTTGCTCCGACGGGTTGGGTTTTGGCGACAACACGCGTGCGGCGCTGATAACGCGCGGACTTGCAGAAATGAAGCGCTTTGTCCTTGCATACGGCGGCAAGCCGGAGACGCTTTCTGGCCTTGCCGGAATAGGTGATTTGATTGTAACATGCACTTCCGTGCATTCACGCAACCATTCGGTCGGCGAAAGGCTCGGCAAGGGCGAGAAGATAGGCGACATACTGGGTTCTATGCAGATGGTCGCCGAGGGCGTCTGGAACTCGAAGGTTGTCCACGATCTCGCGTTGAAGATGGGCGTGGAAATGCCGATATGCGACCTCGTCTACGCCGCCTGCTATGAAGACTTCGATGCGAGAAAGGCCGCCGAGGCGATGATGAGTCGCAACCTAAAGAGTGAGTAGCGCCTTAAGTAAATATGGTATAATACTGCGAAATGAAGATATTGGATGCAGATTACTTTGTGGTCGGCTCTGGCATGGCCGGCTTGATGAGCGCCTTGCACCTTGCCGCCTACGGTAAAGTAATAGTGGTGTCGAAGGGTCGCCTTGTCGACTGCAATACCAATTTCGCCCAGGGCGGCATTTGCTGCGTTATGGATTCGTCCGACTCCTTTGACAAGCACGCTCGCGATACTATGATCGCCGGTGCGTGGCTTGGCAAGTCTCCGGTTGTGCACGAAATCTGTGAACACGCGCCTGAAGGCATACAGGATCTTATCGACTGCGGTGTCGAGTTCAACTGCAAGAAGAATGGCGATTGGGATCTGACGCGCGAGGGCGGCCACTCTGCTCGCCGCATTTTCCACGCAGGCGACATAACCGGCGAGCGTTGCGAAGCCGCCATGATCGGCACCGTAAAGAAGCAGCGCGACATAACCACTCTCGAGAATACGATCGTCATAGATCTCATAATGACGAAGCGAATAGGGATTTCCGGCGGTAACAGGTGCATCGGCGCTTATGTCATGGATAAGCCGAGCGGGGAGATATTCGCCGTTCGTGCGCCAAACACTATTCTCGCCACTGGCGGATGCGGCAAGGTGTATCTCTATACCTGCAATCCAGACTCCGCCACTGGCGACGGAATCGCGCTTGCGTGGCGTGCAGGCGCAAGAATAGAGAACATGGAGTTCATCCAGTTCCATCCCACCTGCCTGTACCATCCCCAGGCCAAGCGCTTTCTGATATCCGAGGCCGTGCGTGGAGAGGGTGCGGTTCTTGTGGACAAGCATGGGCGCGAATTCATGCACAAGTACGATCCGCGTGGATCGCTCGCTCCTCGCGACATTGTTGCGCGTTCGATCGACTCCGAGATGAAGCGCACGGGCGACGATTGCATGTTCCTCGATATTCGCTCCAAAGGCCGCAAGTATCTGCAGACCCGCTTCCCCAACATCTACATGAAATGCATGGAGTTCGGCATAGACATGGCTAAGGATTTGATCCCGGTCGTGCCTGCCGCGCACTACACATGCGGGGGAATACAGGCCACTACCGATGGTCGCACATCGATATCAGGGCTGTCCGCCGTCGGCGAATGCGCATCAACTGGACTCCACGGCGCGAATCGTCTAGCGTCCAACTCTCTTATGGAGGCCGTCGTTTGCGCACGTCTTACGGCTGCCAGGCTCGGGCCGCATCCGGAGCGTTTCACCGACGGTTTGCCGGAGATTCCCGCATGGAAGATCGGCAACGCCGTTCCGCCGGACGAAGCCGTGCTTGTCGCCCACATGTGGGACGAGATTCGTCGCCTTATGTGGGACTATGTAGGCATCGTCCGCACAAACAAGCGTCTTGAGCGTGCCGCACACAGAATCAAGACGTTGCGCCGTGAAATTCGCGACTACTATTTCCGCTATCTCGTGACGCCTGACACGCTTGAGCTGAGAAATCTCGCAGTGTGCGCAGAGCTGATCGTCAAGTGCGCCAAGCGCCGGCACGAGAGCAGAGGGCTTCACTATACGCTCGACTATCCCAAGATGTCGAAGCGTCCGCGTCAGACAATAATAGAAGGATACAGAGGATGAACGACAACATACTCGAAGTGCGCGATCTTAAGGTTTGGTTCCCGGTCAAGAAAGGCGTGTTTGGCCGCACAGTCGGCCACGTTAAGGCCGTGGATGGTGTGAGCTTTGACCTAAAACGTGGCGAGACGCTTGGCGTAGTCGGTGAGTCCGGCTGCGGGAAGTCCACCACAAGCCGCGCAGTGCTGATGCTCAACAAGCCATGTGGCGGCACCATCAAGGTCGATGGCGTCGATATATCCACTCTTAAAGGCAAAGACCTTCTCGAATATCACCGCAAGGTGCAGGTGGTGTTCCAGGATCCAAACGCCAGCCTGAATCCGCGTCACACGATTTGCGACATAGTGACCGAGGGTATGGTGTACCATGGTCTGTGCAAGAAGGAGGAGCGCACTGACCGCGCCGTCGAGCTTCTCGAGAGCGTCGGTCTGGATTCGTCCGTCCTCTACCGTTACCCGCACGAGTTCTCTGGCGGACAGCGCCAGCGAATCTGCATAGCTCGTGCGATAGCGCTCAAGCCGAAGCTTCTCATCTGCGACGAGGCGGTCTCCGCGCTGGACCTTTCCATCCGTGCGCAGGTTCTCGACCTTCTTGGCGGATTGAAGGATAAGCTCGGTCTGTCGTTCATGTTCATAACCCACGACGTCGGTGTGGTGCAGCATGTCGCTGACCATATCATAGTCATGCACCATGGCAAGATCGTCGAAGAGGGCACGGCGGATGAGGTCTTGAAGAACCCCAAAGAGGCTTATACCCGCCGGCTTATGGCGTCCGTTCCTAAGATTGGACGTCCTCTTGCCGACATTGAAGACATAGTGGAGTGATTTAAGAGGTTTTCATATGGTATTGGTCAACAGGGAGAATTGCAAGGGCTGCGGACGCTGCGTTGCGGCATGTCCGAAGAAGTGCCTTGAGATCGGCGAAGAGCTGAACGCGATGGGCATAAAGTCCGTCAAGTACAAAGGCGAAGGCTGCATAAGCTGCGGCATATGCTTCTACAACTGTCCCGAGCCATACGCATTGAGGGTCGAGAAATGACTAAGTTCGTCAAAGGCAACGAGGCGGTTGTGATGGGCGCGCTCTATGCGGGCTGCGACCTCTATTTCGGCTATCCGATAACTCCTGCAAGCGAAATCGCCCACGGTGCCGCCAAGTGGTTCCCGATGTTGGGCAGGACGTTCGTGCAGGCCGAGTGCGAGACGGCGTCCATAAACATGATGTTCGGCGCGGCGGGCGCTGGGCGGCTTTGCATGACGGCGACGAGTGGTCCTGGCTTTTCTCTGATGCAGGAAGGGCTGTCCTATCTCGCTGGCGCGGAGCTTCCGGCGGTTGTCGTGAACGTTAACCGCGCTGGTCCCGGCCTGGGCAACGTATATCCCGAGCAGTCCGACTACACCCCCGCGGTCAAGGGTGGCGGACACGGCAGCTACCAAACCTTCACGCTTGCTCCGGCGAGCGCCCAGGAGATGTTCGACCTTACGATGAAGGCGTTCGAGATGGCCGCCAAGTGGCGCACCCCGGCGGTTGTCTTCGCTGATGGTCTACAGGGCCAGATGATGGAGACCGTCCAGCTGCCGGAACGTGAGCTTGCCCGACCTGACTTCAGCGAATGGGCGGCGCAGGGCGAGCCGAAGACGAGGGAGAATCTTGTAAAGTCCATATATCTGGACGCCGCCCAGCAGGAGCAGTTCAACGTGCATCTTCAGGAGAAGTATGCGAAGATGGCGGCGGACGCGATGGGCGAGGCGTATCTCGCTGACGATGCTGAGTTGCTGATCGTGGGCTATGGAATCTCCGGACGAATCGCGCGTACAACGGCTGAGGAGCTTCACAAGATCGGCATTAAGGCGGGCGTGTTCCGTCCGATAACTCTCAATCCGTTCCCGCGCGAACAGCTGGCCGCAGTCGCAAAGGGCCGTAAGATCATGACCATCGAGCTTGATGCCGGGCAATTCGCTGATGATGTTCGCCTCAACCTTGCAAAGGCTGGGCTTGGTGCGGAGGCGGCAGGCGTCAACATGGTCAACCGCATGGGCGGTGAAGTCGTGTCGGTCGATGATGCGGTCAAGGCCGCGAAGGAGATGGTCTGATGGCTACGATCGAACAGAAGGGAATGTACAAGGTCTTTCCGAGAAGCGGAAAGAACGTCAGCTTCACTCACTACTGCCCAGGCTGCGGCCACGGCATAATAAACAAGCTCATCGCCGAGGCTTGCGCCGAGCTGGGCCTTCAGGACCGCACGATATTCGTCGATCCAGTCGGTTGCGGCGTCTTCACATACTACTATTGGGATGCTGCTCACATCTCCGCCGCCCACGGCAGGGCGAGCGCCGCCGCGACAGGTGCGTGCAGGGCTCGTCCCGACGCCGTGACGATCGCCTATCAGGGCGATGGCGACCTTGGTGCGATAGGCTTCAACAATGCGTTTCAGGCGGCAAGCCGCGGCGAGAAGTTCGGCTGCATATTCGTAAACAACTCTCTTTACGGCATGACCGGCGGACAGATGGCGCCGACGACGCTGGACGGCGAGACGACGACCACGACCCCGTTCGGGCGCGACCCCGCTCTGACCGGCCACCCGCTTCACGTGTGCGAGGTCTTCGCCCAGCTGAAGGCCCCCGTATACATCGCCCGCGTATCCGTCGCCGACACCCGTCGCATCATGCAGGCGAAGCAGGCTATCCGCAAGGTTTTCGAGCTGCAGCGCGACGGCAAGGGCTATGCGCTGCTCGAGATACTTGCGCCGTGCCCGACGAACTTCAAGATGAACGCCATTGACGCGGCGGCGTTCTGCATCAATGAGATGGAGAAGGAATTCCCCCTCGGCGTCTTCCGCGACGAGGCGAAGGAGTCGCTGGCCGTCCGTCCGGTGCCGCGCGCGGCTTCCTGCCACGACCTCTTCCTCGAGAAGGACGCCGTCCCCGCCGCCGAGACAGACTCTTCGTTCGCCGAACGCCGCTTCAAGTTCGCCGGCTACGGCGGACAGGGCATCCTTTCTCTTGGCCTTACAGTTGCCGAGGCCGCGCGCATTGAGCGCCGCCACACGCTGTGGTTCCCTAGCTACGGACCAGAGCAGCGCGGCGGCAGCGCGAACTGCTCCGTCGTTGTATCCGGCCAGCCGATAGGTTCGCCGACGGTCGAGCACCCCGATGTTCTGGTCTGCATGAACCAGCCCGCCTACGAGCGCTTCGTGGGCGACGTCAAGAAGGGCGGCGTGGTGATTGTAGATGAGACCGTGCCCGTAAAGGTGCAGCCGCCGGAGGGCGTCAAGCTTGTGGTGTGGCCTGCAATCAGGATGGCGGAGGAATTCGGCGTGCCGAAGGCCGCGAACACCATGATGCTCGCTGCGCTCAAGAAGTTCGACTGCACGGGTCTTTCGGGCGAAAGCCTCGAGAAGGCGCTTGTCGCAAGCTTCAAGAAGAAGCCGGCTCTTGGCGAGAAGAATCGTGAACTTCTGCGCCTTGCCGAATCCGGGAAGAGCGTGAAGTAATGTCGGTCAAGAAGATACATTTTCACGTAAACAGCCGTAAGCATGAGGCGAAGACCGCCTATGAGTCGCTGGTGGCTTCGCTGCCCGAATTCGGGATGGAGCTTTGCGCCAGGGGTGACGATGCCGACGTCATAATCGCGCTTGGCGGCGACGGAACGATTCTCCGTGCCGCGCGCACCCACCGCGAAAAACCTATCGCCGGCTTCAACCTCGGCGGACTTGGCTACCTTGCTAGCGTGGAGCGCCGTGATTTCGACAAGGCTCTATCGATGTTGAAGGAAGGGCAGTTCTGCATTTCGCGCCGCACGATGCTTGAGGCGAGTCGCGCGGGCGACTCTGCTCCGGTCGCGATCGCGCTTAACGACATTGTGCTGATGCGCGAGCTTTCCGGCCACGCGGCGGTTCTAGACCTTGCTGTCGGCGGCAGGGGCGTAGCACGCTACTTTGCCGACGGACTCGTATTCGCCACGCCGACCGGGTCGACGGCATACTCGCTCTCGGCGGGCGGTCCTGTGCTGATGCCAGACTCTACGAGCTTTGTCGTGACTCCGATGAATCCGCATGCCCTTGGCGTAAGGCCGATGGTCGTAAGCGACACGGTTGAGATGACCGTTACTTCGCGAGCGCGGGACGGCGAATGCAACGGTAAGATCGGCGTGTATGCGGACGGAGAGAATGCGCTTATGCTCGACGACGGTGATGCGCTTGAGATTCGCAAGTCTCCGGAGTGCGCTACGTTTGTGGAGTTCCAGGGCTACGACCCATACGAGGTGCTTGCACGAAAGCTCGGCTGGAGCGGTCATGCAAAGATGGTTTAGGCTCTTCAGGGTCGTAAACCTTCCTACCGTCCCCGGTGACATATTTGTTGGCGCTGCGGCGGTTATCGTGGCTGGCGGGCATCCAGCTTCGTCCGCCGTCGGACTATATTGGAGCACTAGGTTCCTTGCTCCCGTCTGGTGGACCGCGGCGGCAAGTGTCTTCATCTACATGTTCGGACTTGTTCAGAACGACATCATCGGAGCCAAGACGGACAAAGGTCGCCCGATAGCCGATGGCGAGATATCGATGGATTCCGCCTGGGCCGCCGGCACGGCATGCCTTGCGGCTGCGGCGTTCTGCGCCTACTTTGGCGGGATTTACGGCGGCGGCTTCCATTCGCTCTGGTCGTGGCCTGCGCAAGCCGCGGTCCTCGTAGCGTTGATAACCGCGTACAATCGCAGCAAGCGGTGGTGGATTATGGGCGCATGTCGGGGGCTGAACGTGCTTCTCGGTGCTTCGGCGGTTTGCTCTTCCGGAAGTCCAGCAGGCGCATTTGGCGTTCGTGCCCTCTCCTTGGCCGTCATCTGGTGGCTCTATATTTCTCTTGTGACGCTTTACTCCGAAGGCGAAGAGACGGATCCTGCCAAGAGGCGAAGGGTCGGCTTCCTCGTAGGCGCGATCGTATACCTGCAGCTTGCCGTGCTCGTGGCGTTGGCGCTCGCATACCCGCAAGTCACTGCGCTGCGCGCCCTTCTTGTGGCGGGTGCGGTGATGTTGGTGGTCCTCCGCGCGCTCATCCGCTTCCTTCCAAAGGTCTCTGCATCTTAGCGGATGGATTTTGGTATAATGGTTGCGCCATGAAAACGCCAGAAGGGAAAACGATAGCATTCACGTTCATGTCTCAGCCGACCGTAGACCCGGCCGGTTGCTGGGTCGCCAAGCTGACCTTTCCGGGCGGTTCCGATGCGAACAGCATATTGCCTATAGAGATCAATCAAGGCGACGGCAAGCCCGTACCTGAAGCCGTTTTCGAGTTTGCCGGCAAACGTCTTGCCGTTTGCGACGGACATGCCCGCATTGCATACGCCGACTTCGTGAAGGGGAAGCACGAAACCGCTCTCTGGCTCCATCGCAAGGACGTTTCCGAGCCAATTCCCGGCGGACTGACCTTTGCCTGACACCTCAACGAAAGCGCACCATGACTGACCACGAATGGTATGAACTCGTAAAGGCCGGTGAAGATGCCGGCTGGAAACTCGTTTGGGAGAAGGTCGTAGAGCCTGAGTCGACGTCCCTCCGTAGCGCCGAGATGATGAAGCGCTACTCGATCACCGCAGGCGACCTGATGGGCATGTTATATGAGGATATGCTGGGTCGCCGTAAAATCGACCTCTATCGTGACGACGGCGGAAGCTTTCAGGGATGGCTCAGGACGTATGTGCGCGGCTATGTGCTGAACGCCGACCCCAACAAGCACGGTGAGGTTTCAATAGAAGGCGCCCATCAGGATGGAGAAGGTGAGAGCGAAGCAATGGCGCTTCCGATGCACGATCATGAAGTTGTCCGCCGTGAAGTGTGGCAGATGACGTTATGGTGTTTTCGCGAGCTTTGGAACGAGGATCCCGAGCGGTGCTACATCCACTTGCTCAAAACGCGCTTCTTCTTTTCCAGTGAAGAGGTAAAGGAATTTCTCGATGCGTCGTCTGCCGCGAATGTGGACCAGATATTTTCGCGCTCGATCAAGTTCATGCGCCAGCGATACGTATACCACGATACGCATCCACCAACAAGCAGCAAACAGTAGTCGCAATATCTCGACTCGCAACCGACTGGCGCACAAACCGGCCGCCTCGACATCGTTGCACCTTCACTGAGCAGACAAGATTCCGTCTTCAGCCGGTCATGCCTGGGCGTTCGTCACTGGTTGCGTACATCGTCTCTCCTACGGCGCCGAGTCTCGTCGGACCTCTTGTGCGCCAGTCGGCTTGCTCGTCTCGCCAGAGGAACGGAACGGCTTTCTCAATGGCTTGCAATCAAACACCTTAGGAGAGCGGGCGTCTCGCCCGCTCATAAGGAGGGTCAACTCTTCCATCAGAGCGGACGAGACGTCCGCTCTCCCAGTGTAGGGCCGCTCTCCCAGTGTAGGGCCGCTCTCCCAGTGTAGGGCCGCTCTCCCAAGGCTTCCCTCTCTCCTTTATATTCTGTGGCGGGAAGCCGGTTATAGACCGGGGAGGACATAAAGTACGCATGCTTAATGATGGACGAGCGAGGCGGGGAGACGAGACGTGATGAGCGAGCTGAGCGACGCGCCGAGGCGCAAGCATGGCCAGGAGCACGGTTGCGGCGAATCCTGCCGCAATTCTCGGAAGCGGCAAAGCTTATTGAAAAGCAAAGGTATGGTCTTCAATTCGTATTGTCACTTTTTATTCTCATACTTTGCATTTTCCGCTAGATAAGTGGATAGATAAAATTTTTTGAAAAACCCCCTTGCGCGGCGAGGGGAGAATTTGATACAATATGCACCCGTTGCCCCCGAAAGGGAGGCGGCGCGCTCTTTGAAAACGGATCGATTGGAAGACAAAGAAGATGTT
>CAMZEN010000060.1 GCA_947305775.1 uncultured Verrucomicrobiota bacterium
TGGAACGCTTCGACGATCTTGTCGCCGCCGCCCGAGAAGCAGGCGGTGCCGCCGCAGATCAGGACATAAGATTGATAAGCCATTGTGTCTCCTTAGTTTCAGGCGTTCTTGACGATATCGACCGAAGGCCTGTCGAGGATCTTGCCCTCAATGAGGTTGTGGCCGACGATGTGCTTCTCGACGATCTCCTTCGCGGTCGCGGCATCGACGTGACCGTAGATCACCGCGGGCATTCCGGGGACGACGACCTCGACGGTCGGCTCGGAGTGGCAGAGGCCCATGCAGCCCGTCTGGCGGATGAGAACGTTCGTGAGGCCCTTCTCCGTGAGCGTATCGACGAGGGCGGTGAACGTATCCTTCGCGCCGGCGGCTATGCCGCAGGTTCCCATGCCGACGATGACCTGCACGTCCTTGTTGGAGTTGTCGCGCATTTCCATCGCCTTCTGCTTTTCGCCGCGCATCTTGCGCAGATCGTCCAGTGTAAGCTTTGCCATTTTCCTGTCTCCTTGATTAAATTAGCCGCGCTCGCGGTAGATCTTGATGAGGCGCTCGACATCCTTCGTCTCGAGCTTGCCGTGCACTTCGCCGTTGATGACGACGACAGGCGCGAGGCCGCAGCAGCCGAGGCAGCGGACGGCTTCAACCGTGAACAGCCCGTCGGAGGTCGTCGCATTGAGGCCGACGCCGAGCTGGCGCTCGAACTCCTTGACGAGATCGTCGCCGCCGCGCAGGTAGCACGCCGTACCGAGGCACACCTGGATGATGTACTTGCCGGCCTTCTGCAGCTTGAAGAAGTTGTAGAACGTCACCACGCCGTAGATCTTGGCGAGCGGCACCTCGAGCATCTCCGAGATTTCGATCGCAATGTTGCGCGGGATGTAGCCGTAGGTCTGCTGAACCTGGTGGAGCACCATGATCAGGTTGCCGGGCTTGGCCTTCCAATCAGTGACGAACGCCTTGAGTTCCGGCGTCATCTGTTCGAGTTGTTCGCTCACGAGTGTTTCTCCATAATCTAGTTGTTAGAGTTTGAAAGCATTATACCACATCCACCGCACGTCCGCAACCAGTTAGTTAGGGCTAATTAAAATGCCGCCGTGCCGCTAGAGCAACTCCATCGCAAGGGGAAACAGAACCAGCCGAATTAACGCCGCGACGTATGCCGAAGGCGTGCGGAAGCTAGTATATGTGGGTAAACGAAAATTCCACCCCCGCACTTTATAAAGTCCGGGGGTGGATGGTGGCAAGCGTCTCGTAGCGAGCCGTCAGCTTCTAGTGTTAATTGTTGTGGGCGTGGAACTTCAGCCAACGTGTTGCGGCTACGCCGCCGATGGTTACGGTAAGCAGCACATCCTGCCCCCACCAGTCGCCGTCGGGACAGCGCGAAGTGTTCGTTTCGTTGGAGAACGATATCGCCGTCGGTATCGACACGATGGACTGAAGCTTGTCGAGCACTGCGAAAGGTTCGCCGTCCCTGTAGAGTTCGATCTTGATCGTGTCGCCCTCGCCCATCTGCAGGTTCTCGCCCGTGGCCACGATGGGGCCGCCGAAGTCGATTTCGTCGTCCGGCAGGTCTGGGTTCTGCTGCTTGACGCGCGTCACCTCCGGCCCTTGCGGGGCCGGAGGGGTCGCTTTTACCTTGAAGGTGAGCATTGTCATAGTCTACTCTCCCTTCGCTTTCACTCCGCGGACACTACTGTCGCGTTGTGGGTGTTGGAGTCGCTTGTCGCGCCGCCGCTCGTCCGCGTCACGGTGAGCGTGACCGCCGTTCCGTCGGCGAGCGAGTCCAGCGCGGCGGGCCACGCCACGGTCACGAGGCGCGGCGTAGCTGCGCTCACGGTCCCCACGACCTCGGTTCCGTCCGCATAGACGAACTTCACCGCCACATCCCCGACGTCCTCGGAGAAGTTGAGTCCGCTCACCAGTATCGGCGAGCCCTTTACGAGCCTGTCGCGCACCGCCCCTGCCGCGCTCGACATGATTGCGTTCACCACCGGTGCGTCGCTTGCGACCGCGAGGTACTTGACCTTCCTGAGCCGCGTCTGCAGCTGTCCGTCCTCGTCGCCGCCGCGGGACTTGATGACCACCTTGTAGTCGCCGGGATCGAGCAGCGTGGAGGTATGAGCCTTGATCTTCTGCGGGTCAAGCGCCTCGTCCACGACAAGCTCGAAGATGGTGCCGTTCTTGTCCTGCATGAACAGCGCCGAGCCTTCGTCCGTCAGCACGATGTTGTAGCCAGTTACGAGGAACTGGCGCTGTCCGTGAAGCACCGAGTAGGGACGCGGCTCGGCGATGTCCGAGACCTCGCTTATGGCGACGCGCTTGGTCGTCGCGTCCGTCACGATGGACGGCGTCACGTTTACGAGCGCGAGCCTGAGCGAGTCGTCCAGCCTTATCGCCAGCACGACCCTGTTGCGCTTCGGATCTAACTCGGCGTCGCTCGTCGGGAGCGATCCCGTGATTGCGCCGCACACCGCGAAGCCGTCGAAGTTGGCCCTTACGAGAGATTCCCTCTCAAGCGCCGCGATGGACTCGAACTGGCCTTCGAGTATGGCCCTCGTCTGGATCGACGGAAGGCCCGACTCCGCCGCGATCTCCTCGGCGAGAGCGTCAAGCCCGATGGTGTCCTTGGTTACGTAGTTCCCCAGATAGGGCGCCTTGTCCGAGGTCGCGCCCGTGTTCTGATGTATGGTGATTTCATGTGTTGCCATGATGTTTCTCCTTTGTGTTTTGCTGTTGTTTTGGTTGTTGTGTTTTTGCGTGTGGTGTGCAGGGCGCTTGCGCGCGACCACGAAAGCCGCCGATGCGACTAATCGCCTAACGGCGATTTGCTTCAGCTCGACGCCAATGGGCCTTGAGTCTTTGACTCGGCCCATGCCGCCTCGCCGAAGCAACCCTTCGGGTCTCGTCGCATCGTCAGACACGAAAAGCGCCTCCGCGCTACACGAAAAGACACGAAAAATTGGCTTGCCTGTTTTCTTTCACATTCACCATTCAGCACCAAAACGCTGATTGGCAATGAGCGGTTGCCTTAAAACGTTGTGCTGCTCTACATTTGCCAAATCCCGTTAAAGAGAGTCAATGGCTTGTGCGGAGCTTTCGTGTGATATCGCGTTTTAACTCTACGGCTCGGTAATGGTCGTACATCTACAGCGCGGAGCTTTCGTGTAATTTTGTGTGCCGCGAAGGCGGCCTTTCGTGTCGGGGTGGCGCAATGACCCCGGAGGGTGAATGCGCAGATTTGCCTTGGCGATGCCGTCAGGCATCAAGCCAAAGGCTAATCGGCGCATTCAAATCGCGTCAGCGATTGTTGCGCCACCCCGTTTTCGTGGTCGCGCGTAGCGCCATAGCGTTAAGCTCGCAAGGAGCCGCGCGCATAACCTGCGTCATTCCACTACTTTGACCTTGCGCGTCGCGGTCTTTACGCCGAACTCGCTGCCTAAGCCGCTTCTTGTGTAGACCTTGAGCGTGTAGCTCCCGGGCTCGACACCCTCAGGTATCGTCGCCTTGACGAGCAGAAGGTCGGAGTATGTGACCTCAAGCTTCGTCTCGGCTCCGTTCCTGTCCGCGAGCGTCACGTATTCGTCCTCCTTGGACGTGTCGGGCCCGAGGTCGGTTCCCGCTATGGAGATCGCCCCCGTCAGCTCGTCGTATACGCCGGTCGCCTCGTCCAGCACCGAGTCGATGACCGGATTCGCCCCGCCCGTCTTGTTCTCCGGCGTGATGCCGTCAAGCGCGGACTTGAACGGGTCCAGCTCCACCGCGTTGAGGATGAGGACGTTCCTGCCCTTGACCCAGGGGCCGATGTCGCTCTCGAACCCGCCCTTGCATACCTGCCTCACGGACGCGACGCCCTCGATGACGGACGCGTTGCCCTTGAGCGCGTGGCGCTTCAGCACCTTCGCGAGCGCCTTGTTGGTCGCCCTTATCTGCGTTGCTGTGTAGCCGAGCTTCTCCGCGAGGAACGCGTACGTCTCGGCTGCGGACATCGTGCGCTCGTGCTGCACGACGCCGATGTAGAACGGCGTTTCGGCGATCGTTCCCGATCCCTTGACCGTTATGAACTTTGGCTTTGCCATGTTGTGTTTTCCTTTCTGGTTGTTTTGTTTGGCCCTAAGGGACTTTTCGTTTTCCCGTAGGGGATAATTGCCTTCGCCGTAGGGACTTTTCCGTTTGCCCTAGGGACTTTTTCTGATCCGCGTTCCCGCCGTCACGCGACCTCCACGACGGGCTTCGCGGTGGTCTTCCAGCTGGGTTTGCGCATAAGAACGCCGTTCTCCGTGACGACGCCTTCACGGTAGGCGGCTTCGTTTTTCTTGAAGTCGTCGTCCAGCGTCTTTTCGAGGGACGTCTTTGCGTTCTTGAGCTTGTCCATCTTTATCAAGACATCCACGAGTTCTGCCCGCTTCTGCTTGATGTCTGCTTTTGTCAGTTTCATGTGTCTGTTCCTTTCGTTTTGGTTTGTTGTTTGATTGGTTGTTGATGTAATGGGCATCGTGGCCGGCCTCCCGACCATCGCGCCCCGAAATGTGTCTTGTTGTTGTTTTGCGCTGACGCGCGACCACGAAAGCCGTGCTGTCGCAAGGCGGATTGCTTGCGCAATCCTGAGGCGTCGATTGCTCGCATGGCTTGCCTAACGGCGCCAGCGATCAATCTACGCCACGCGGCTTCGCCACGCCTTGCTCCGCCCGGACACGAAAGGGCGTCTTCACGCCACACGAAAAGACACGAAAAGTTGGATGCTCGTTTCCTTCCCGTGCCCGATTCAGCGACAAAACGCTGATTGGCAATGAGCGGTTGTCTTAAAGCGTTGTGCTGCGCTACATTTGCCAAATCCCCTTAAAGAGAGTCAATGGCTCGTGCGAAGCTTTTGTACCTTGTTTGTGCCGCAACCCTTCAGTTCGTCAAAGGTCGTACAAGTCTCGTGCGAAGCTTTCGTGTGATTTCGTGTAGCCCGATGGGGCATTTCGTGTCGGGGTGGCGCAACATCCCGAAGGGAGAATGCGCAGATTTGCCTTGGCGAGGCCGTAAGGCATCAAGCCAAAAGGCGAATCGGCGCATTCAAATCGCATTAGCGATTGTTGCGACACCCCGTTTTCGTGGTCGCGCGTCAGCGCCAATAAATTCCACTCTTGCGCCCTGTACCGCACGGGCGCGTCTCGTCGTATAGCCGATTGTCAAAGATCAAAGCCACAAGGGCTTGGGAGGGATTGCGGGTCTTCGCTGTTCCGCTCGGGCTCCGCAACCACATCTCCCCTCAAGTCTTAAAGCGAGGTTTTTCTGGTGATCGGTCTCACGGTGGCAGAAAAATGGTATAATGTGCAATGATGAAGTCGAAAGTAGCAGTTGAGAACGACAAGCAGGCAGGAAAGTCTGTCGTTGTTGTCGGGACGTGCCGCGAGGTGAACTACGATTGGATCGTGCAAAAGCGGCTTTATAACCTGCCGCTCCCCAAGGGCGGCAAGGGAGAAAGCTATTCCGCAGTGACGCATCTTGTCGTCTATGCGGCTGATCGCGATGCACTTGCCTTCAAGGCAAAGTATGCGAAGGATGTTGACGGGGCATGGCTGAAGGAGAATGGCTATCGTCTTGCAAAGGTGCCGCATGCCGAGAGGTATGCGCTTTTTGAGCTTGATAAGAAAACAACGGACAAGAAGATATTGACGAACCAAAATTCCGAGGTCTATGTCTGTTCAACAAGGTGGACGGGGAAGATCACGCCGGAATTTTTTGACAAGCCACTTCCGCAATGCGGCGGCAAGTCGGTGCCAAACATCTTTGAGCGTCTGCGTCCTTTCTTCTCGCGCATCCCCTCGGCATGTGCATTCAACCCAGTGCAGATGGATTTCATAGGAGTACTTGATTACATGGAATTTGTCGATGTGCCATTCCCAGCACCTAAAAAGGGAAAGTTTACTTTTATTGATTTGTTCGCTGGGATTGGAGGCATCAGGCTTGGCTATCAAGCACTTGGCGGGCGATGCGTTTTCTCTTCAGAGTGGGACGCTGCTGCAGCAAAGACATATTATTATAACTTCGGCGAACGTCCTCATGGAGACATTCAGAAAATTGATCCAAGTTCTATTCCAGATTTTGATGTATTGTTGGCGGGGTTCCCTTGCCAGCCATTTTCGAAATGGAGGATTGCATCATGAGTGAAATGTCAGTGGCAAACAAGAAGATGATGCTTGCAGGTCTCTTTCTTTCAAAGTTCAATCGTGATGGGCTATCTGCGCTTGGCTTTAAAACTTTAGGAGAAGCGTATAATTCATTTGCATATGCTGTTGGCGGCAAGCCATCATCTGTAAAACTTTATATGCAAGAGTTTGACCCATACTTTCCAAATACACGCACAGGCTGGAAGAATAAAGTCATCCGTCCAAGTCGTCAGGCATTCATTGATGAATATGGAGACCTTGGGATGTCAGAGTTTCTCGAGATGATAAAAGTTCAATTCGCAGGTAACATGGATGTAGATCCAACTATCAGTCGTATCGCATTAGAGGCTGGGATTGAAAATGGCGATGCTTCGGCATTTGCGCGACGTGTCATGACGGGACAGGCGGCGGAAAATTTCTTTGAGACTAA
This sequence comes from uncultured Verrucomicrobiota bacterium, assembly GCA_947305775.1. Taxonomy (GTDB): domain Bacteria; phylum Verrucomicrobiota; class Kiritimatiellia; order RFP12; family UBA1067; genus UBA1067. The sequence continues at coordinate 6,586 of CAMZEN010000060.1, forward strand.
TTATCGCGACATACGAAAATTCAGAGACTGTTCCATCCAACGCACTACCGCTTACGGCTGTGGATTCGACTTTAAGCTCTTGCCTCCAAGTGCAGACTTCATGGCTGTAGAGGTTAAGGGGCTCCGCACGCCATCTGGGCAGATTCAAATGACTGAAAAAGAGTTCAAGATGGCACAGTATTTGACAAGTCGCTTTTTCCTATACGTTGTAACTGATTTCGCGCACACGCCTATACCACGTGTGATAGAGAATCCTCTTGAAGCGGGAATCGAATTTGAGGAACGCTCTGTAAAATCAGAGCAAAGAGTCTGGGTTGCACAGATTGCCGCATGATTTTAGAAAGGGAATCGACATGTGTCACAGTATTTTGACAAATGAATTTGGCATAAGACTTGGCTGGGAACGATTACTGTTATTTTGGGATAAGATGAGTACTGACGTGTCTGATGAAGAATGGGGTAGCATATTCTCCAAGTGCATCGGCGCGGAGTGGCGAAAATCAGATTCGGGATTGGCGGATGTGGTCTGCGGCAAAACAGCCTGGAGTGCAAAGACCATAAAGAACAAGAAACCATTTACACACAAGCACATCCGCCTTATAACCGGTAGGAATTCTGTAGATTATTCCTTTGATGTCCGAAATGTTCATACAGAAGACCCCAACAAGGTCGGAGAGATGATTCTTGGGATATGGAACGCTCGTTATGAGAAGGAAACAGAACAGTTTTCAGATTTGCGTACAGTAATTCTCATACGCGATGAATTGCTCCGAGATTTCTCCGTAATGGAAATAGAGACAACCCCTTTCGACCCATCCAAATACGAATGGGATTGGAACCATAAGAATAATCTTGAGGGATATGAAGTCGCGACTGGAATCAAACGCTTTACTTGGCAACCGCATGGTTCCCAGTTCACAACCTTACCTGACGTGCCTAACAATCGGCTTAAGATTCGCTTGAAGAAGCCACCACTCGTCAATCGTGACTTTGTGCTAAATGAAATCAAGTTCGATCAATCATGGATTGAGATCATTAAGTGAGTGCAAAATGTTTCATCATTGCGAACCATCATGAACGATAAACGCAAATCAGCACACCGCCGTAATAACGTCTCTGTTATGCGACTTGTTCCAAGAGACGACATGATTTCGCTTTTCGTTCCGGATGCAACGCCGTCGCTTGTGCGTTTGCATTCCTTTGGTGACGAACATGAACTCCTTGCAAAGATTCGCTACAATCGTTTGATAGACATGTTCCTTGGCGTGACCGCTTATTCGTTGCAGAATCATTTGCGCACAACGGTCAAAGGAATCGGTCAAATCGAGATAGACGAGATATATGTCGCGCTCGACAAACATGGGCAGCAATTCGTCATCCCCGTCCAAGCGAAGGGCGGACATGATCAGCATGGTGTCGTCCAGACTCTTCAAGACATTGCATGTTGCGCAGCCAAATTCCCCAATCTCATCTGCCGCCCTGTATCCGTCCAGTTCATAGATTCTTCCCGTATTGCAATGTTTGAGCTTGTTGAGGAAGGCGGCACAGTCAAAGTGGCTGACGAGAAACACTATGAACTTGTGCCGCACTCGGACATTACGCCTGAAGACCTGATTAGATATCAGCAGATTGCGAAATAGAGTTTTTCAGCAAGGCTTCGGTCTTTTCAACCCAACGGTAGAATGTTGCTTTAGACATCCCTAGCGTGCGCCATGTCGCGCCGCGAAGGACGGCGTAGGCGAAGTCTTGCTCTTTTTCCGAGAGTCTGGAAATGGCGTCGTCTATCTGGCGCAACCTGTCTTCTTCCTCGCATCGGGCGAAGGTGCTTTCGGCTCCCGCGCCGCCATCCGAGAACGCGGCAATCTTTCCTGGATCGTCGAACTTCTCCACATGCGCATCAAGCGACATGAAAGCGGATTCGAACGCGCCCTGTTCCGATTTGCGCCAGGACCGTTCCCTGTCGCGTTCGCGCTTGAGGGCCTTGCGATACTCGGCGTTCATCGCGCACCCCCTTTCGGGAAGCGCTTGTTCAGGAGCTTCTGGAAGGATGCGGCGGGTTGGCGGAGGCGCTTGCCGCGCTCTGCGAGTTCGCGGATCTCGGATCTCTTCTGGTCTAGGGCGTCAAGGAAGCTCTCGAATCCTATGCGGTTCGCGATCTTCAGCCAGATGCGGCGGTCGTCCGCCTGTGCCGCGGCGCTCTTGCCGGACGAGAACGCGGCGACCGCCTCATCCACGGCGACGCGCACGGGGTCGAAGTCGCCGCCCCATTTCGCCTCGCGCCACGCCTTGAAGTATGCGGCTGGGTTGGCGATGGGCGGCAGCCCCTCGCGCATACGCACACGCGCGGGCGTGGACTGGCTACTATTGGGTTTATCTATAAACCCTGACTGACTACTTGACTGACTACCGTGTACACAGTCCACGCGCGCGCACGAGGGCGAAGCGTGGCTGTTGACAACTTTTTCCTTTTCCATTTCGCGCCGCTCTTGAGGCTGTTACCTCTCCACGGCGCGAATATCATCTCATGCAATAAGTCCAGTTCTGTATAATCTAGAATTATTCTAGTTTTGAATCAGGGCATGAAAAAACCCCTGAAAACCAATGTTTCCAGGGGCGTGGGCGAACTATGTCCGCACAGGCAAAAAAAGAATAATTCCCTTTACATCACGAAACTAGAAGCAACAACCTGACGATTTCGGAATACTTCTAGCATTTGCTAGAATACTTCTAGAACTCAGTGGAGCGATTCTAGAATACGTTGGAATAATTCTAGAATTCGCACGACAAACCTAGAATCGATTCTAGATTATCTAGAATTATTCTAAAATTCAAGTATCGAAACTAGAACCGATTCTAGTTTCTGCTTCGAAAGAAAAGTCGCTTGAGCCTTCGCGTCAACAGCAATCCAAACTGCTTTTCTGTTGTGACGCCTATGCTCTCAAGTTCGCGCTTGAAATAGCTGAACACAGAAGCATAGGTGACCTTGCCGTTTGTGGCGGTCAAGACGGCTTCCTTCTTGCGGCCGATCTCCCAATAATGGAAGCACTTGTCCTGCCTGTCGATCTCGACCTGGCGTTTGCCGCGCTTCACGTCGCGCGCGTCGATGCGTTTGACTATGGCGTTGGTGCTTTTGGCTACGGCGAGAATCTCTTCCGTCTTCGTGTCGCGCTCCAGCGGAATGGAGCGGAAGAGTATTTCGCGTTCACGCATTGCGAACTCGCGCGATATCGTGCGGAACGAATCTACGAGCTGTTCCAGCTTCGCGTCGATGCGCTGCACGAGGTCGTGCTTGGAAAGCGCCATGTTCGCCGGGTCGGAGATCGCGGCAAAAAACGCACCGAGACCGCGCAGCGAATTCACGAACGCAGTAGTCTCTATGAGGGTCGCAAGCGTGGCTATCAGATTCTTCGTGGTAAACTCCAGTTCGCGCACCGCGTGGCAGTGTCCGGGGAAGCCGCCCGGCGGGAACGCCTTGACGGTCTCGGCGAATTTGGCGAGGAAGCTCACCGCACAGTTCTTGCTTGGGTCGAGCTGGATGCTCATGTAGGCGGACGGCTCCAGGCGCGTCTCGCCGCGATACCACGGGCGCACGGAAAGCGCCGTTTCGGTAAGCTCTATGTTGTGGTCGATTATTGGCGAGGCTGCGCGCTCCACAGGGCGCACCTGACGTATGCGAAGGTATGCGCCGTCGTCAATCTCCGTAGGGCGGCAATACAGGTCGCCGCCGGTCAAAATCTGTTCTGACATCTTTCATGAACTCTTTCTCGCGGCTTCGATCGTCCACATCGCCGCGTTATTGGTATGCTCTTCCCGTTCAATTCTATTCGACGTCACCGAGCCCACGGCCTATTGCGTCGTTGTTTCGCGGCATGCTTCATCGCCGCGCGGCGGTTTACCAGGAAAGCGGAACTATTATATCATATTCCAACGCACTTGGTGTGTCACTTTCAGCACCACTCTCCTTACTTTCGCGGCAACTCTAATTACTTTCCATTGCCGTCTGCGTACTTTCTGTTTGCAGCTATGCTGTTCAACAAAAGCCCGCTACTCCACACTCTCTACATCCATCAATGGGGCCAGGCCCCGAAGATTCCATGTCGCTTATTGCAATAACCAATGACACTTAATGCAATAACATGCACCGTATTGCACTAATACCCTTCTCACGATGGCAACCGGCGGCTAACCGGCATTGGCATTACCCCCGCACTTTATAAAATGCGGTGGTTGGTTGTGAACGCCTGCGGTGACAGGCCCTCGCAACTTATTGCCATAACAACGCTATTGCATTGTCACTACATTTGTGATATCATACTTCTCAACACTTGAGAAAGGACATATCATGACAGTCGCCACAATGCCAAGGACAGCCACATTCCAGTTTCGCATAAACCCGGAAGTGCGTTCTCGTGCTGAGTCGATCTACGCCGGCTGCGGACTCACACTTACGGACGCCATAAACATATTCATCCAGCAGTCCATCAATGTGGAAGGCCTGCCCTTCATCGTCACGCGAAAGTCGAAGTCCGCAAAATTCGCGCAAGCCGTCACGCGGCTGATGTCAGAAATCGCAACAGGCGAGGAATCCGCAGAACGCGATGGATGGATTGACGAATCGGATATCCTCGAAGAGTTCGGATCGGCGAAATGAAGATACGCTACTCGCCTGCCGCACGGGACGATCTGCGCGCACTAAAGCGCTACCTGACAGACGAGTTCGGCGCGGCTGTAGCCGCCAAGACGATCTCGAAAATCGTCTCGGACATTTCCTCTCTCAAGCGGCACAAGCATCTGGCGCGCCCATTGGCGGATAAGGTCGGACGGGCGACAGACTACCTTTACTTCCTGTGTGGCAGGTACTCGATAGCAATCCTGGCGGAAGCGCCAGACGTCTATTCGATACTCCGCATTCTTGACGGGCGGACCGACTACGCCGCGACAATCTTCGCCTAGTAGCATACTAGCCCGGGCTACTCCACCACTCTCTACTCCACCAATGGGGTCCGACCCTCGCGGATTCCTGTTCATTCAAAGTCTACGCGCCCGAGGAAGAACATAGTCGGGCGTTCGATGCCGTCGTCGGGCTGCCAGGTGCCCGTTAATGAGTCGTAGCGCATATGGACGCTGTGCACCCAGTCCGCCGGATCGGGATTCACCATGTCGGCAAGGTCCGTAGTCGCGTAGACGGTCTCGATCACGCCCACACCGTCGCACGAATTGCGCTTGGCACGAAACTTCACGCAGGCTTTGCCGCTGTCATCCCTAGCAATGTAAAAGAACGGCTCGCCGGACAGTGCGCCAAGACTCTTGGCCTCCACCGGAATGTCGTAGACATAGCGGATGCCGGCTGGAATGCCCTCCACCATGTCTTCCGGTTTAGGCATATCTTCCGGTTTCGGTTCGTCGGTGATGCCGACGTCATTCAGCCAGAGTTCATACGCGCTGAAGAGCGTCCGCAGGTACGGATACGTCTCCTCGTCGATCTTCCAGACGTCGACGAAGTCGAGGGCTGCGAAGGACTCTTTCAGCCGCATCTCCTCGTCGCCGAGCGGCGTGATGCCGTCGTAGTCGTCGGAGCCGCTACTCGTGCCGGCGGCCTTCAGGCCGTTCTCGGTGTCTTCATAGTAGGAACCCGTGACGAGACCGGAAATTTCGGCCAGGCCGACGAACGCTCCGCGATAGTGCCCACCATCGCTCGAGACGTAGCTGTAGCACCAGGAGGTGTCGATTCGGGCCGCCTTCGACACGCCGCCCGCGAAGCCGCCGACATTGTCGCCACCATTGCCGCCGTAGCCGTCGCTGCTATCCACTGACGATTGGGCACTCGAGTCCGCGATGAAGCCGCCGCCGTGGTTGCCGACGAAACCGCCCGTGTACGACTTGCCGGACTCGTTCGCCACATAACTTTCCACGCAGCAGCGGAGAATGACGGGCGCGTCTGCGGTGTAGCCGACAAAGCCGCCGGCGTTGACGCTGTTTGTATTCCAGACTTCTCCGACGAACCAGCAGCCGTCCACCAGCGACTTGGAGTCGATCTTGCCCGCGAGACCGCCAACGCCGACGTCCTCCAATCCGGAGTCGGCCGGACCGCCGGTGACATAACCCTCCTCCACTTGCACGCCGCTCACGCGGCCGCCGTTGATCTTGCCGAAGAGCCCCGCATACTTGTCCGTGGTGTCGATGTAGAAGTTGCTGATCTTGTGGTTCTGTCCGTAGAACTCGCCTTTGAATGGGTTTCTGTAGTTGCCGATGGGCTCGATGGTCTCGCCGTCGAAGTCGATGTCCGCCGTCAGCACATAGCTGCCCGAGAGGTTGTTCGTGACGGCGAGCAGTTCCTCTGGGGTCGAAATCGGAATCATCGCGCTGGACTTGGCGCGCTTCGGCGCTTCAGGCCAGCCCTCGGAGAGCGCCTTGATTTCCGCCTGCGTGAGCCTGCCGCCCGTGATGGCCGGGTTGCTACCGCAGAACGGACGCGGCCCGTTGGCGTAGGCCGAAACCGCGCAGTTGACATTCGTTCCTCTCACGTGATGGCCGAGGAACGAGCCAATATCGCCGCCCGTACCCCACACGGCGCCGGAGCACCAGCAGCCGTCGATTATCGCATCGTCGTGGGCGAGCCGCCCGATGAAGCCGCCGTAGTAGCTTGCGGCGGAACATACGTCGCCGCGCGCCACACAGTTGGAGATCACGGCTGGCGCATAGACGTAGCCGATGAATCCGCCCACCATGCCGGAACCGCTCACGAAGCCGTCCGCACGGCAGTCGACGATCCGATTGATAGCGCTGCCCCCGGCGCACGCCCCGACCAGGCCTCCGACGTAGGAGTTGGTCGCCGCAATCTCGACCACCGCGATGCAGTTGCTGATGACCGTTCCGCCCGTGATGCATCCGACGAGACCGCCGACGTACTGCTTGCCCGCAACCGTTCCCGAGACGGTGACGCCTTCGATCGTCGCGTTGCTCGCACAGCCGAAGAGCCCGCGATAGTCGGCGCCCGACAAGCTGTTCGTGCAGCTGAGGTTGCGGATGGCGTGGTTGTTGCCGCGGAACGTGCCGGTGAACGGCGCGGAGTTGTTGCCGATCGGCGTCCAGTCCGCTCCGCCGAGGTCGATGTCCGCGCCAAGCGCGTAGGACCCGCCAAGATTATTTGTAATCGCCGCAAACCCTTCGCGCGAGGTGATGAGAGTTGGCTCCGGGCTGGCAATGAAATTGACGTCGCTGTAGGAGCAGGAGATTGTGCCGTGCACCTCGTCGTAGAGACCTGTCTCGGCATCGACTCTCGTATTGATGTACTGCGAGCCCGTCGCCTCGATGTATTCGAGGAACGCGTCCGGCTCGTCGGTGACGGTCTCGCCCCTTGCGCATGCCGCGAAGCCGGCCACAGCCGCGAATATTGCTATCGCCTTCATATATCCCCTTCTTCCTTTGCCATTTGTCCCCCTCATGCCTTCATGAAATTGACATTGCCGTCTTCACTGCATTTCGCCTTTTCTTGCGGACTTTTCACGTCCGGATTTGCTGAGTATTATATCAAATCCCGCACGCACAAAAGGCGCCTACAGCTTTTCGTCGATGATTTTGGGCAACAATTCATCTTCGTACCATTTGACAAACCGTAGCTCAGGCCAGACAAAGAAGCACGACGCCGGAAACTATCGCTGCAATTCGCGAACACTCCAAGTACCCCGAATCGCCTCGAATGCGTAAAATGTCCGCTGCAGATCGTCATCAAGCCGAACCAGCTCACGAATATGTGAATAAGACAGGCAGTTGAACAACGCTTCGGCGGATATTCGAATCTCGTCACCATATTCCACCAGTAATCCGTTCGGCGAAGATTGGCTACACGCTGTGTAGCTTTTGTCCGGCAACGCCAAAGTCGGGGCGTCCACCAAAAGGCTACACGCCGTGTAGCCTTTTCCAAAACGCTCGCGTAAATAGGCCGCAACTTCAAGTCCCACTTCAGGGTAAACCTTGTAGAAGGCGCGATAATTCTTCAAACTCGGCAAAAGTCATTTTTCTTTTTGCTACGCATGTTTCACCTCCATCATCTCACTCTCATCGTCGGCAATCTGTTTCTTAGGTTCTTCAAGTGTCATACCGCACCTTTACTGGATGTTTTACCACAAGACATGCCATTTCGAACCGCTTGAATTCAAT
>CAMZEN010000061.1 GCA_947305775.1 uncultured Verrucomicrobiota bacterium
AAGTTATCGGATAAACTTGCGTTTTCTTCCAGAACTTGCATTCAGTTCTGAACACAACGATATAATTCCCAATCAATCTTCGCTGACACTCGGCGCGTCTGCAGCAGGCTCCGGCTCTTGCACCGACTCTGACTCAGGCTCTGGATCGGGAGCTGGCTCGGCAGGTTCGGCGGGCTTTTCGTGTTCCTTAAGCATGCGGTCGGCCGCATAGGACGGTATCAGATACGTCCACTTGCCGCCTTCAGGCTTGAAGTAGCGATCGGTTCCGTTCTTTGCCGTGCCGCCAATGACAGCGACACGCTGAACGTCGTTTGTGCCTTCCTTAGCCGTGACGGTATGCACAACGCCCGTCGCAATGCCGGTTTCCTCCGGACTCAGCGCAGGGTCGGCCACTGTCGTGAAGCTGATGTTGAAGTCCTGTATGTAGGTGTCGCACCAGTCGCCAACATCGCCGTCGAATGCGTCGAGCGTGTCTGTGACCAGCACGGTCTCGCCAGAGAAGCCCACATATCTGCCGCGATGCTTGTCGCCGATAGGCAGGCGCGCAATCTCCTTGCCGGCGGAGTCGCGGAGCACAATCTCCTTAACATCGCCGAGGTCGCGTCCACGCGCCACCTGCCCTACCTTGAGCTCGGCCAGCTTAATAAGGCTATCGGCGATCTTGGAGCGATCTGCCGGGTAGCCATAGAGAGTGTCGAGCTTCCAGCCGTCGTCGCCGGCGGAAAGCTTAAGGCTTTCGCCGACTTCGATGCTTGCGACCGACGAAACGTCAAGGTTCGGCAATATCAGCTTACCGTTCAGCTTCGCGGCAGAAGGACGCGATCCGCTGGATACGAAATATGCTGCCCCACCAAGCACTATCGCCACGACGCCAAGCGCCAAAAGATTCTTGTTCTTCATTTTGTCAGCCTCTCTTTCTCAGAAATCCCCTGAAAAGCCCGAACAGCACCACCAGCACGGGCACAAGGACAATGTTGTACACCTTCAGCCTCAATCCAAGCGAATCAATGCCGGCGGTGAGTTTCTTGCGGACGTTCTTGAGCTCGCGGCGCGTGTTCGCCTGAGCCTTGCGAAGTTTCGCTATCTCGTCCTGCTGCTCCTTAGAGAGGATGAAACGCTCATCGCCGCTCTTCTGGTTCTGCAATGCCTGTAGGCGCTGCTGGGTCTGCTGAAGCTCGGCCTCGAACTTCGCCTGTTCGCGCTGCCACTGCGCAAGCGCCTCGGCCTCGAGTTCGTCAACTACGGCGAACGGACGGTTGGACTTGCCGCGCGACCTTACGCCGATAAGCTCTTCGCGTCCAGCAAACTGCTCTATCACATTTGCAAACAGCGTGAGGTTGTCGTTGAGCGGCTGGGCAATGTTGCCGAAAGGCGTCCTCAGCACACGCACGCAGAAGTCGTCAGCAAGGAAGTCGGCGTCGGCGAAGACCAATACGGAGCTCTTGCCTTCCGCAATTGCATTGGATACGTCGTTGGTGCCGTCCGGTCCATTCGGATAGGCTGTCTTGAACGTGCCGTCGATGCGCGCGGCAAGAGTCCTGCTCTCGCCGTCGGGCGAAAGCTGCCTGACGAGATTGTCCATCCCGAACTGCACGCTCCAGCGGTCCACGATGCAGCTGTGATCCTTAGAGGTGGTTATCACAGGAGTGAACTTGATGGAGTCGTCCTTGCCTTCCCACATAAACGCACCGGCGAACGGGAACATCACCTGCGTAAGCTGCGAAACGAGCAGGTCGCCTTCATCCATGTTCTTCGCGCCGAGCGAAAGGAACGCAGGATTCTCCTCTGCTCCGCCGTTGCCCGCACTGAGCTTTGTCGCGGCCGACAGGTCGCACGCGAGCTTGGACGTGTCGAACTTGACGCCCCACGAGTCGAAGAGCTTGCCGAGAGTGGAGGGTCCATCGCCGCCGCCCATCTGCATCATCTGCGGGTTCTGGTTCTGGCGGGCGGCCATGAGATCCTTGATGTTGAAAGGATCGACGCACGCTATGAGCTTTCCGCCGCGCAGCACGAACTGGTCGATTGCGTAGAGGGTCTTGTCCGAAAGGTCCTTGGCGTGCAGCACGACAAGAGCCTTGATGTCCTGATCGATGGAGTCCACGTCGGTTTCGACAGGTCTCACCTCGTAGTCCTTGGCTAGTTCGGAAAACGCAGCCCAGCCCTGCTGATGACGCTGGCCCATGCGCATCATCATCTGGTTGGGCGCTGCGCTGAGCACGTCATCAAGCGATGTCATCACTCCAACCACCGGACGCTCCGGCCATGCGACGCGGGTGACCAGACGCGTCATGTCGTATTCGAGCGTGGATTCGGTTTCTGGAGTAAGGTACGCAAGGGTCTCCTCGCGATCCCCACATACGGCAACGATGCCGAAGTAGATTGGCGAGCCGAAAGGATTGACCTGACGAGGCTCGATGCCATAGCGCTGGGCCCATTCCTCGGCGTCGGAATCCGGCTTGGGGTCGTACGCCTCAAGCACGAGCCGCCCGCCGGACGCCCTTTCATATTCCTTAAGGAGGTTCTCTACCTGATTCGCGTAGGTCTTTAGAGCGGTGGGCATGTCCGCCGCGCTGGTGCTGACATAGCATTTTAGCGTCACATCGGTGTCGAGCTGCCCGAGCACCTTCCTGGAGCCGTCCGAGAGTGTGTAGAGCTTTTCTTCGGTGAGGTCTATGCGCAGAGGCAGGTTCGCGAGGACGACGTCTGCGGCGGCTACAATCACCGCCAGCATCACGAGACCTAGGGCGTTGCCGGTCGATCCGCGGCGTCCGTCAGTCACAGCCTTGGCCGCGGCGACCATGAACACGGCCAGACCTATGTAGTAGCCTATGTCGGAGAAGTCGACTACGCCGCGCTGCATCGACTCGAAGTGGGTAAGAAGCGAGCAGGATGCTATTCCGTCGACGATGACGGTCGGCACGCCCCAGTTCGCCACGGCCGATGTGACCGGGCTGAAGCCCACGATGATGAGCAGAAATACCATTGCGAGCGATATGACGAAGCCGACAACGCTTGAACGCGAAAGCGTCGAAGCGAAGAGACCTATCGCCGCAGCCGCGCCGACAAAGAGCAGCGAGCCCAGATAGCCGCAGAAGACCGCACCCCAGTCGGGAGAGCCAAGGTACGCCGCAGTCGCCACGACAGGGAACGTCAGGGCGAGCGCGATGCCCAGAAAGGCCCACGCTGCAAGGAACTTGCCTACCAACGCCTGAGTCACCGTCATCGGAAGCGTCAAAAGAAGCTCGGCTGTACCGTTGCGGCGCTCGTCCGCCCAAGTGCCCATCGTAGCCGCCGGCACCAGCAGCAGGTAGACCCACGGATGCCAGAAGAAGAACGGGGACAGATCGGCCTGACGGCGCTCGTAGAACATTGCGAAGCCGAAGGTAAGAAAGCCGACGAGAACGAGAAACGCCGTAAGGAACACATAAGCTACGGGCGAGTCGAAGTAGCTCTTGAACTCGCGACGGAACACAGCCTTTACATTCGAGAACCAATTCATAGCGCACCCTCCTTGTCGTTCCCGGTAAGCCTGCGGAACACTACGTCAAGCCGTCCGGACGGATCCATCGCCTTCAGTTCGGCCGGAGTGCAATCCGCCTTGATCTCTCCATCGGCTATGACTATCGCCCTGGTGCAAACGGCATCGACCTCTTCGAGAATGTGTGTGGATATGACTATCGCCTTCTCGGCGGACATCATCTTTATCATCTCGCGCACAGTGTGCTTCTGGTTTGGATCGAGGCCATCGGTCGGCTCGTCCATTATCAGAACCTTGGGATCGTGGATGATAGCCTGCGCGAAGCAGGTGCGTTGCCTGTATCCTTTGGAGAGCGTATCTATGGTCCGCTTCGCGACAGGCTGAAGCTGCGCCGTCACGATGGCCTCCTCGACCTTGGCGCGGCCCTTTGCGCCCTCAAAACCGCGAACGCTGGCGATGAAGGACAAGAAGTCCTCGACAGTCATCGCACGGTAGCTTGGCGCGGATTCGGGAAGATACCCGATGCACTTCTTCGCCTCGACAGGGTCGGACGATATGTCGTGGCCGCAAATTACGGCAGTGCCGCTCGTTGGCGGCAGAAAGCCGGTGATCATTCTCATTGTAGTCGACTTTCCCGCGCCGTTCGGCCCAAGAAAGCCAAGAACTTCACCCTTCTTGACGCTGAAGGATATCCCCTTCACCGCCTCGAAGTCGCCGAAGTTCTTCTTCAAGTTCGTTACTTCAAGCATGTCTGTTTTTGCTCCTTATGAAAACTGGGAAGATTTTACCACGCGCATGTTAAGGAAATGTTAACGTCTGCGACTTGAGGCGCCGGAAAGGCGGAACGGTCGCAGACGTCTTTGCGCATCATTGCGCGTTGATTCAACGCACGAGCGGACGGTCGAGCATGCGCTCGTAGAGCTTGATGTACTCCTTTGCGCAAGCCTCGTGGTTGAAGCGCTGAAGCGATTCGCCCATTATGCGCGCGATCTGACGCTCCTTGACATCCTGCGGCTGACGGTAGAACGCCATCGCCTGGTCAAGAGCCCAGAAGAGGCCGCCAGAGTCATACGTGTCGAACACAAAGCCGTTGCCTGTGGACGAACCGACATCAAGGTTCTCGACGGTGTCGTGGAGTCCGCCAGTGTTGTGGGCGACCGCGAGCGAGCCGTAGATAGGAGCCTGCATCTGCGGAAGGCCACACGGCTCGAAGAGGGACGGCATGAGCGTGAAGTCGCTCGCCGCGAAGCCGAGCTGGGAAAGACGGCCATCGAAATTGTGCACGCCAAGACGGCCATGAAGCCCGTGGAACTCGCGGATGTCCCAGAAAGGCTGCTGGTAGGGTCCGTTCGCAATGATCGCGAGCTGGGCGCCGTCGCCGGCGTACTTCTCAAGGAAGCGGTAGGTGATGTCCGTCAACAGCTGCGGACCCTTCTGCACAGGATCAAGGCGGCTGGGCCAGAAGAAGAGCGGCGCATCGGGATTCTCCTCAAGGCCAAGCGCGTGCTGGAGGGCGATCTTGTTCTTGCGCTTCATCTCGCGATGGTTCTCAGGACCGTACTTGAACGGAATCTTGTCGTCCGTCGCCGGGTTGTCCGTCGGATCCGGAGCATTCAGAATACCCGCGGCGCAGCCTGCGTTGAACTTGTTGCGGATTTCGTTCCTGATCGAATCAGGTATGAACGAATGCCAACCGTTCACGATCTCCTGGAGGAACGTCGGCGACACGGTGTTGATGAAGTGAGCGCCGAACACGCCCGAGGCCTGCAGGTCGATCGGGTTGTTGTTTCTGGACTCCTCATAGTTGTACGGCGGATAGCTGTAGAAGAGGTTCATCCAGAACTCGGCGCCGTCGATGCCGGCATCCTCGATCTGCGCAAGCGTAAGCTTCTGCGTGTGGATGTTGTGCACGGTGAACAGGCAGGGAATGCCTTCGCGGCGCGCCACGGCCGGGATGAGGCCCGTCATCCAGTCGTTGCAGTGGATAAGGTCGGGCTGCACGCGCGGAATGATGTTGTTGATCACTTCGCGCTGGAACGCGAGGGCGAGCTTGATGTTGCCGTCGCCACGCGAGTACACCGTGTCGCGGTAGTAGAAGCAGCGGTCTTCGGCGAGGTGGATGCGCTCGTCGGGCAGGTGGCTCTTGTACTTGCGGAGCTCCGATGCGACCAGCTGCGCAGTCTCGACGTGGAACATGCGACGGTAATGCGGCAACGCCACATGCACATCGGCACCGAGCTCATGCAAAGCCGACACAAGCGACGCGGAAACGTCGGCCATGCCGCCCGCCTTGGCGGACATCTTGCCGGCGAGGTTGCCCATGCCCTCGGGAAGATATGTAATCTCGGGCGTCACTATGAGGATTCTTGGATTCCTCGGTTTCTCAGTGCTCATCTCTGCCTCCTTGGCTTAATTTAACATGTTAAACTTTCATGGAAATCAACAACCTGCGTCACTCGACGGTGGCAAGCGCCTGGCCTTTCGTTACGGCGGCTCCGTGCGCCACAAGGAAGGTTATCTTGCCGGACGCCGACGCCTTGATCGGGTTGAAAAGCTTCATCGCCTCGACCACGCATACCGCGTCGCCGGACTTCACCTGAGCGCCATCCGCCGCCATTTGCGGCTTGCCGGGCGCGTCGCTCCTGTAGAAAGTGCCGTTAAGAGGCGCAAGCACGGCAACGCCCTTCCCGGCGCTCGCCGCGCCTGATGGAGCGGCACCGCTCTGGGAAGGCGCTCCGCCCTGCTTCTGGACGGGCGCCGCGCTAACGGACTTGGCTTCCTCTTCATCAGCCGGAATTGGGCCGCCTTCCTTGCGCCACTTGAAGTAGCCAAGCGCAACCTCGGGGAAGAGCGCGTAGGAAAGGATATCCTCTTCACTCTTGATTGTGTTCGGCGGCAGTTCCGCGGCAGCTGCCGCGAGACCGGGCTTGAGCAGATCAGCCGGACGGCAAGTAATGGGCTTGAGGTCGCCCATCAGCTTCTTCCTGAGCTTGGGCTCGATGGGCGCGGGAGTACGGCCGTAGTAGCCGGCGGCATAACGCTTGGTCTCGTCCGTCACCATGGAATAGCGCTTGCCCGAAAGCACGTTCAGAACGCTCTGCACGCCGACAATCTGCGACGTCGGCGTTACGAGCGGCGGATAACCCATGTCGGCGCGCGTATTCGGCAGCTCGGCAAGCACTTCCGGCAGACGGTCCAGCGCATCCTGCTGGGCGAGCTGGGACCTAAGGTTCGAAATCATTCCGCCAGGAATCGCATGCACGAGAACGCCGGCGTCGACAGGCTCCACCTTTGCGGATGACGCAGGCTGGCGTTTCGCCTTGACGCCCTGGAAGTAGGCGTTGATCTCGGCAAGCTTCGCCTGATCGAGACCTGTGTCGAAACCCTCCGATTCAAGTATTGCGACCATCGACTCGGTAGGCGGCTGCGACGAGAATGAACTCATCGTAGAAATCGCAGTGTCGACGCACCCCGCGCCGGCCTCGACCGCCGCCATGTACATGGCCGCCGCCATTCCGCTGGTCATGTGGGAGTGGACCTGTATCGGCAGATCGGGAAGCGCCTTCACAAGGGCGCCGACAAGCTCACGGGCCGCGCCAGGCGTAAGGATGCCGGCCATGTCCTTGATGCAAAGCGAGTCGATGCCCATCGAAACCTGCTCCTTCGCAAGCGCGACATAGGCGGGAATCGTATGGACGGGCGAAGTCGTGTAGCTTATCGTTCCCTGCGCATGGCCGCCGTACTTCTTGACGGACTTGATGGCCTGTTCAAGATTGCGCGGATCGTTCAGCGCGTCGAACACACGGAAGATATCCATGCCGTTCTCGCAGGCAAGCGCTACGAAGCGGTCGACGATATCGTCTGGATAGTGCTTGTAGCCAAGCAGGTTCTGCCCGCGCAGAAGCATCTGCAACGGAGTCTTGCGGCAAACTTTCTTGATGCGGCGCAGGCGCTCCCATGGATTCTCGCGAAGGAAGCGCATGCACACGTCAAACGTTGCGCCGCCCCAGCATTCAAGCGAATAGTAACCGGCGTCGTCAATCTTCTCGGCGATCTTGAGAATATCATCCGTACGCATGCGCGTAGCCCATAACGACTGGTGCGCGTCGCGCAAAGTGGTGTCGGTGATTCTCACCCGAGTCTTAATCGATTCTTTCATATGCACGTATTATATCATATTTCCCGCACTTGTGGGGAACATCATTTTTTTGTCAACGGGCACTGCCGGTCGTTGGTCAAAACAAAAAAACAGAGGAGCGGACAAAGCCGCCCCTCGGTTTCTTGCGTTATCGCGCGGATGTTACTTCGCAACGACACGGACCATCTCGAGGACCTTGTTCGAATAGCCCCACTCGTTGTCATACCACGAGCAGACCTTGACGAACGTAGGATCGAGCTGGATGCCGGCCTTGACGTCGAAGATCGACGTGCGGGCATCGCCGCGGAAGTCGGTCGAGACGACGGCCTCGTCGGTGTAGCCGAGAACGCCCTTGAGCTCGCCCTCGCTGGCCTTCTTCATGGCCTCGCAGATCTGCTCATAGGTCGCTTCCTTCTCAAGCTCGACGGTGAGGTCGACGAAGGAGACGTCCGACGTGGGAACGCGGACGGACATGCCGGTGAGCTTGCCGTTGAGCTCGGGGAGAACCTTGCCGACGGCCTTCGCCGCGCCCGTCGAGGACGGGATCATGTTCTCGAGGATGCCACGGCCGCCGCGCCAATCCTTCTTGGAAGGACCATCGACGGTCTTCTGCGTCGCGGTGGCGGCGTGGATCGTCGTCATGAGGCCGCGCTTGATGCCGAACGTGTCGTTGAGCACCTTGGAGATCGGTGCGAGGCAGTTCGTCGTGCAGCTGGCGTTGGAGATGATGTCCTGACCGGCGTAGGTCTTGTCGTTGACGCCGTAGACGAACATCGGGGTCGCGTCCTTGGAGGGAGCGCTCATGATGACCTTCTTGGCGCCGGCGGTGATGTGCGCGCGGGCCTTCTCGTCCGTGAGGAAGAGACCGGTGGACTCGACGACGACTTCAGCGCCGACTTCGTTCCACTTGAGGGCCGCAGGATCCTTCTCGGCGGTGAGGCGGATCGCCTTGCCGTCAACGGTCATCGTGGTGCCGTCGACCTTGATGTCGTGCTCGAACTTGCCGTGCACCGAGTCGTACTTCAGCATGTACGCCAGATAGTCGGGATCGAGCAGGTCGTTGATGCCGACGACCTCGATGTCGTTAGCGAAGTTCTCCACAGCAGCGCGGAAAACCATACGGCCAATGCGGCCGAATCCGTTGATGCCAACCTTGATTGCCATTTTGTTTTACTCCTTTTGTTTTGGTATTTGGTTTTGAACTTAACACTTAGGCCTTGACGACCTTGCCGGCCTTGAGGCAGCGCGCGCAAACAGTCATGCGCTTCGTGTTGCCCTTGCCGTCGGTGGTGCGGATCGTGTGCAGGTTCGGCAGGAAGCGACGCTTCGTGATGCCGGTCGTGTGCAAACCGATGCCGCCCTTGTACTTGGGCGAACCCTTGCGGACGATAACGTTACCGACCGAAGGACCCTTGCCGCATATTTCGCAAACTCTTGACATTGCTTAGTTCCTTTCGCCTTGGAGTTCTCAGTTGCCCTCGCCAGGCTGCCACTCGACGTTCGCGAACGCATTGTCGAACGCAGCGGAGAGTCCGCCGAAGTCGGCGTTGCCGGAGCTCTTGGAGATCGGCTCCTTGGGCTCGCCGTTGGCCTCGGCCTCGAGCTGCTTCACTTCGTCTTCGCTCATCGTCATCGCGCGGATCGAAAGGCCTATGCGACGCTCGCCGCGATCGACCTTGACGACGCGAGCCTCGACCTCCTGGCCGACCTCGAGAGCGTCACGAACCTTCTCGACACGCTGATCGCTGATCTGCGAGATGTGGACGAGACCGTCCACGCCGTCCTCGAGCTCGACGAACGCGCCGAACGAGGCGACCTTCGAGACCTTGCCCTTGACGACCATGCCGACAGGATACTTCGTCGCGATCTCGGTCCACGGATCGGTCTGGGCCTGCTTGAGGCCGAGAGAGATGCGCTGCTCCTTGGGGTTGACGTCGAGAACGACCGCCTCGACCTCCTCGCCCTTCTGGAGGCACTCCGAAGGATGGTTGATCTTCCTGGTCCAGCTCATGTCGCTGACGTGGATCATGCCGTCGATGCCCTCTTCGAGCTCGACGAACGCGCCGTACGCCGTGAAGTTGCGGACCTTGCCCTTGATCTTCGAACCGACCGGATAGCGGTCCTGGACGGTGTCCCAAGGATTGTCCTGGGTCTGGCGGATGCCGAGGGCGATCTTTTGGTTCTCCATATCGACGGAGAGCACGACGACCTGAACCTCGTCGCCGACGGAGAGCATGTCGCTCGCGCGGGCGACGCGCTTCGTCCAGCTGAACTCGCTGATGTGCACAAGGCCCTCGATTCCGGGAGCGATCTCGACGAACGCACCGTACGGAGCGAGGTTGACGACCTTGCCGGAGACGCGCGAGCCGACCGGGAACTGATCCTGGATGGCGTCCCACGGGTTGGGTTGGGTCTGCTTGAGGCCGAGGCTCACGCGCTCGCGGTCGCGGTCCACATCCAGAACCATGACGTCGAGCTCGTCGCCGACCTTGAGAACTTCGCTCGGGTGCTTGACGCGGCCCCAGCTCATGTCGGTGATGTGCAGCAGGCCGTCGAGACCGTCGAGGTCCACGAACGCGCCGAAGTCGGTGATGTTCTTCACGCGGCCCTTGCGCACCTCGCCCTTCTGAAGCGAGGACATGAGCTCCGCCTTCTTCTCCGCCATCGTGCCCTCGATGAGCTCGCGGCGCGAGACGATAAGGTTGCGGCGCTCGTTGGAAATCTTGATGACCTTGAAGTCGTAGGTCTGGCCGACGTAGGGCTCGAGCTCCTTGACCGGCGCAACCTCGATCTGAGAGCCGGGCAGGAACGCCTCAACATCGTCGATCTGGACGAGAAGACCACCACGGACGGCGCTCTTGACCGTGCCGGTGACGACACAGCCTTCAACATAGCGGTCCAGAATCTTCTCCCAACGGATCTTGTCGTCGGCGGCCTTCTTCGAGAGCGTGACCATTCCGGTCTTGTCGTTCTCAAGCTCGCGGAGCATCACGGTGACCTTGTCGCCAACCTTGACCTCAGCGCCTTCGCCGAATTCGTCGGCGGGAACAACGCCCTCTGATTTGTAACCAATGTCGATGAATACATCGCCGTCCTTTACGGCGCTTACGGTGCCCTCGACAAGGCTACCGCTCTTGAACTTCGACTCCTGACCCGCATTAGCGAGCATCTCCGCCATCGCGGCGGAACGCTCCGTAGGAGGAGTCGGCTTCCTGATTGCCATTTGTTTTTCTTTCGTTTGTTTGTGTTCGCGGATTTCAGCCGCGTCCGCCCCGTCTTTGGGCGCGGAAAATGTATTTTACCATAAATTATGCTGCGCGTGCAATGGGGAAAATCTCTGCACAGACGATAACAGATAAGAAAAGCGAACGACATCACTGTTATGGCCAGTCAGGTCCCTAGGAAGCAGCGCGGGGACAGGCAGACCGTCCGGCATCGGCGACAGGCTAGTCATAGCTACGCGCCCACCATCCTTGGAGGTTGGAAGATTTGCAATAATCGAACGGTTATGGTACTAAACAAACAGCCCAAAGTCTATTACCGAGTTTAGACCATGTTCTTGCGATGCCATTCGGAGTTTTCCATCGCCTTGAAGGCTTTCATTGCCGAGTGCGCGAAGATGAAGCCGGAATTAGGGGTCTCCGGCGGATCAAGAGGCGTGGACATAAACGCTTCCCTGCGATCCTGAAGTACACCATCCGCCTGCATTAATGCGAGACGATTGGCAAAATCCACAGTCTTAACAGGGCCGTTCTCTGTGATCAAGGCGGCGAGAATTACGCGAAAGTGAAGTTCGTCGAGATTGTAGCGTGGTATGGACAGCACGGTGTTTTCATTTCTACCCTTCCTGCGTACCCCGCTATCTTTTGTGATAGGCATGGATAGCTTGCTCGTTTTCATGCATTGCATGACCTCTACGTCGTTGATGGCCCAGAAAACCTTTCTAACGGCAGATCCCACCTCGCGTTCTAGTTCTTCCTGGGTCTTATCGAGCTTACGGGCCGATTCCGCAATGTGCTGCACGGAATAGAGAGCGATTTTCTTCATGTAGCCGAGGTTTTTCTGGCGTCGCCACCATGGCGCCTGCCTTAACCCGCTCAGCAATCACATCGTCCGCGAGCTTCGAGGCGAGACGTTGTGTATCGATCGCTGCGATTTCAGAGGCATGGGCCGTCTTGAACCGATCGGCAATCTCACGCAAGTTTGAGCCATAAAGGGAATAAGTCGTATCGAGAGCGGCGATGGCGCTGGTTAGCTGCGAATCTTCCTTGATCGCGGCATTTGCAAGAAGCGACTCCTTGACGCGTTGGGCAAGCCGCAACGCCTTCTCGCGTCCGTCACCAAAGCCGGTGACGCACTTGAACCACTGCCAAAGGCCGGTTCGCTTGATGGTTCCAGTTGTGTTTGAGAGGTAGTAGCTTCTACCCGCCTCAAGCTATGACAAAGTTGCTATTGAGATTTCCATATTTAGCGCTCCTTTTTACGTACTGTTTACACTCAACGATGGAAAAGGTTACACCTGGATGAAAGATTTCTAAACCAAGTATACCAAAATCGCAGAATCTTTGCTTTTGCCACGCTCTTAAATGTCAGAAGCTACAAAGAAGATCCTCGCAAATCGCAAGGGTCTTCTTTGTAGTTGCCTTGGACGCACTTAGAGCAGTCCAAGTCCGTCATCGGGAAAATGACTACCTCATGAAGCCGCCCATCGGGCACTTGTCCTTGCAAGGTAGCGCGCAAGGAGGAAGAACCTCGACGCTGGCGACCGAAGCGGGATAGCCGGTCACCTCCGCCTTGCAGGTGGAGTAGACGAAATAGTCTGTCGTGGTAACTTTATAGCGGGTACCAACGAGCTGGTCGCAACAAGCCGCATCGCAGGCGTTCGCATAAGCACCGTTCTTGGCCTTCGAAATCATGCCGACCGGAATGACCTCGTCGGTCGTGTCGGCGATGTGCGTAGCGGACGAACCCCAGCAAATGAAGCCGAAGAGACACTTAACCTCGTCAGAGGCAGAAACGGTATTTTCAGCGACCCTGTACTTCTCGTGCAGAACGTCCTTTATGACCTTCGCGCGCAAGTCGGACTCACCGCCATCGTTCTTGTTGACAGTCACGCACCCGCATGCAACAGCCGCGACCAAAGCCGCCGCCATGAGTTTATTCATCTTTGTACCCTTCTCTTTTTTTTGTTTTATTGTTTAATGCCGACACGACCATCGCATCAGCTAAAAATATCTTACCATTTGTTATCTCAAACCGCAAGTAGTCGCCAGTACCAAGGAAAGCCACAAATGGTAATATCTACCGGGTCAGCAAAGAAGAGAGGAAGACCGTGGGGTT